>CADBFX010000008.1:0-111013 GCA_902794125.1 uncultured Elusimicrobium sp. | reverse complement strand
TCCGGTAAAATTTCTAACGAAATTTTCCTGCAGGCCGGGCTCGCGGTATTCGCCTTTGCCTCCGGCAAAACTCATACATCGCTGCGCCTTTCGAATCCCCGCGGCATAAAGCAGTTTATGCCGCTCCTTATACATCCTGTCAATTAAAAACCCCGCACAAGGCGGGGTTCTAAATTGACACGGAAGGGGAGGGATTCGAACCCTCGATACAGTTGCCCGTATATCAGTTTTCAAGACTGACGCCTTAAACCACTCGGCCACCCTTCCAATACTCTTATTTTATTATTTTTTGCCTAGGCTTGCCAGTGCAAGATAACAAACAATTATTGGGATACAGGAACGCGCAACCGGGCGTTAAAACCCGCCGCTTGAATATGTGCCGGGATAGTAAGGTGTAAAAATGTTTCCGGCAAATGAGCCGGTTTATACAATAGTTCTACCGGATCTCGGTAATAGATATTGGCAGAAGGTTGCGGATAAAAAGCGGCAACAAAAGTTTCTTCCGACGCAAAACGGGCTCCTAAAGAAAAGGGACGGTTATACAAGGCGTGTCCGGCACCGGTATGAATTACAAACAGTGCATCCGGGTTAGCGTTCCGGTGCGTTTGCAAAATTTGATACCACAAATCGTTACGTTGATGTAAGCCTTCTAAAGAATTCCAAAAAGGTATTTGGTTAGGTTCGTGCCCCTTTACCATTTGTACATCAGGGCCAAAAAGATCATGGTCCGGGTGTTCCAGTCCGACGACGGGTATCCCGTTAGCAAGGGCGTTTTCAAAAAGTTTCAAATAAGATGTTGTTTCATATTTGTTGAAATTAAACGTAGAGAATTGTATAGATTCCACCGAATCAAAAGAAATTCCTTTCGGTAAAAATTCCGAAAATAAAATAATTTTTCGTTGCGGATAGGTTTTCCGTAATTGGACTAAAAAATCTTGCAGCGCTTGTTGAATAGCGGGTAAATTATGCTGTTCTCCAATAAATAGATAGCGAGTTTGAGCGGGAATGAGGCGAACTAATTCTTGCATCCATTGGATTTGTGTAAGCCCCTGGTATTGTGGCAGTTTTTCCAAAAGCACGGCTCTGCGCTTAATGGCCGGATAGTGCATTTCCATTACCGGGGCAAAATCGTTCAAACGGTGAATTTCGTTTACAAGTAGGCGGTTGTTGCGGGCAATAATATAGTTTTTTGCCCGTTGGTTGCTAGTAAGAAAATAGACATTGGGATAGAGCGACGTGTTATAAAAAGCGGACGCGCCCACCAATTGCACCGCGGGAGCATAGGTCACATTGAGCGGGAAATTTTCCGGTAAGGATTGATACGCTTGCTGGGCTTGACGGATGGACTGTTCCGCTCGCTGCGCTAATACTTGTGAAGCGGTTCGTATCTCGGGGATGGTTATTGTTGTTTTGCTCCACTGCCCTATTTTGGCAAGCACATTTCCTTGCGCGGCGGCGGGGAGCGTAGCCCCTAACAAGGCCAGCAAAAGTAACATTCTTTTCATACTTATAAGATATATCTTTGTAGTGGCTTTCACAAGAGACATTGGTCCTAGGAGTTTATGGGCCTTCGGTCCCAGGCGCAGACCTTGTAAATTGCTATAATACTAACAGAGGTGTATTATGGCAAATCAAACCGCGCCGGCTATTGTATATCGTTTTGGGGAAGGGGTTTATATCAATTTGACCAACCGTTGCCCCAATTTGTGTGCTTTTTGTATCAAAACAAAATGGAACATGGATTTCCATGGCAATAATTTAAATTTAGCCACCGGGGAACCTTCCGCGCGGGACGTAATTGTTGCGCTGGAACACGAACTTCCCAAAGCGCCTTTTAAGCAAGTCGTTTTTTGCGGGTATGGGGAGCCTACCATGAGGTTGGACGAACTCCTATTGGTGGCTCACACGTTAAAGGGCTGGCGGGCGCAAGCTAAATATCCGCCGTTTAAAATCCGTTTAAATACAAACGGACTGGGCAATTTAATTAATCATAAAAACATTGTGCCTTCGCTGGCCAGCGTGTTGGACGAAATTAACATTAGCCTTAATGCGGCCGATGAAGAAACTTGGCGTAAAATTGTTCGCCCGGCACAAGGGTATGAAAACGGTTACGAAGATGTGCGTGAATTTATCCACTTATGCGTAGAAGCAGGTATTTCACGTGTGGTGGCTAGTTGTGTAGATACCACCGTGCCGGACCCTAAAGCCGTAGAACAAGTGGCCAAAGCCGAGGGAGCCGAGTTTTATTTAAGGAGTTTCTTGGATGCCAACGACTAAACGCCCGGGCATACTGTTTGTTGTGTTTATTTTGCTCTTGGCCGGAGCCATGACGTGGTTTTTTGTATTGTCGGACGATTATATTGATTACACTTCCCAAACGATTGAAAGTGCCGCTTCGGTTGCTCCGCTAAATAAAGAAACCTTGCAAGAAAGACGAAAACCCAAATCTGTTACTTTTGACACAGAAGTAAAATACCGAAAATTTTTCATCACAGCTCCCAACGCCAAAAGAGTGGAAATAGCGGCCGATTTCAACCGTTGGGGTAAAGACCCCATTGTATTAAAAGCGTATCGGAAAGGCTATTTTGATACGTCCGTAGCGTTAACTGCCGGGGAATATAAGTATGTATTTTTGGTAGATGGGAAAGATGTGTTGGATCCGTCTAACAAAGACCGCACTTTTCTTGACGGACGCGAAGTTTGTATCAAAACGGTAAAATAATGAAAACAGCCCAATTTGTTTCTGCTTCTCCCAAAGATACTTTAGCCTTAGCGCGTTATTTTGCGCAGGTGCTAAAAGGGGGAGAAATTGTTTTTTTACGAGGGCCGATTGGCGCCGGCAAAACGGTGTTTGTAAAAGGGGTGGCCCAAGCGCTTGGGCTTAAAAGTTCGCCCACCAGTGCCAGTTTTAGTTTGATGAAAAAATACCACAATAAGCAACACCGTTTATTTCATATTGATTTATTTCGTTTGGAAGAAGGGGAAGTGTTTAATTTAGGGTTTGAAGAAATGCTGGAGGACGAACAAGCAATTATTTTGGCGGAGTGGCCGGATCCGATTCGTCATATGTTGCCGCAAGACCGTTTGGAAATGGATTTTGTGTTACAGCAGGCAGACCAACGTATTATTAAACTAACTTCTTTTGGGCGTGTGTCGGATATGCTTTTGGAGGCTTTATGCAGCAAAACGGCGAGGCCATAGTTGGATTGGATACTTCGGGCGGCACCTTAACGGTAACGGTTAGTTACCGCGGGGAAAAATGCACCCGCCGCCGCAAAGGAATCAAGCAAGAACGGCTTTTGTTCCCGGCGCTTCATAGTGCCCTGGCCGCTTGCCACGCCGCTATGACGGATATCGGCCGCGTGTTTATTGTGCGAGGGCCGGGCCGTTTTACGGGGATCCGTATTTCGCTTACGTTTGCCTCCATGCTTAAATACTTAAACCATGCCGAGGTGCGGGGGGCTACTCTTTTTGAAGTGCTGCGCCGCCAAACGGAAAGTTCTGCGGTCTTTAAAAAATGGAAGAAAGAAAACCCTAACGGCGTGCTTGGCGTTGTGCTCCATGCATTTAGGGAGGAATACTTTTTACAATTTTTTGATGAAGAAAATCACGCCCCGTTGTGGCTTTCGCGTGAGGAATTATTAAAGCGTCTTTCCTCGTATCAGCGCCCTTTATTTTTGGCGGGCAGTGCCAAGGAAGACGCCCCGCTGCAAACGCTGGCCGGCCCGGCCTTTGCATATGCGGCCAAAAAAGATTGTTTTGTCCGTCCGGCTACGCTACTTTCCATGGCGCAAGAGGACACCTGGGCCAACAACGCACTGGAACCGCTTTATTTAAAACCGGCCCGGTTTGAATTGGTGAATCCCAAATGAACATACGCCGCGCTAGATATACAGATATTGCTTTATTAAGTGCTATAGAAGATTTGCAACCATACAGTGCCAAATGGGGGCCGCGCGGTTGGCCGGCCGAGTTGGTGGAAGGCATTTCTTACGTTTGGTGTGCGGTGAAAGAAGAACAAGTGATTGGTTTTGTTGCATACCGGCAAGTGGCTGGTTTCTGCGAAATTTTAAATGTGGCCGTACATCCGGCCCATTGCCGTCAGGGTGTTGGTTCCGCCTTGTTGGCTCACGCCTTACAAGAAATTAAAAAAGAAGGCGGTCAAACGGTTACCTTGGAAGTCAATGAGTATAATCTCCCGGCTCAAGCACTTTACCGGCAAGCCGGGTTTCAAGAAGCCGGCCGTCGTAAAAATTTTTATCATGGCAAAGAAGACGCCCTGATTTTTAATCGTACCGTATGAAAAAGATTTTATTACTGCTGCTGATGGGGGGCGCACTCTCATTACAGGCACTGCCGTTAGACCCGCAAGGCAAGCAAGAAGCCCAACTTTTTAATCAATATATTGCGGCTGTTTATGCGCAGCGCACGGCGGACCCTAAAGCGTTTGGGCTACTTGAAAAAGCCCTCGCTCAAGACCCGGATTCTAAATACTTAAAACATCAACTTGTTTTAACAGCTATCGCGCAAAACCAGCCGGAGCTTGCAAAACCATATATTAATTTTATTGAACAGGGCGAAAATACCGCCGAAGATTGGAATACATATGCTTCTTACTTGGCCATGCAAGCCGACCTGGAAGGCGCGGCGCAAGCCTACGAAAAAGCCCTCGCGCTGGATCCCGATAATTTGCAAACGTTAGCCAGTTACGGCCTGGTTTTGTCGGTCATGGATATGAACACGGCCGTAGAGAAATTAAATAAATTAGCCCAATCTTACCCGGAAATTGCCAGCGATATTTACACTCAAATCGGTTACTTGTATTGGCGGAACCGACAAGTACAGCCGGCTCTTTCCTATTATGAAAAAGGCATAAAAGCTGACTCCAAAAATCCAAACCCGCGTTTAGGCCGCGCCAATGTTTATGAAAAAACCTCCCAGTATTTTTTAATGTTACATGAATTGGAAGAATTAGAAAATCTGGGGTATGCCAACGCGGAAATGTATGCCCGGATGGGGTCTGTATTCTTGTTGGTAAAAGATATTCCCAAGGCAGAGCAGTATTTTCTGAAAACCAAAGAAGCCGATACTCATAACCCGTCAGCGGCTTATTTTTTGGCCCTTTTAGCGGAGAATCGGGGGAATTATGCGGGAGCTATCTCGTATTTAAAAGATTCCGCAGACTACGAAAAGACAGCTTCCTATCAATTACAGGTAAGTTTTTATCAGCAACGTCTTAACCAACCGCAAGAAAGTATCCGCACCCTATCTCAAGCCTATAAAAACTTCCCGGACAACGTGGAAATAGGTTTCTTTTATGGGTTAGCGTTAAATGATGCGGATTCGTATGCAAAAGCAGCGCAAGTGTTTAAAGAAGTGTTAAAGAGCCGCCCCCAATATCATGAAGCGCGTTTACATTACGCGTATGCGTTGGAAAGTTTAAAAAAATACAAAGAAATGGAAAAGCAACTCAAGCAGTTATTAGCCGAACAACCCAAAAATGCCGCAGCGCTTAATTTGTATGCTTACAGTTTGGCCCAGCGTGGCATACGCTTGAACGAGGCAGAAGAATATATTGCGCGAGCGTTGGCCATTGTGCAAGATGAAGCTTTTATAGATACGCAAGCGTGGATTTATTTTAAACAAGGCAAGTTGGACCAAGCCCTTGATTTGCTACGTTCTATTGCGCCCAAAACGGTGGAGCAAAATGCAGAGATAGCCTATCATTTGGGAGCCGTGTTAGCGGCTAAAGGGGAAACAGAAAAAGCACTTCCTTATTTGGAAAAATCTCGTACTCAATTAAAAGAGGCCGAGAAGTTATATCAACAAATAGAATCTAAAAATTAATCTTCCAAATACACCAGTAGTAGCCCTTTTTTGATAGTTACTGAAAACGTCTTTCCGATTGTTTCGTTACTTAACGTTCGTGTGGTGCCAAGCGCCACCCGGGCGTTTTTTAAAGGATATTTAAGCCCTGTTAACGTAATTCCCTGGCAGGACGTTAAAGGAATTAAACTTACACGCTTTTTGGGCAAGCATGCAAACCGGCGCGTTTTAAAAAGTGGGAATAATTGCCAACCCGGTCCGGCAAACGAAAGGGCTAATTTTTTAGCGTAAGCCGCGCAAACAAGTAAATTGCCAAACGAAAAATCCATTCGATTCCCGTCAAAACCAACCAATGTGCAGGAAGAATAGTTGTGGCGTAAAATCCAATTTAAAGCTTTTTCCAAATCAGTGTTATTTTGGTCAGCCACGGCAATCCATTGTGCATTGGCACAGCGTTTGCGGGCTTTAGAAGAAACGGAATCTAAATCGCCTATAATTACGTCCGGGTGTACCCCGGCGGCTAAAGCACGGTCTGCCCCGCCGTCTGCACAAACTACCAACGAGGCTTTTTTGGCTAATGCACCCAGCCACGCAGCCGGTAAAACCCGGCCATTACCTATCAATAATATTTGCCGAGGCATCTTGTTTTCTCCGTCTGCAGAAAATTAGCACAATGGAACTGACCATTACGCCAATATAAAAAGGTTCCAAAACTTCCAACATTTCGGGGCGTGGAAATATTTGCCACAAAGTCATGGCTAGGGCACTTATCAAAGAAGAAACCACAAATAAACGATCCGATATGTGCCCTGGATATAAGTAACCCAGTAAAATCGGTACCAACAAGCAGGCCGAGAAATAAGAGCCTAAAATGAGCCAGATTTCTTTAAAACTTTCATGTAAAATCTGCGCTAGTAAAATAGCCAATACACCTATCGCAAAAATAGCAATTCGGTTGGAAAAGACTACGTTGTTAAAGCGTTTTCTTAGCAAGTCATAGCTGAGCGTGTTAGAAGCGATAAACAGGAAGGAATTAAGCGTGGATAAGATAATGGCTAAAATTCCCGCCACAAAAAATCCCCGTAGTCCGACAGGCAAGAGTTGAATCGCATAAAAGAAATAAGCTTGCCGCGGTTCGGCATTAGGTAGAATCGCACGAGCATATAAGGAGCCAACCGTTGTGCAAATATCAAATAAAAACCAAATAGCGGTAGAAATTAAAATGCCTTTTTTAACTACGGAAGGACTTTTGGCCGCAAAGCAGCGTTGATAGAAGCTAGGGTCAATTAACGTGGACAGAGCAATAAATCCCCAAATCAGCGTATTGAGCCACGAGTTGCCGCCCGTAAGAGTAAAGTGAGAAGCCGGTAAATGTGTTTTTAAAAAAGTTAGTCCGCCAAAGGTATGAACGGAAAATAAAACCACCAGCAGCACGGCTCCGCACATCACAAAAAATTGCACCAGGTCCGAAAATACCACGGAACGGAAACCGCCCCAAGCAGTGTATAAGCACGTAAACACGGTGCCCAAAATCATACCGCTCAGCACACCGATACCAAATACCATATGCAGAAAAAGGCCTAAACTCAACACATACGCTACCGGGGTAATATAGAAAAGTGTAAAAAATGCGGCTACTTTGGCCGATTGCGGGCCGAACATTTTTTCGGTTAAGTCCGGCAGGGTAAGCGAGTTATAGCGCACGATTCTTTTAGCTACAAAAAAAGCAAAAATTAAATATGCCACATACCAAAAAAAGCCTTGCGTTACAAAATTGTAAATGCCGTAATTAAACGTAATTTCATTGACACCAAAAATACCTCCGTACCAGGTAGCTACCAGCGTGGCTACGAATAGCGGAAGCGTTAATTGCCGGCCCATGAGTAGGTAGTCCAAAGGAGTCATCTCACCGGAGTTTTTTTTGCGTTTTAAACGTAAATTGCCATAAACGGCCGCGGCTGCCGTTAACACTAACACTCCCGCAAAGACTGCCCAATCCGTCCAATGAAAAAACGTAATTGTTTTTAGTTCGTTTACCATAATTCTTAAAAGCCCTCTGGAAGAACCAAAGGGCTTTTTTTATTCTACCAAATATAATACGCAGGTATCAGAAGCAGTAGTGATAGTGTTACCAGTACTATTTCCAATTTTAAAAACCACTTTACCCACATAGGATACGAAATTCCCGCCAGTGCTAATGCACCCATCGTAACGGGGGCTGTGGGCAAAATGGGGTTTCCCCAACCGTCCCCGAACTGGAAGGCCAAAATAACGGTCTGGCGCGACACGTTCACCAAATCTCCCAACGGTGCCATGATAGGCATGGTCAGCACGGCTTGGGTAGAGCCGGAGGGGACGAAAAAGTTTAATATCGTTTGAATTAGGAACATGGCCTGAGAAGCAACAATGGGATGCAATTGGCCGACGAGTTGCGTCATGGTATGCAAGAAGGTATCCAAAATATGCCCCTCGGTTGCTACGATGACAATTGAGCGTGCCAAGGCCATTAAAATACAAACGTTAATCATAGATTTGGCGCCGTCTATAATAGCATCGGTGGTTTGGTCCAGCGTCAGTTTACCAAAATAGGAACATGCAATCGTTACGCCTAAAAAGACGGCAGCGATTTCAATCATGTACCATTGATAGCGAATAACCCCGTAAAACAACACGGCCATCCCCACCATAAAAGAAGCGATTACCAATTTATGGGAACGGGTCAATTTAAAGCTATCATCCACAATTACATCGTTAATAATATTCAGCTCGGCGCGTTTGTTTAGATCTAACTGATAAGTAAGACTTTTAGTAGGGTGTTTGCGCACCCGTTCGCCGTACCATGCAAAAAAGCCGGCTACAATAGAGGTAAAAATAAACCATACAATCAGGCGGTATTGCCAACCGGAATACATGGGAAGTTGCGCAATGGTTTGGGCAATCCCCACCGTAAACGGGTTTACAAAGGCCGACGAAAAGCCGGTAAAAGCACCGATAAACGGGATAGACATTCCTACAACAGTATCATATCCCAGCGAGAGTGCCAGCGGGATGAAAATAGGAATAAAAATCAGGGTTTCCTCTTCCATGCCAAACATAGCCCCGCATAACGAGAACAAGAAAATACAGGTTGGAATAAAACACCGCTGGTATTTGGGATGTTCGCGGAAGAAAAAACTTATTTTTTTAATCAGCGTATTAATGGCCTGGGTTCGTTCAATAACGGTAAACAACGCACCTACTACCAAGATAAAAGCAATAATTTCCGAGCATTTGCTAAAACCTTTGATGGGGGCTGCCAGAATATCGCCTATATTTTGTTGGTTTTTATCTACGGGGTGATAAGAACCGGCCACGGCCACGGTTTGACCGTCCACTTCCACGCGGTCATATTGACCGGTGGGGAGCAACCATGTAAAGGCTGCTACACACAACAGAATGCAAAACACCAAAAAATAGGTGTTACACAACTTCTTTCTCATTTACTTTTGTTTTCCTCTTTTTTAATACATGTTTTTTTGTAAAAACACGTCCCCCGGCTCAAACAAAATAAATGCGGGGGACGCACAAAAACGATTATTGCCATTTCATAAAATACGGCGGTATGAGCAAGGCAAACGATAACAAATACATTACCAGTAACAACGGCAACATCCATTTTAACCATTTAGGATAGGCAATACGCGCAAAGCCGATAGCCGCGATGGTTACGGGATCCGTCGGGATGACCATGTTGAGCCAACTGCCGCCTAATTGGAAGGCGAGCACCATGGTTTGGCGCGTAATGCCGATTAAATCGGCCAGCGGGGCCAAAATCGGCATGGTGAGTACGGCTTTTCCGGAACCGGACGGAATAAAGAAATCAATCACAGTCTGTAACATCATGGCAGCCCACGAGGCACATACCGGGTGTAAATGTTTAATCGCGCCGGACATCCATTCCAGCATGGTATCTAAAATATGTCCATTCTCGGCGATAATTACAATGGCTTGTGCAAAACAAAGTAGAACGGCAATTTCGGCCATGCCGCGCACCCCGTCGAAAAAGGCATCACTAAATTGTTGCATTTTCATTTTGCCTAAAAAACCGCAGACAAACCCGATTCCCAAAAACCATGCTGCAATTTCGGTGATATACCAACCCGCTTCTTCCAAACGGAGTAGTTGCATTAAATCAATTCCCCAGGCACGTTGTATCAGCGCACAAAGTTGGGGTTTGAGCACTCCAATAACCAGCCCGACCATTCCCAACCCAAACGCAATCAGTACCCATTTCTGCCGGCGGGTAATACGGGTTTCTTCTTTATTAAGTTTTAGTTCTTTGCGCTTTTCAATATCAAATTCATAGGTCAGACTTTTGGTCGGATCTTTGTGAACACGCATGGCGTAAACGCTAAGCCACGTAATCACAACGGTAGTACAAATGGCCCAAATGATGAGGCGATATCCTAAGCCGGAATAAAGCGGTACTTGGGCAATTCCTTGCGCAATTCCTACGGTAAACGGATTGGTAAAGGCCGCCGCAAACCCGACTCCTGCCCCGATAAACGGGATGGCTGTTCCGAGGGCCGAGTCGTACCCAAGCGAAAGCGCCAGCGGGATAAAAATGGGAATAAAAATGAGTGCTTCTTCGCACATGCCGAAAGTCGCTCCGCACAACGAAAAAACAATAATACCCAACGGGATAAATAAGAATCGTAATTTTGGATAGCGGTGAAAGAAGGCGCTAGCGGCTTGAATACCGGCAGTAATGGCACCGGTTTTTTCTACCACGCTTAACACGCCGCCGATTAGCAATAAAAATACGATGACATCTGCTGCCCGCGAAAATCCTTGTACAGGTGATTTTAATAAATCAAAAATCCCTTGCGGGCTGGCCGCTACGGGTTGATAAGTGCCCGCCACGACGACTTGCCGCCCGTTTACTTCGGCCCGGTTATAGGCGCCGGAAGGAACAATCCAGGTTAAAGCGGCAACCAGTGCCAAAATGGACAGGATAATAGCGAAGGTGTTTAATTTTATTTTAGACAAAATCCGAGACATTTTTTATTTTTATCCTCACTGTGTAACAGTAATTAAATATTGTACAAAAAAAGGACTTCATGTACGTATATTTTTTCTGGGCTTTTATAAGCGGTCCTGTCCATTATTTTATATACTCTATAATATGCTCTATATCGTACCGACTCCCTTGGGAAATTTACAAGACATTACTTTGCGTGCGCTGGAAGTGCTTAAAAGCGCCGATGCGGTGCTGTGCGAAGATACGCGCCGCAGCCAAATTTTACTTTCCCATTTCGGTATTTCCAAACCTACCTACCGCTATAACGAAAATGACGAGCGGTCTGTTGCGCGTTGTTTGGAAGCGTTAAAAAGTGGCAAAAACTGCGCGCTCGTGTCGGATTGCGGAACGCCTTGTATTTCCGACCCGGGGTGGAAGTTGGTCCGCGCGGCGGTGGAGGCGGGGATACCCGTTACGTCCCTTCCGGGGCCTAGTGCCGTGGCGTGTGCCCTGGCCGGGGCAGGAATTACGGGAGGAGCGTTTACATTTCTGGGTTTTTTGCCGCGCAAACCCGGCAAGGCAGCCAAGATACTTTCTGCGGCGTATGCACAGAATCACCCGGTGGTTATTTACGAATCGCCGTACCGGGTTATAAAAATGTTGGAACTTATTGCTAGTACGCTGGGTGAAAATACCCCGGTTATTGCGGCGCGGGAACTAACAAAAGTGTATGAAGAGTGGCTACGCGGCAGTGCTACTGAACTAGCCGCCACCTTTGCTAAAAAAACAAAAGTGCAGGGGGAATTTGTGCTGATTATTGACCGCCCTGCTACCGAAAATACCGAGGAAGACCATGAGCCGGACCCGTATTATTGATTGCGCTCAAGTCACAGAGTCGCTCCTGCAAGAAGCGGCCCAAGATTTAGCACAGGGAGCGTTGGCGGTACTTCCCACCGATACGGTGTATGGGTTGGGAACGGGTGCTTTTTGTGAAGATTCCATTGGACAAATTTATGCGTTAAAACAACGCCCGGCTACAAGCCCGTTGCAAATCTTAACCGGCTCCTTGGAGCAAGCCCGCCAAGTGGCAGAATTTTCCGAAGGCGCATTGCGTTTGGCGCAGACATATTGGCCCGGCGCTTTGACGCTGATTGTGCCGCCTAGTAACGAGGGAAAATCGCTCACGCGCGGATTTGCCGGTTTAGGTTTGCGTGTACCGGGGAACAATTTTTTAGTAAACTTATTGCAGCGGCTTACCGGGCCGTTGGCTTGCACCAGTGCCAATGTGCACGGACAGCCCGTTTTGACACGCGAAGAAGATATTATTAAGACGTTTGACGGAAAAGTAGATTTTATTTTTTTAGGCGGCACGCTAAGCCCGGTGGCTTCCAGCGTGGTGGACACCATGAAGGAAGGACGCTTAGTGCGGGAAGGAGCTCTTTCTCGCGAAGAGTTGGAACGTGTGTACGGCGCACCATTACAAGTTAATTAGAGGGTATTTTTATGACATTATGGCAAATGTTTGTATCGTATTCGTTGTTGGTAGCGGCTATTTTGTCGCTTATTACGTATTGGATTACCAAAAAATTCGTTTTACGTAAGATGAACCGTACTATTATGAAAGCGGAACATAACTATCAACAGCAAATTGCGTCTTTACAGATGCAGCTTTCCGGCAAAGTAAATGCCCTGGAAGGGATGGTAAACAAGTTGCGCTTGTCTAACCAGGAACTCACCCGCTTAAACGAAATTCGCTCTAAATTTATGTCTATCGTGGCGCACGATTTGCGCCAGCCGCTTTCTTCTATTCAGGGGTTTGCCTCCTTCTTGATGATGGATGCTCCGCAAGGGGGGGATAATAACGACCAGGTGGCCTTAAATAACATCTTAAAAGCTACCGATAATATGAACATGCTCATGACGGATTTAATGGATATTTCTATGATTGAATCCGGCCGGTTTAAAATGGACGGGCAACCCTTTAATTTTAATGCGTTATTAAACGACGTTATCACGTTGCAAGCCGTTAATGCCCAAAAGAAAGGTATCTTTTTGCAAAAGTATGAGTATCCTTCCGAAGTCATTGTAATGGCGGACCGGTTCCGTATTTCTCAAGTAATTAACAATTTAATTGGTAATGCTATTAAATTTGCACCACAAGGCGGCCGCGTGGAAGCGCGTTTTTATGTGGAAAATGGCGTATTAACTTGCAAAATTTCCGATAATGGCCCGGGCATTTTACACACTGAAAAAGAAAAGATTTTCTTGAAATTTCACCAAGCAGATACCGACCGTAACCTAAAAAAACAAGGTTGGGGATTGGGGCTTTCTATTGCGCAAGAAATCGTTAATGCACATGGTGGGGATATTGGCGTGGAAAGTGCCGGTTTAGGCCAAGGGGCTACATTCTGGTTTACATTGCCGCAACAGCCTGTAAAAGAAGCCGCTGCCGCCGCTTAAATGTTTTTGTAATAGCAAAAAAGGGGACCTGTTATCAGGTCCCCTTTTTAGTGTTATTTAATAATTTCTTTTACAATTTTGTAGGGCGCCGGCCTTTTAGCACTTAGTTGCACAGCTGTTTTAAATAAAGTAACGCCGTCTTTTAAGCGCTTTTTGTCCGAGGCGTATAACATGGCAATTGTATCGCCCTTTTTCACTTTATCGCCTGCCTTTTTATATAGCCAAATCCCGGCGCCGTAATCAATTTCGTCTTCCATGGTGTTGCGTCCGGCACCCAACAATACGCCTGCCATGCCGGCGGTTTTGGCATCAATATGAGCCACATAACCGTTTTTGTCGGCTTTAATAGTTTGGCTTAATTTGGCGTTTTGGAAATAATTTTCCGGATCGTCTACGGCCCGCGGGCTGCCACCTTGCCATTTAATCATTTCACGCAATTTAGCAGCGGCTTCGCCGCTTTCAATTTTTGCTTCCAATAAGGCGCGTGCTTTTTGAGCATCTTTGTATTTGCCACAAATTAGTAACATTTCGGTAGCTTCTTGTAATAGTAATTCATAGAAGTCGGGCGCCAGTATTTTATTACCTTTTAAAATTTGTACTGTTTGGCGCATTTCATTCGCATTTCCGATAGCACGGCCCAGCGGCTGGTCCATGTACGTAATCAGCGCGCGACATTTCAGGCCGAGCAATTTAGCCGTATGCACCAAAGCGCGCGCTAACTTGCGGCTATCTTCTAATTTTTGCATAAATGCACCGGACCCGTATTTTACGTCCATCAGTAAACTGTCCACCCCTTCGGCATATTTTTTAGATAAAATACTGGCCACAATCAGCGGGCGGCTTTCCACGGTACCGGTAGCATCGCGCAAAGAATATAGTTTTTTGTCGGCGGGGGCTAAGTCTTTGGTTTGGCCGAACATGCAAACACCTAATTTTTGAATTTGGCGATAAATGAGTTTGGCCGGGATGCGTACTTCAAAATTTTTGATAGATTCTAATTTATCCAACGTGCCGCCGGTGTGCCCTAACCCCCGGCCGGACATCATTGGCACGGCCACACCCGCACAAGCCACTAACGGAGCCAGTGCCATAGAGATACCGTCTCCCACGCCGCCGGTGGAATGTTTATCTACTTTAGGAAGTTGTGTGGAAGCTGAAAAATCCAGGCGTCCGCCGGAATGCGCCATGGCCTTTGTCAGCATAGCTGTTTCTGCATCAGACAACGGATGTAAAAAACAGGCCATTAAAAAAGCAGAGAGTTGATAGTCCGGTACGGTGCCGTTAGCGGCGCCTTGTGCCACAAAATCAAATTCCGTTTGCGTGAGGGTGTGTCCATTCCGTTTCTTGATAATCAGGTCAATCATGCGCATAGTGCGTCCTCCTTAATCGTGACATCCTGGGTCTTTAGCATAGCATTTTAATTCTAAAAAGAGAAGTGCTTTTTAAGGGGAGATTAAAAGAAATTGGAATTGGTCAAAGGCGCAATATAAAGGGGCTTATTAAAAGAAGTTTTGTAGCGTTCAAAAATTTTATTAAGTTGCTCTTGGGTTTGCTGGTCAGTTTGCGTTTGGCGTTTAGCAAATTCTTGCGCGGAACGGCTGTTAAGCGCGTTATTCAGCGAAGCTTTTTCATCTTCTACGAGTACAAATAATACTTCTTGTTGGGCGCGTTCACCAAAATAAGTGCGGGTGTCGGTAGCCAGGGTGGCATTTTTTGCGCGGCGCTCATTTAAAAATTCTTCCAAACGGGCCGAAGCCTCTTTACCCAGGGCCGGGTTGTAAAGTGGGGGTTTTTCATCTTCTAACGTAATTTGCAGCACGTTGGAAGGCGCGGCGTGATGCGTAGGCATAGCTGTGGGTATTTCTGCCTTGCGGGGGGCCGGCGGACGCGAAAAAGCCGTCTGTGCGAAAGCAACTGTATTTTTTGGAATTTGTTGCAAAAAGTGAGACGTATTTTTCAACAGCACCACCAGCTGGCTGGGTGGTTTAACCTCTTTGCTCGCCGATTTTGCATTCTGCGGCACAAAAAGGGAAAGCAATGTCGGCAACGTATGGGCCGCAAGCAGTAAACAGGTGCCAAATAAGAAAAGAGAAAATAAAAGTTTAATGCGCCACATAGCTCCCTCATTACGGCTAGTGTAGCAAACTTAAGGTAGTAAGTACAATGCTTTTGTATTTCGTATTGTTTGGCGGGAAAGTTCTTCCAGCGGGATATTTAAGTAATCCGCTATGTATTGGGCCAACAGCGCAATATTAGAAGGGTCGTTGCGGGTGCCGCGTTTGCCTTGGGGGGAAAGATAGGGACAATCCGTTTCTAAAATAATTTTATCCGCGCCCACTTTTTTGACGGCCTCGCGGATATATTCATTTTTTTTGTAAGTGAAACAACCGTTGATGCCTAATAAAAGCCCCTGGTCTAATGCTTTTTTGGCTTCTTCGTAACGGGCACAAAAACAGTGGAGCACCCCGGGGCAAACGGTGCGGCTGACGCCTTTCCAGGAATATTTCAATTGATAAAAACAATCTTCATAAGCCGAAAAATCTTCGCCTTCCCGGCGCACGTGCAATACAATCGGCAGTTGTGTTTGATTTGCCAGCTGCAACATTTGTTCAAAGGTTTTGTGTTGTAGCTCTTTGTTAGCAATTTCCAAACAAGTGTAATCCAAGCCGATTTCTCCAACGGCCACAACGTTTTTATCCGCCAGCAGTTGGGCTAGCTCGGCGGTGTGTTGTTCTTGAAATTGGGGCGCATATTCCGGGTGGACTCCTAACGCCGCATATATAAAGGACGGATATTTTTCAGCCAACGCCAACGTCGGTTTCCATTCGTTAGGCGCACAGCCGATTTCCACGCATGCACAAATACCGGCTTGCGGCAATGTGTTTGTTAGCAAGGAGGTGCGGTCATTATCAAAAGCAGGATCATTTAAATGTGCGTGAGAATCTATCCAATTCATATATATATTGTATCTTTTTATGTTGGGAAACGACAGCACAAACGGTTGCGTTTATGCTACAGAAAAAAATATACTAATTATTATCTATGGGAAAAAAGAAAGCAGAAAAATTTTTCGGGTGGAATTGGCTTACGAAAACGCCGTTTCGCCGTGATATGGCCTTGCTAATCGGGTTTATGCTGTTTTGCGGACTGGAAGGCTTACTGCTGGGGCAAGATGCTAATTGGGATTTATTAAATTATCACATCTACAATCCGTATGCGTTTCTTACCGGGCGTTTTTACACAGACTTGATGCCGGCGGGGATACATACTTTTTTTAATCCGCTTTTAGATGTGCCGCTTTATTTGGCGGTAAAGTATTTGAATAATTTCCCGAGGTTGGTTACTTTTCTTTTTGCGCTTCCCTCCGGCTTTTTTATCTTCCTCATTTATAAAATTTGTGAATTGTTTTTTCCAAAAAAAGAGGATCGTTTATTTGTTTGGTTCGGAGTAGTGATAGGGTGTAGCGGCAGTATGTTTTTGTCGCAAATCGGGCTTTCTACACACGAAGTAACTATTTCCATTTTGGTGGCGGCAACTGCCTACCTGACGTTTCGTTATATTGCCAAACCTTCTTCTTCTTTAAAAAGTATGGGGCTGGCCGGGGCATTGATGGGAGCTGCGGTCGGTTTTAAATACACGGCAGCGCCGCTAGCCCTGGGGATTACTTGTGGGTTGTTTGTCCAATGGAAGAAACAAGTTGCCCCTTGGCGGTTAGCCGCCGTATTTTTAGGAAGTGCGTTGGCCGGATTTTTACTAACTAACGGCTATTTTATGGCACGTTTGTGGGTGGTGTATCACAACCCGGTATTTCCTTTTTTTAACGGGATATTCCATTCGCCGTATTTTGCGGACGGAAATTGGGTGGATATGCGTTTCTTCCCTACAACGTGGAAAGAGTGGGTGTTTTTCCCGTCCACGTGGCTAGCAGAGTGGATCCACGCCCCGGCGGAAGTGCCGTTTGCAGACCCGCGATTATGGTTGGGAGAAATTTGCTTTTTTATTTTAACGGCAGCGTTGTTTTATAAACACGGGAAATCCTTTTCGCAAAAACCGTTGGTGGTTTCGCTGTTGGTAATGGTAGTGGTGGCTTATGTCAGTTGGTTGCGGATATATTCTATTTTGCGCTACATTATCTTGCTGGAGGCTTTTACAGGGATACTCATTGTGCTCGTTATTCGGCGGTGGTGTTCGCAGCGGGTGTCGCTAGTGGCATGTACGATACTTGCGTTGGGGATATGGGGGTTTACTTCGTTTCCGGAATGGGGGCGGACCGGGTTTACCAAACAACTCATCCGTTTTTATTCCTTCCCGCAAATTCCGGCTCATTCTATGGTAGTGTTTTATGGAAACCCGTTGTCCTTCATGGCTCCTTTTTTCCCAAAAGAGACAGTTTTTGTAGGCGGTTTAAAATATCCACCGACAGAAATGTACCCGGAGAAGTTACGTATAGATGTAAAGAAACGCAATTCGTTGCCGGAAGTATATTACGAGCATCGTTTGCATGATAAAATCAGGCAGACTATTGCTCAATTTGACGGACCGATATATGTAGTAGGCTGGCAAGGAAACGTGTTATCGGACCCGATTTCTTTGACACCCTATGGTTTAAAGGCCGACCCGGCGTTATGTAAAACTTTTAGTGCAGAACTTACCTTCTCTTTAAAACAATGGGAATTATGTAAAGTAGAAAAAATATAACAACCGCTTAAAAGCGGTTGTTATTTTTTAAGTTGTTGGGCTTTGGCTTGTTTTAATTTTTCTAAGAATGCGGCCTTTACGTTTATCATAGCGGTTAACGGGGCCGTTTTTAAATGGCAAATACCAATGGCCACGGCGTCTGCTACGTCATCGGGAGAAGGGGCTTTGTCTAACTGAAGCGTGAGTTGCACCATGCGTTGTACTTGTTTTTTATCGGCTGTGCCTGTGCCGCAAAGCATTAGTTTTACGCGCTTGGGTGGATAAAAAGAAATCGGTTTTCCGGCTTGTTCGCATGCCAAAATAATAACGCCGCGTGTCATTACGGTGTTGGCCATGGTAACGGCGCGCTTTAAGAAAAAGTTTTGTTCCATGGCTATTTGGTCCGGCCGGTACGTTTGCAAAATTTTGGAGAGTTCTTGATGAATGTAATGCAGGCGTTTGGGAAGTTCTTGCCCGGCGTCCGTATGCAACAGTCCACAGGCCTGCAAAGAAAGAACGGAACGGGCATCTCTGGTGAGAATCGCCCATCCCGTTCTGTCTAAACCGGGGTCAATCCCTAAAACGGTGGTTAATTTTTCCGTCAAGGAAACCTCTTAAGCGTTGATTTTGGCGGCTACCGCTTCGTCAATGCTGGAGTTGTCGTACACGTTTTTAGTGTCATCGTGATCATCTAACGCTTCCAACATTTTCATCAAAGTTTCTGCCGTATGTTCATCGGTGATGTTCACTTCCGTATCCGGGAGCATTGTTAAATCAGCCGATTCCGGGGTAATTCCTTTGGCTTCAATGGCTTTTTTGACGGCGTCAATTTCTGCCATATCCGGGTTAGTAATTACTTCGTACACATCCCCTGCGGTGCGGACGTCTTCCGCGCCGGCTTCCAGGGCTAAGTTCATTAAATCGTCTTCGGAAATGTCTTCTTTTTTAACCACGATTAAGCCTTTGCTTTTAAACATGTAAGACACGCATCCGGCCGTACCGATAGAACCACCGTGGCTGGTGAAGATTTTGCGAATTTCCGAGAAAGTGCGGTTTTTATTGTCCGTGGTGCATTCCACAATCACGGCTACGGAACCGGGGCCGTAACCTTCGTACGTGATTTCTTCGTAAGACACGCCGGGAAGTTGACCGGTACCTTTCATGATAGCACGTTTCATGTTGTCTAACGGCATGTTGGCGGCGCGAGCGTCGTCCATGGCTTTGCGAAGGCGCGGGTTTTGGTCCGGGTTGCCGCCGCTCATTTTAGCGGCGATGGTGATTTCGCGTAAAATTTTTGTGAAGATTTTGCCTTTTTTGGCGTCTACGAGGGCCTTTTTGTGTTTAATACCGGCCCAGTGTGAATGTCCACCCATGGGATAACTCCTTACTACAGATTAAGATATTTCTATTGTAGCAAATTTTAGTAAATGCGGATACTCCCCGCAGAGAGGGTTCTTTTTTTGCTAGAATAAATATACGCCCCGTTAGTTCAACTGGATAGAGCACTGGTCTTCGGAACCAGGGATACGAGTTCGAATCTTGTACGGGGCGTTTTTTGCGTCCGTTTGAACTTTTTATGTAAATCTAACCCAAAAAAGGGAGTGCCAAAAAGTAGCCGTAAGAGGTTATTTTTGATTATAATATACCTATGAAATCAATTAAAAACGAAGGGCCCGCCCACTGCCCCCACCATTGTGAGCCTTTTGATGTGGAATACTGGTCTATTATCCGTGCGGACCAAGACCCCGATTTAAAAACAGCCGCTATGGGCGGGGAGTTAAATTTAGTGCAATGCCCAGATTGTGGCACTTTTTTTCATCACGACGGAAATTTAATCTATTTTGATGCTCCGGAAGAATTATTGGTATTTGTATTTTCCGAAAAAGACCGCGCCAATGAAAAAGAATTGCGCGAGCGGATGCAACACGATTACGAACTAATCAAAAATACGATTTTAAAAGAATTACACATGGATTATCCGCCTGTTTGTGTGTTTGGATTGGACGGATTAAAACAAATTTTGCAGGAAGAAGAACATTACTCATTTGAGTCGGAAGCTGTGGCGGCTTCGGCGGCAGCGCAGGGGTTTGCGTTGGCGCGGTTAAAGCCGTCTTACGCTCGGGAACATCACTTCCCGTATTATGTGCCGGTCATAGCTGGGGGCAAAACGCCGAACGATTATGCTGTGGCGGCCAGTAAGGTGCTTAAAGGGGGACTTAATAGCAAATTACTGCGCAACTTTGAAGACCAAATGAGCCAGGAGGGGGTTTCGGCACCATTAACGATATGATACCGGAAAAATATAAAGAACAATTATACACCGTTGGCGAATATGCCAATAAATTGGGTTTAAAAGCCTGGGTAGTAGGGGGGGCGGTGCGCGATTTTTATTTAAAACGCGACACGCTGGATATTGACTTGGCTTTTAGCGGAAATCAAGAGTCCGTGGCGGGGTTTTGTGTAAAAAAATGGGGGGGAGATAAACATAAATTTTCTCGTTTTTACACATACCGCGTATC
The DNA here is from genome assembly GCA_902794125.1 of uncultured Elusimicrobium sp. Lineage (GTDB taxonomy): Bacteria > Elusimicrobiota > Elusimicrobia > Elusimicrobiales > Elusimicrobiaceae > Avelusimicrobium. The sequence goes on along the minus strand of CADBFX010000008.1, from coordinate 90,532 downwards.
GCTTGGAAACGGAATGAAACTGGATATGGTCCGCACGCGTAAGGAAACGTATCCGTTCCCGGGGTCACTGCCGCAAGTAGAACCGAGCCCAAACATTAAGGATGATTTATTTCGGCGTGATTTTACCACCAACGCTTGGTGTTTTTCTATTAACCCGGACACCTTTGGCAAATGCTATGACCCGTTCGGCGCACAAAAAGATATCGACGGCGGACTGGTGCGTATTTTGCACGATAAAAGTTTTTTAGATGACCCGACGCGTATGTTTCGGGCAGTCCGTTTTGCGGGGCGGTTCGGCTGGAAATTGGCTCCTAAAACGGAGCGTTTACTGCGCGAAGCCGTTAAAGGTGAATATCCGCTTTTAGTAACGCGGGACCGCTTTACGCACGAACTAATTAAAATTTTGGAAGAAGAGCGCGTAAAAGAAATTTTCGCGCTGATGGATAAATATGATCTTCTAAAATTTGCTTGGCCCGGCCTAACGTGGCACGAGTCGTTACTCAAAACGAAAAATGCCATGGAGCGGGTGGGCATTTTGGCTTGTTTATTGGGCGCCAGCGGTGAAGAATTTGTGCGTAGTTTGCGTTTGCCGGCGGCCAGCGCGCACGAAATTTTGGGCGCGTGGAAAGTTTATCAAGAAAAAATGAGCCCGTTAGCGCCGTTGTCGGACATGAAAAAAAATATCTTGCGCGCGGTACTGCCGGGCTTACCGGCGTCTGCGCTAGAGCCGTGCGTGGTGCGCGGGCAAGATTTAAAAGAAAAAGGCCTTAGCGGCCGGAAAATTTCCACTACACTAGAGGAAATTCGCCGTGCCCAGTGGCAAGGGAAAATTAAAAATAAAGAAGATGCTTTAGCCACTTTGTAATAGGTATCAAAAGTATCCAAAAAGGGCCCAGATTTTATCTGGGCCTTTTGTACCTGGGAAAAATTACAAACTTTTGTTACACTACAACTAAGAGGAACTTATGAAACTACATGATATAAGTATTGTAACGCTTTGTTTGGTCGTTTTTTCTTTAAATACTCATGCACAAAGGGATGTAGTGCGTGTGGGCGCGGAAGTTTCCCGGGTTACCGAAGGCGCTACAATGGCTGCGCAACAGGCTGCTACGTCGGCGATTGAAGCCTCTGTGCGTAGCAGTGTGCAAGCTGCCGAAGCAGCCCGAGCGGCTACCGTCCCCACCGGATTTGCGGAAATTAAAGAAGCTGGGCTTAACAGGCATCTTCCTTCCTCGACTGCCATGTTCCAACCTTCTACTATGGCTCTTACCAAGGCAGAAGAAATTGCTTTGGAAGATTTTTGGAAAAGAGTCAAATTAGCTAACGCATCGGAATATATTACACCAGCCCAACGGACCCAGTACCGGTTAGATTTTGAAAAATTACGTACGAAATATGCAGAAGTACTTGCTCACCGTCCCAGCAATTTGGATAATTTAACTTCAATTAACCGCTATTTGCGCCACAGCGTTCCCGCTGAAACCATGAAATTTTTAACCGATTCGTACCGAGAAGTGGTAGTAACGACGGACGAATTACACAAGGAAATTTCCGCATGGTTAGCCTATGCGAGCTTGCCGGGGGAAGGCAAACGTTTAAGCCCGCAAAAAACGCGCCGGTTTAATGATGCTATTTATAAAGTGAGAAGCCAAGTAAAGAAATTGTCCGATCATATCCAAGAAGATCCGTATTTGGAAGCAGTGGAGGATTATTGGTTGTATATGTTCGGTACGCTCAATCCTCTTTTAAGAGGGGTGTTGTCCCTTTCGTCCGGTTTTAAATTGGATAGGACGGATCGTGTGTTAATTGCTCGGGAATTTTTCCTTTACGATGTGCATGGCGTAGATTATATCTTCCCTAAACAAGAATTTACCTTTGCCGGTCAAACGTTTGAATATCCGGGATCTTCTACTTTAATCATTGACCCGGAAGATATGGAAGAAGAATCTCCATTATATGTGCGCGGTGAACAGGACTTTTTAATAAAATGGGCCGAAGCTATGGCGCCAGAGCGGGATATGCTGCTTCAGAAAATCCCCGAAAATTTACGCATTGCGTTTATTAACGACGATACGCTCCCACGCATTAACTTTCAAGGTTGGCAGAAAAAAGGATACCTGGGAAAAGGGGCCACTTTGGATACGTATAAAACGGGGACAGAGTTTATGGACGCTGTTCGCAAAGGGGCTAAATACGATTTAGTGTTAACCGATTTGCTCGTTGAAAACGGCGGTGCTTACATGATGGAAGAATTCCGCCATTACGACCCGATGGCCACAGTAATTGCCGTAAGCAAATATGACCGCGAAGAAGAAATTGACCCGAAAAAATACTACGATATGGGTATGGACGGTTATTTGTGGTATACGTATAACTTAAACCAAGGGATGGTGGGCTATATGGAATATCTGCGAGCTATGGCTAACTACTATAGTTTGCGTTCGTATTACCATTGGTTGCGTTAAGAAAATTTACACATACAAAAGCCCCTTTGGCGTAATGCCAAAGGGGCTTTTAAATGCACCGAGCGGACGGCCGATACCCCGGATTCTGTCAACCCTTGCGGGCTGTGATAACCATTACTCTTAGCGGCCTACTTGGTCACGAACGCGGGCAACGTGTGGACCGGCTTGGCCTTGCTCCATGCGGGGTTTACCTTGCCGCAACCGTTGCCGGTTGCGCGGTGTGCTCTTACCACACCTTTTCACCCTTACCCTTGCGGGCGGTTTATTTTCTGCGGCACTTTCCATCCAACGGGGATATAGCCCCGCCGTTCCGTCCTTTCGGGCGGCGCACTGCCTTGTGGAGTCCGGAAGTTCCTCCCCCGAACCTATACCTAGGTGGGAGCGGTTATCTGGGCCGTCCATATAAATTGTAGCAAAAAAAATTAAAAATCACCGAACAAATCAGGTTGTTGCGGGTTTTTCGGAGCGGTTTTTGAAGCGCGTTTAACGGGGGTTACTTCCACGCCGTTTACTTTATTAGCGGAAGGGGTTTTTATGATTTCCGTGTCTTCGGGCAAGTTTGTAAGCGGATTAAATCCCAAAGATTCTTTGGCATCCATGGCTTTGTTGGCCAGGGCGTCCGGGGCTTTGTTAAACTCCCGCAAGACGTGCTTGATATGCAATGTAAAAGGGGCGGCTAACTGGCGGATTACCTGCATGCGGGCGGCTAAATCCGGGTTTTTAATTTTGTATTCACCCAGGTACTGCTTTACCAATAATAAAGAATCGGATTCAATAAACAGTTCTTTTGCGCCCAACTCGGCCGATTTTAAAAGCGCCAATTTTAGCGCGGTATATTCGGCTTGATTGTTGGTGCAATGGGGCATAAAGTGGCCTTCTTGCGCTAAAATTTTTCCGTTTAAGTCACAAATTACGTAGGCCGCCGCACCCGGGCCCGGGTTACCGCGCGAACCGCCGTCAATATTTATTTTCACTTGCATAGTATTATTGTAGCAAATCGGGCCATAAAACGCAGGGGATATAAATTTCGTATAATAAAAACAATAGAGGTTTAAAATGAAATTGATGAGATTTAGAAAACGGAAATTACATGTTAAATTAAAATGGGGGCTTTTACCCAGCGTTATTTGTGCCATTATCTGTGGTATTGCGTGCGGACTTTTCTTCCCAACGTGGGCCGTGCGTGCCGTGCTCACCTTTAACGGGCTTTTTGGTAACTTTTTAAGTTTTATGATTCCCTTGCTGATTGTAGGGTTAGTAGCCCCCGGCATTGCGGAACTGGGCCGTGCGGCGGGGAAATTGTTATTGTTGACGGCGGGGCTGGCTTATGGATTTACGTTAGCTTCCGGATTTTTTAGTTATGGAGTGGCCCGCGCGGCGTATCCGTTCTTGTTGGATACATCTTCCCAATTAACCTCTTTTGCTGCGGCGGCCGATTTAAAGCCGTACTTTGTGGTAGCTATGCCGCCGGTAATGGACGTGATGAGTGCATTAGTGCTTGCTTTTACGCTCGGCCTTGGGATGGCGGTTATTCAAGGGAGTCGTTTGAAAGGAATTATGCAAGATTTACGCGATATTGTAGATAAAGTGATAGTGAAAGTAATTATTCCGCTACTTCCTTATTACATTTTTGGTATTTTCCTTAATATGACCGTTGGCGGCCAAGTGTCTGCCGTATTGGGCGTATTTGCCAAAATTATCGTGCTGATTTTTGCAATTACTGCAGTAATGCTCGTGTTGCAGTTTACGCTGGCGGGTATTATCTCGCAAAAAAATCCGTTTAGTATGCTGCGCCATATGTTGGTGGCGTATGCAACGGCTTTAGGCACGCAATCTTCCGCCGCCACGATTCCCGTTACGCTCAAACAAGCTATTAAAATCGGTGTACGCGAAGAAGTGGCCGGGTTTGTGGTGCCGCTTTGCGCTACGATTCACTTGTCCGGCAGTACCATGAAAATTGTGGCTTGTGCATTGGCAATTATGATGATTACGGGCCAGCCTGTTTCCACCGCACAATTTGCCGGATTTATTTGTATGTTGGGTGTAACGATGGTAGCTGCTCCCGGTGTGCCTGGGGGTGCTATTATGGCCGCGCTGGGTATTTTGGAAAGCATGCTAGGTTTTGGTAAACCCGAATTAGGGCTGATGATTGCATTGTATATCGCGATGGACTCGTTCGGTACGGCATGCAACGTAACCGGGGACGGCGCAATAGCCGTGATTATCAATAAAATCTATTCCCGTAAAGCACCGGCTGCGGTACCCCCGGCCGAGCAAACTGCGGTAGTCAATAATCCACAAGTACATATCGGGTAAAATCTTTTTCTGCGAATAGAAAAAGTTTTTCAAAAAGAGATTTATAAGTTCTTTTTCTAGCCGTAGAAAAAGAACCAAAAAGACTCTCCGGCGGCGGAACCCACCCGCCACCAATACTCGGCCTGCTTGTAAACTCGCTTCCGCTCAAACATACAAGCAGGAAAACCCCTCGTATTACGGCGTGTGGACAACGTTCCAATGCCGGAACAATAAGGGAAAAACCTCTTTTTGTTGTTTATAAAAAGCGCCCGATTGGAAAAGAAATTTTGTATGTTTGAGCGGAGCGAGTTTACGAAATTTCCCAATCGGTCTGCTTTTTATGCTCCCTTGGGCGGTGTTCTTTTTGGTACTTTTTCTCACACGAGAAAAAGTAGATATATTTGTTTACTATTTGAAAGTAAAAGCCTGTGTTTTTGGCTGTAAAAACAGAAAGAGCTTGTAATCGTTTTTTTTTTTTGATAAATTCTATTTATAGATAAAATCCATCAAAACAGGAGTAAAGAAATGAAAAACACATTGAAACGCGGTTTTACACTTGTAGAACTATTAGTAGTGGTGTTAATTATCGGTATATTATCCAGTGTAGCTTTGCCGCAATATACAAAAGCGGTTAAAAAAGCAAAAGGGGTAAAAATTACCACCGCGGCTAGTGCACTAGTTAAGGCTATGAATATGGCTTATTTAGAGGATGGAAGATATCAAAGACATTATCATTCTTACACGGGAACTATTAATTATTTTTCTTCCGATGATTTTGATATTGAAGTTCCGCGCGTATATATGAACGACGGAGGTTGGTTGTCTTTTGCCGGAGGGGGAGATGGCTCGTCTGCCGGTATAAATATACATAATGTGGATGATAGCACGAATACTGCTGATTACTTTGATTTAAATTATCATCTTTCCAATGGGAAATTAGATTATGTTACTTGTTCGGGCCCTGGTTGTAAGCTTTATTTCCCGGGTACGATGTTAAGTAATAATTAATTTAAAGACAATTAATAAAAACCCCCGGCATTTGGTGCCGGGGGTTTTTGTTGTGTTGCGTGTTCTATACTAAACCTTGGTCCAGCATAGCATCAGCCACTTTTTTAAATCCTGCTATATTCGCACCCGCCATATAATTGCCTTTTAGACCGTATTCCTCGGCGTATGTTAAACAACTGGTATGAATACTGTTCATAATGCGGCGCAAGTATTGGTCCACTTCTTCGCGCGTCCAATACACGCGCATACTGTTTTGGGTCATCTCCAGGCCGGACACCGCTACCCCGCCTGCATTGGAGGCCTTGCCGGGGGAATATAATAAGCCCGCTTGTTGGAAAATATCCACCGCTTCTGGCGTGCATGGCATATTAGAGCCTTCACAAACACATTTGCAGCCGTTTTTAACCAAAAGCTTGGCATCATCGGCATTGAGTTCGTTTTCGCACGCGGTGGGACAAGCCACGTCGCACGCAATATCCCATGTTTTTTGATGCGGGCGGAAAACGGAGTGTGTAAATTTTTGGGCGTATTCTTTTAAACTTCCACGTCGCACAAATACCAGTTCTTTTTCGGCATCTACGCCGCTCTGATCATAAATACTGCCGTCGTAATCCATAAATCCGACGACTTTTCCGCCCAGCTCCGTCAGTTTTTCAATGGTATAAATCCCCACGTTGCCCGTACCGGAAACGATACACGTTTTTCCTTTTAAACTATCGCTTCGCGTGGCTAACATATTTTGGGCAAAGTACGCTACGCCGTAGCCGGTGGCTTCCGGACGGAGCAAACTGCCGCCCCAGTTAGGTTTTTTGCCGGTGAAAGCGCCGGTAAAATCGTTTGTTAATTTTTTATATTGCCCGAACATATAGCCGATTTCGCGCGCACCACATCCCAAATCCCCGGCGGGGATATCGGTGTGATAGCCGATGTGGTGGTACAGTTCGTTAATAAACGAGTGGCAAAACCGCATTACTTCACTGGCTGATTTTCCGCGGGTGTCAAAGTCGCTGCCGCCTTTTCCGCCGCCTAGCGGCAGTGTGGTTAAACTGTTTTTAAAAGTTTGCTCAAAGGCCAAAAATTTTAAGGAATCGGCCGTTACGGTTTGGTGAAAACGGATTCCGCCTTTGTATGGCCCTAAGGCACTGTTAAACTGCACACGAAAACCGCGATTAACGTGAATTTCACCTTTATCGTCTTGCCACGGTACGCGGAAACTGATGATACGTTCCGGCTCTACCATGCGCTCTAAAATTTTTTCTTTAATATAAATGGGGTTTTGTTCCAAAACGGGGGTTAAGGTGCTGATAACTTCCGATACGGCTTGGTGAAACACTTTTTGGGCAGGGTCCTTTTGGGCTTGCTTCGTAAGAAAGTCCGACAAATAGGCTTGCGTATCCATACAGTCCTCCTTTCAAGTGTGGCTTACCCTCATTTAACATATCTTTTACCTATTTTTCAAGAGGCACAGATAAAAAAAATATGTTAATATGTAAAAAAGATTTTTAAAGGGCTTTTCTTATGAAACTTACTTCTAACATGGAAGATTATTTGGAAGCCATTTCTTTTTGCGCGAATACGGAAGGCGTGGCTCGCGTGAGTGACATCCGCGATATGCTGGGGGTTAAAACACCCAGCGTAACGGGTGCAATGAAAACACTGGCTGAAGAGGGCTATGTAATCCGGGCACCTTATAGTGGCATTCAACTTACTTCCAAAGGCCGCCGTGCCGCAGAAGAGGTAAAAAAACGCCATGCTATTTTCCGCCGGTTTTTAACGCAAGTACTCGGTGTAAATCCCAAAACGGCGGAAGATGATGCCTGCAAGATGGAACATGCCGTTAGCAAAGAAACTATGGAAAAACTGCATGCGTATTTGCATAAAATAGCCGGTGCCGGTGAAGAATAACAGTTTTGCTTGGAAAGAACGCCGTTTCCTCTAAATGGGGAAACGGCGTTTTTTTACTATACCAACTCCTCAAATTTTCCTATAATATAAGTATCCTTAATTCTCGGAGTTTTTATCATGGCAAAAAATAAGTATTCGCATACCGTTTTGCTCCCCAAAACGGATTTTCCGATGCGCGCGGGACTTGCGCAGAAAGAACCTAAAATTTTAGATTTTTGGAAATCAATTAATCTTTACGAAGCGATGCTCAAGAAAAACGAGCAAGGCAAACATTTCGTACTTCACGACGGGCCGCCCTACGCTAACGGGAAAATTCATATTGGTCACGCATTAGATAAAACCATTAAGGATATTATTTTAAAATCACGCGCTATGATGGGCTGTTATACGCCTTACGTGCCGGGGTGGGATTGCCATGGTCTGCCCATTGAACAAGCCCTTTTGAAAGAACTAAAACAAGATAAAAAACACATTACGGATGTGCCGGCTTTCCGCAAAAAAGCGCGTGAATTTGCCGCTAAATTTATTGACTTGCAACGCCAAGGTTTCAAACGCTTGGGCGTACAGGCCGATTGGGACAATCCGTATCTTACCATGGCCCCGCGCTATGAAGGAATTACCGTAGGTGTGTTTTTGGATTTGATTGAAAAAGGATACGTCTACAAAGGTCAGAAAACAATTACCTGGTGCCCGCATTGCGAAACGGCTCTGGCCGACGCGGAAACAGAATATAAAGACGTATCTTCGCCGTCTATTTACTTGCGTTTTAAATTGGCTAAATTTGATAAAAAAGTGTTGGGCGATTTGGACTATACAAAACCTGTCAGTTTAGCTGTATGGACCACCACTCCGTGGACGATCCCCGCCAACCAAGCGGCCGCTGTTTCCAATACGGAAGACTATGCTATTTTGCAAGATAACAAGACGGGCGAATACTACATTGTGGCTGAAAAATTGGCCGAAGAATTTTTGAAAAACACCGGCTTAGATTGCACCCAAACCGGCAAAGTTGCCGGGGCGGACTTAGTGGGTATGACGTATTACCACCCCTTGACGCAAAAAGAAAACCCGGTGATTTGGACAGACTTTGTGACCATGGATGCCGGGGTCGGGGTTGTGCATATTGCACCCGGCCACGGGGAAGAGGACGCTCAAGCCGGTAAACAGTGGAAGTTGGAAACCTTCTGCCCGGTAGACGAAAAAGGCTGCTACACCAAAGACGCAGGTGTGTTTGAAGGAATGCACGTGTTTGAAGCTAATCCGCTCATGGTGAAAAAATTGGACGAACTGGGTGCGCTTATTAAAGAGCAAGAAATCGTGCACAGTTATCCGCATTGCTGGCGTTGCCACAACCCGATTATTTTCCGGGCGACGGAACAATGGTTTATGTCCATTGATAAAGACGGATTACGCCAGAAACTGATGAAAAACTTGGACAACGTGAAATTCTACCCCGAAGGCGGCGTGGAACGCATGCGCTCTATGATTGGATTGCGGCCGGATTGGTGTTTATCCCGCCAACGTTTCTGGGGCAGTCCGGTAACCGTATTGTATTGCAAAAAATGCGGCAAACCGCAGGTCAACCACGATTTGTTTGAATTTATTAAAAACCGTGCCATGAACGAAGGTTCTGATTTTTGGTTTATTGACCCGGTGGAAAAATTAATGCCGCAAGGATATACGTGCGAATGCGGCAGCCACGAATTTAGAAAAGAAACGGATATTTTGGATGTATGGCTTGATTCCGGTGTTTCTTGGGCGGCTGTACTTAAAGACCGTGGGCTGGACTTCCCGGCGGATGTGTATTCCGAAGGATCCGACCAACATCGCGGTTGGTTCCAAAGTTCCTATATCCCGTCTTATACATTGGAAGGAACCGCTCCGTTTAAAACGATTTTAACGCACGGTATGGTATTGGATGGGCAAGGCCGCCCGATGCATAAATCGGCCGGTAACGCCGTTGACCCGGAAGACGTTATCAATAAATACGGAGCCGATATTTTGCGTTTGTGGGTTTCGTTCTCCGATTATCAAGGCGACGTGCGTATTTCGGAAGAAATTTTAGGGGGACCTATTGATACGTACCGCAAAATCCGCAATACGGTGCGCTATGCGCTGGGGAACTTATCCGATTACGACCCGGCCTTGCATAAAGTCCCCGGTAAAGAACTTACCGAAATGGACCAATATATGCTCGGCCGCTTGGATGCACTCATCCAAGAAGTACACGCCGGCTACGAAGAGTTTAATTTCCGCCGGGCTATGCGTGCCATTACCGATTTTTGTATTTTGGACTTATCTTCATTTATGTTGGATGCGTCCAAAGACCGTTTGTACACGTTGGGGGCTTCCTCCCCGGCGCGGCGCAGTGCGCAAACCGTACTGGCCGAAATTGCGGTGGCGTTGTTACAGTTGATGGCTCCGGTGCTTTCGTTTACGGCGGAAGAGGCCTGGCAAGAACTTCGCAAAACGTCTTTAGGCCGCACGTTGGAACAAAGTGTCTTTTTATCCAATATGCCGCGGAATGCTTCGTTACTACCTAATGTGCGCTTGGAAGAAAAGTGGAACGAAATCCGCCGCGTGCGCGAAGGTGTACAGAAAATTTTGGAAGAAGCGCGCGAGAAGAAAATTATCGGTTCTTCGCTGGAAGCTTGTGTAACGTTTCGCACTAACGATGAATCTACCCGTGCGTTCTTGGACGAAACAGCATCGTTGTGGTCGGAAATTTTAATTGTTTCCCAAGTGAAAATTGAAGACGGTCAAGACCCGTTGTTTGTAGAAGTGACGCACGCAACCGGGCAAAAATGTGCCCGCTGTTGGCAATGGAAAGAAGATGTCGGTGCGGATGCTCACCATGCAGATGTATGCGCCCGGTGTGCAAGCGTGCTTGAAAAAGAAGGTTTCCAGATTGCTCAGGAGGAACCGGCGCGTGCCTAGTTGGTTACAAAAAATACAGGATTGGTACGGCCGTAACAAAGGAGTAGTAGCGGCGGTTGCCGGTATTTTTTTACTGGACCATTTAACCAAAGTAGCCGCTATGGAGTGGTTGCCGGATACGCCGGTGAAGGTGTTTCCTTTTTTTCAGTTGCGTTATGTGGAAAATACGGGTGCTGCCTTCGGGATGATGCAAGGGGGAAACCTATTACTTATTTTCATTATGTTGGGGATTATCGTGTACTTGCTAAAGAGTTGGAAGGAACTGTGCTCTTACGGGAAAATGGTGGAAGTAGGGAGTATTTTTATTTTAGCAGGTGCAATTGGTAATCTTTATGATAGAATAGTTTTAGGGTATGTCGTTGATTTTTTAGATTTCTTAGTGTGGCCGGTTTTCAATGTGGCCGATTCTTTCATTACAGTAGGTGCTTGCTTGTTTGGCATCTCTTTACTAAGTAACCGTACTAAACAACGGGAGGAAAAATGAAAAAAGTTATTTCGTTATTAGTAGCAGGGTTTTTGTTAACGGCTTGCGGCGCGGAAAAAAGTGCGTTTAATAAAGCGCAGTTGGCCACTTCAAAGGGAAATTTAACACAAGCTATTCAATTATACTCTCGTTTAATTAAACACTCTCCTGATTTCTTTCCCGCCTATGTAAACCGCGGTGTATTGTGGGAACGGTTGCCGGTAAAAGATGCTAAAGAACGCCAGAAAAACCGCCTCAATGCCGAACAAGATTACTTAAAAGCCATTGAACTCAATCCGAACTTGGTGGAAACCTACAATAACTTAGGGGCTTTATATATGGATATGGGTCGGTTTACGGATGCTATTTTCTACTTAAACGAAGCTATTACCCGCCGGCCGCGTTATTTTACGGCCTTAATGAACCGAGGAATTGCGTATTATCGGTTGGGCAACGTAACAGCGGCGTTACTAGACTTTAACCGTGCTTATCAAATCCGCAGTAAAGACCCGATTTTATTATTAAACCGCGCAATTGCATATTATGATATGGGCCAATATGAATCGTCCATTGAAGATTTAACGTATTTAATTTCTTTTTCGCCGGACAACGCGCGTGCTTACTTGGAACGTGCCCGCGCTTTTATTAAGCTGGGCTACCCGGCCAATGCGTATGCGGACTTGGAAGAAGCGGTAACAATTAAACCTTCTTATGCGCTTGCGTATTATTACATGGGAGATTTGAAATTTCGTAAAGGGGATAAAGACGAAGCCTTGGGGCTTTTGGTAAAATCCAAAGAATTAGCCAGTAATTATGTACCGACCTACGAATTAATGGGCGATATGCTGAGCGTGGAGGACCCTGTTTCCGCCACCGCCAACTACATGACTGCCAAAAAATTGGACCCGGCCAATGCACGCCGTTATGAAGCAAAAATGCGTCTGATGCGTACGGAGGAAGGACGAGAACGCGTGCTGGCTTACCGTTTCTATCCGAATTAAATAGTATATTATGTCATCGGCTTCTAAGAAAACTGCTCTCAATTCGGCGGCATGGGAATTGCCGTCGCGTGTATTTACCTATCGGTTTTTTCTATCGGTATGTTTGTTTTTATGTATTTTAGCATCGGAAACGTTCCGTCATTCTGACGTGGGCGTTTTTATTTTGTTACTGATTAACGTGGCTTTCTGCGCAGATGTCTTTTTGCGCGTAGCCTGGAAAGATTTACTACACGGGAAACTTAGTTTTGCAGTGTTTGTCTGTGCCAGTGTAGGGGCGGGGTTCTTGTTCTCGTCTTGGAAAACAATTCTGCCGTTTCCGATTAAAGGCCCGGTGCCGGACTTGTTCCTATATACTTCCTTTTTCTTAACGCTTGCCTTGTGGGGACAACGGCGTTTGGCGCGTGAAAAAGAACAGGCCCATGTATTTATTAAAAAATTAGATGATTTTTTACCTAAATCCGGTCGGTTGTGCGTGGGTCGTAATTTCCGCAAAGTGTTTGCCAATGAATTACACGTTGGCGAACTTGTATTTGTTAAAACCGGGGAACGCTTGCCTTGCGACGGTATTATTCGCAAAGGTAAAACCTCTATTGATGAACAATTAATTTCCGGTAACATGTTGCCCACTTCCAAGCGCGAAAATAGCACCGTTTATGCAGGAACGCTCAATAAATCGGCCGAAGTATATGTGGAAGTTACTCAACCGTTAGCTTCCTCAGCTTTGATGAGTGTTATTGATGCTGTTAAACACAGCGAACTGCGCCGTAGCCATTTTAAGAGTATGTTGGATAGCCTAACCGGCGGAGCTTTGCCGATTATTTTTGTGGGGGCCGTGTGTGCATACTCCTATACACTATACCTTGACGGACCTAACCAATGGGTGCCTGCTATTGGCGTATTTTTAACGGTTATGGCTCTTTGTTCGCCGATTGCATTGCTATTTGCCAGTGTGTTTCCGGTATTTTTTGTAAAAAGTGGGGCGCGGGCCATTAAATTAAAAATTCAAAATATCCATGCCTTGCGGGAAGTGGTGGAAGCCGATACGTTCTTTTTTGATAAAACAGGTACGCTTACATACGGGGAATTGCGGGTGTCGGGCGTGTTCCCTTCCAAACCGGCTTTACAGCACGAATTATTGGAAACGGTAGCCTCGGCCGAACAATGGGTGGACGGCCCGTTTGCCAACGCCGTCAACGAATATGCCAAGGAACACAAAATTGAGCCGCGCCGCGTGTTATCGTTTGAAGTGTTGCCGGGGTTAGGAATTCAAGCCCGTTGCCAACACGACCGTATTTTTGCCGGGCGTGCCCAGTGGATTGAAGAACAAGGGGTCAAACTGCCGGTGGAAATTACCCAAGTGGCGGAAGCTATTATTTGTGTGCTTAAAAACGGTCGTTATTTGGGGTATTTGACGTTATCGGATGAAGTCCGGCCCGGTGTGCATGATATGATTGATTTCCTTAAAAAAGAAGGAAAGGATATTATCCTCGTTTCCGGGGATAATGAAGCTTCCGTATCGGCTGTTTCTACACAAGTAGGTATTGAAAAAATTAATTTTAACGTACTTCCCAAAACAAAAGCTGAAATTATTACCAACTTACGTTCGCTCGGGAAAAAAGTAATTATGGTAGGGGATGGCTTTAACGATATTATCGCTTTACTCAAGGCGGACGCGGGGATTGTATTTTCCTCCGGGCGCAACGTATATAACAACTGGGTAGATATCATAATTAAAAGAAAGGACTTGTATCCCTTAATTGATTTATTTAAAATAGATAAAAAATTGCGCCGTACGGTATTTGGTAATGTGGTATGGGCGCTTTTATTGAATGCGGCATTGACGGCGTGGTTGTTTTGGCGCCCGCCGCAAGAAAATGCTTGGCAATGGACACTGGGTGGCAGTTTGGCGGTAGTGGTGTTCATTTGGCTTTATTCAACGAGGTTATTAAAAGTAAAATGAAAACACACGATATAGATTTTGGATATACTTCCGATCATGCCCGTAAAAATGCAGATGCGGTTTTGCCGGAAATTCAATGCTGGCCCAATCAGTATAAACGCGATTACAATGTTAAAATTGAACTGCCGGAATTTACCTCCGTTTGCCCGAAAACGGGTCTGCCGGACTTCGGTACGATTACGATTGAATATATTCCGGATGAATTGTGCTTGGAATTAAAATCGCTTAAATACTATCTGTTGGAATACCGCGATATGGGTATTTTTATGGAAAATATCGCCAATAAAATTTTAGATGATGTGGTAAGAGCTTGCAAACCGAAAAAAGCAACCGTTACCGGTGTATTTACGCCGCGCGGGGGGTTGCGCTCTGTTATTACCGCCACGTACGAGAAATAATTATGAAGACGTCTTCTTTTTTCTTGCGGATGCTTTTAGGGATACTGGTTTTTTGTGCCGGTGCGGCCTGTATGCACGTTTGGGACCGGGCACACTTAACCCCGGCGGATGTTTCGGTGGAAGTATCGCCTTTGTCCGCAGCGTTTGAAATGGATATGACGCAAGCCCAAATGCCCCAAGGGGTGGAAGACGCTCAAGACGAACACACATTACTCCCTGCTCAACATTCGCAAATGGCGAAAGTCAATTTACCCGATGTGCAGGCCATTATCCCGCGTTCCGGCAATACGTACGAAACAGAGGAGGAAGAGGCAGCCCAGAAAATCGCTACTTTGCCGGTGCAAATTAATGGGGATTATCCTTCCGTAAATGGGGACACCACACCCCAAGCGCCCACCATGCCTACCAGCATTACGATGATTGAAGCCCCGGTAGAAACACTGCTTATTAAAAATGCGCAAGAGTATAAAGATTTTAAACGTCGTGCCCGCGGCAGCTACCCCACAGCCGATTTTAACCGCGAGCAAGTGTTGGTGTTGGAATCCACCAGCAATTTGCCTGACAAAGTGTTTGAAATTCAAAACGTAAAAGAAGAAAACGGACAATGGGTGGTAGAGTACCGCGTGAGTGTATTTGGCTTAGATAAAAAGACCAATACGCATAGTGCGATAGTAATGAAAAAGAAGGATTTGCCCATTACTTTAAAACAAGTTTTATAAGGAACTTATAACATAAAAATCCCCGGTTTTCACCGGGGATTTTTATTTCTACTAAAATACTATTTACCGCGCAAAATATTTTCTGACGGTTTAAACCGGATTTTCGGTTTAGCGGGCACTTGCACTTTTTCGCCGGTTTTTGGGTTATGGCGTTGCACGGGGCGGGCCATTTTAAGTTGGAACGACCCAAAATTGCTGATTACTACTTTCCCGTCGCGCTTTAAACCGTGTTTAATAATTTCAAAAACTTTATCTACCGATAATTTAGCTTGTTTTTTATCTAATACATGCCGGGTTAAATGCCGGATTACATCATCTTTGTTCATACAGTTTCCTTTCTAAAAATGAGATTATTTATTTCCCCGGTTGATAAAACCCATGGCTTGGAGTAATACGTGAGGTTGTTTGCCCTGGCAGACGATCTGCCAAACGGCATCGATAATCGGGGTGTGTAAATTGTTTTTGCGGGCGATGTCGTACACGCTTTGTACGGAGTTTACACCTTCTGCAATGGTGCCTACTTCTTTTTTGGCTTCTTCCAACGTCAGGCCCGCGCCCAGTTTTTCGCCTAAACGACGGTTGCGGGATATAGCGGACATACCGGTTAAAATAGCGTCGCCAAATCCGGCCAAACTGTACACGGTTCCGTGTTCGCCCCCTTGGCTGACGATAATATCGTTCATTTCTTGCAGTGCTTGGGTGATAAGGGCAGCTTTAGCATTAGCACCGTCACCGATACCGTCAATCACGCCACAGCCGATAGCGAGCACGTTTTTAATGCCTCCGCCGTATTCTACGCCGCGGCGGTCGGTAGCGGGCACCACAATAATCGGGTCGCCGCTCATTACGTCGGCAATTTCCTGTACGAGTGCTTTATTTGCTCCGGCCAACATAATTTTAGTCGGCACGTTTTGCGCTACTTCTAAAGCAAAACTCGGCCCGGAAAAGGCGAGGACGTGATCTTTTAACTGCGGTAATTCTTCTTCCACCAATTCGCAAATCGTCTTAAAAGTTTTGTCTTCAATGCCTTTAGAAGCACTGACTACCGGCACTACGCGTCCGTTTAACAGCGGGCGCAGTTGTTCGCGGCAGAACAAACGAATGGCTTTGGAAGAAATTACAAAAACAATTAAATCTGTATCTTTTACGGCGTCGGCTACATTATCGGTAAGTTGGATATTATCGTGGATTTTAAAATTAGGGATGTTCGGGTGGCGCCCCATGGTTTTGAGCACGTTTAACAGTTGTTCATTGTATTCCCACAATGACACGTTATACCCTTTTTTGGCCAAATGTTGGGCGATAACACTGCCCCAAATGCCGGCCCCAAAGACCGTAATTTTATTTACTTGCATTTTCTTTTCTCTTTTTAGAACCGTCTTCAAATTTGAGTTCTTTTTGTTGTAGCAGACGTTTAATGTTAGGTACGTGTTTGTAGATGACCAACGCCCCGATGGCCGTTACCATTAAATTAACAGACATAGGGTGATTGCCGATGAAATAACTGCAAATTGGCAAAACGATACACGCGCAGATAGAGCCGATAGAAATCCGGCCCCACAACGCCACACAAATTACAAAGGATAAAAAGGCCAACGCCGTAGGAATCGGCAAGAGCGCGGCAAATACTCCGGCGGAAGTGGCTACCCCTTTGCCGCCGCGGAATTTTAAGTAAATCGTCCACATATGGCCCAAAATGGCAATTACCCCGCAGGCAATAGCTACCCAGTAGTTATCCGGGCAGAAATGGCGTGCTAAACACACGGGGATAAAGCCTTTCAGGGCATCAATTAAAAACGTGGTAATGCCGGCCCATTTGCCGACAATACGGTACACATTGGCGGCACCGGGGTTGCCGGAGCCGTGTTCGCGGATATCAATACCCATTACACGTTTGGAAATCAGGTATCCGGTTGGCACGGAACCTAAGAGGTAACTAAATAAAATCAAAGGGATAATTGTTGTCATCATATATTTCATTATAGTATATTTGGGTTGACCTGCGGCAGAAAATTACGCGGAAAAGTGGTTTTTTTACCGTTTTTTATATATACTTAAGAATATGAAAAAACTTTTACTTCTAATAGCCGTATGGAGTTTATTTTTTGTAGCCCCGGTTGCCGTAATGGCGGCCGAGGAAAAGTTCTTTTCGGACGATTTTATAACCCAAAAAGAATTTTGGATTAATAATAAAGCCACTTGCCAAGCTGTGCGTATTCATAAAAATTGGTTTTTAACGGCTGCCCATTGTGTGGAAGCGTGCCGTCATAAATCTTGCCAATTGCGGATATTGTTGGCGGTGGGTAACGTAACAGCTTCCGCGGTACTGTCCTCCTCGGATGTATTTATCCCCGAAGAATATACGGAGGGGAAAGAAGCAGGAACGGTGTTGTGGGACATTGCCTTGTTGCATTACCGTCCGGCAACATACGATTATATTTCGGCGGAGACCGGCGTGGTAGATATGGCTACCTTTTCTAAAGCGATGAAAGAGGACCCGGACTTAAAAGCTCAATGGCAAGGGGCTCAACGCCCGCAGTTGCGTCCGCTGGTGGTATATTCCGGGCCGGAGTTGATGCACCTGCCGGAAAATATCGTTGTACCTCGGTGGACCCGGGGAGATTTATCGTATTTTTCACATCCCAAATATATCTTATATGCCGGGCAAAAACAAGCGTTGTGGGTATCGGACGGATTTGGAGTTGACCATGGTAATAGCGGCGGTGCGGTGCAGTTGGCTAATTCATTAGGAATTGTAGGGGTGGTATCTGCCCGCAAAAATAACGATTTGCCGGCTGATGTTCGGCGGGAATTCCCGGCGTTTGGCCAAAACGGAGAGTTCTTTATGTTTACCGGGCTTTCTAAAAAAACAACCTGGCCGTTTGTGCGCGATACGATGGGTCGCTTCGGCGATAGCGTAAAGACAGAAAAGTTACGCCCGATACCGGTGCAAGAACCATAAGATTCATTTCTGATTACTAAAAACTAAAAAACTCCCCAGATATACTTGGGGAGTTTTTAGTTTTTATAAGCGGTCAAAATGGCCGAAGCAAGTAGTTGGGGTTGAAAGTCGGAGAAGTTGTTTAACGTCAATCGTTGGGCATTGGTGTAGCGGTTGAACCAGGTGCGTTGGCGTTTTGCATATTGCCGGGTCAATTGGGCCACTTGTTCTATGGCTTGAGCACGGGACAACTCGCCTTTTAAAAATTGAATGGCTTGCGGATAGCCCAAACTTTTTAGGGCCGGGATATCAGGTGCAAATCCTTCGGCTATTAATTGGCGGGCTTCTGCTGCCATGCCATCAAAAATGATTTCCGTGCGTCTGGCAATGCGTTGGTGAAGAAGTTCTTTATCCCAATCTAAATACACCCAGTGGGAGGTAGCGGCGTCCGGCAAGGTAAAGAATTTACCGCTTTTAAGGGTGCCGGCCGGCTTGCCTGTTAGCCAACACAACTCCAGTGCCCGCATGGTGCGTTGGACATTCCCAGCCGGGATAGCCGCGGCGGAAGTAGGGTCCAGTTCTTGCAACGCTTGGTGTAAACCCTCTTTGCCTTTTTCTTGTAAGAGAGTTTCTAACCGGGCGCGTGTTTGCGGGGTGCTGGGGGGCAAATCGTCCATGCCTACAAAGTAGGCGTGCAGATACATGCCCGTGCCGCCGGCAAAAATGAGCGGAGTGTTTGGATGTCGGGCGGCAATTTCTTTTACGCGCGCGCAGAAAGCGCCGGCATTAAAAGTGTCAGTAACCTCTAAGAAATCTACTAAGTAATATGGGATATCTTCTACTAAATACTGTCCGTTTTTCCACGAGCCTTGCGGTTTGGCGGTGCCAATTGTTAAGCGTTTATACACTTGGCGGGAATCGGCTGAAATAATGATGCCTCCCGTTTGACGGGCAAGTGCAAGGGCAAGTTCGGTTTTACCGGATGCGGTGGGGCCGCACAGAACAATTGGTTTCATATATATATTGTACTTTTTGTGGCTACCAATTAAAAACCCCCGGCTAAATGATAGCCGGGGATTTTTTGGACCAGAACTTTTATTTGCTTTCAAAAAGGTTTTCGTCTTTTTGAATTTTATTGCAGATTTTATTGCACTTGCAAGTGCCTACGCATACTTCAGGCAGTTTTAACAAGATGCGGGTATCGCAATCGTTAAAATCATCTGCCATTTCGCTAATTACTTTAGCGTCGGCTTCTTTCATATGCACAAACTCAATACCGATTGTGTACACATTTTCGCGTTGTTTCACCCACGCGAGCCGTGCTTCCACTTCCATTTTGCGGGTGCCGGGCAACTGCAAGCTGATAGAAAAATGGTCCGCTAGCGGTGCACCCAAAAAGCTGATCATCCGCATGCCGGAGGCAGACAAGTCTGCCAAAATGGCAACAAGTGTTGTTTCTTTTCCGTCGTCGGTTTTATAATGTAGGTTGACGGGTTCAATTAAATTGCTGATCACCGGCATACGCGGGTGACGGCGTTTTTCGGAAAAATTTTTCTTGGTCATACTAGTCCCTCGCAAATAATAAAGTTCCGTCCGCTTTTTCAATTGCTACGCGGACTACGCTGCCCACCGGATAGTTTTTGTTCGTTTTCACCCAAAAACTATTAGATGAGCGGCCTTTGTTTTCTGTTTCCAAAAGAACATCTTGCTGCGTGCCGACTTGGGCCTTATAGGCCGCTTCGGCTAAACCTCTTACTTTATTTAACAAAATATCAAGCCTTTCTTCCAGTATATTATTTGGATGCAATACCATAGAAGCGGCCGGAGTGCCCTCCCGCGGAGAGTATTTATAGCAATAAGCAGTGGAAAAACCGGCTTCATCCACTAGCGAAAGCGTCTGCTCAAAATCTGCTTGCGTTTCGGTAGGAAAGCCAACAATTAAGTCGGTAGAAACGCTAAACCCCATGCTTTTAAGGGCTTGGATTTTTTCCAATAAAATTTCCCGTGTGTAACCGCGTTTCATTTCCGCAAGCACCTTGCTCGATCCGCTTTGCGCCGGTAAGTGAACGTGGCGGGCGATTTTAGGATTATCTTTTACGGCGTTCATAAACGTAGGTGTAAAATAAATGGGGTGTGGACTTGTAAAACGCACCCGTTCAATGCCGGGCACTTCACTCACGCGGTTAAGTAGATCCGCAAATGAAACATCCCCATCTACATAGGCATTAACGGTTTGGCCCAAAAGCATAATTTCTTTCGCGCCGCGCTCAGCCTTTTGGCGGACTTCTTTTAAAATATCCTCATGCGGCAAACATTTAATCGGTCCGCGTACAGTGGGCACAATACAATAAGTGCAGGCAAAGTTGCACCCGCGCATAATGGTCACGTAGCCGGTTAGCCCGGGGGGGAGAATTTCGCCTTGTTCGGAAGTAAGCGGGAAAAGGCCGCTTTTGTCCAAGGTGTCGGCGAAGCGTTCAATGCCTTTAGCCCCTGATAAGATATCTAAAAACGGGTAATGCTTTTTTAATTTATTACCCAAGCGCTGGGCCGCGCACCCTGCAAAAATAACCCGGCGGTTTGGCTTTTCCTTTTTCCACGCGCCTAATCGGCCTAAGAAAGAAACGGCCCGGTGTTCGGCGTGGTCCCGCACGGTACAGGTGTTGATGAGCACGGCATCGGCTTCGTCCAAATTTTCGGTGCGGGTATAACCGCGCGCACACAAATGGGCGAACATTTCTTCCGAGTCGGCAATATTCATCTGACAGCCGTACGTTTGGATAAATACTTTTTTCATATAAAAAGAGCAGGCGGCCGTTAGGGCCGCCTGCAACAAGTTAAAAGACTTTGGCTAACTCTTCAATAGCTTTGGCAAGCGGTTGGGCCAAATGTAATTTAACAGCCCGGCGGTCTTTAGCTTCCAACGCTTGGAAATCGCCCAGGGCTTGTGCATTACAAAGTTGCCCGAACGTATATTGTTGGCCGGGGATTTTGATATCCGTTTCCGGATCGGCCGATAACAAGATGAATACCCCGTTGTTGCCGTCACCTTTGTGGAGTTGGCCGGTGGAGTGTAAGTAGCGCGGCCCGTAACCAAACAAGACGGCCCGTTTGGTGCGTAGCATAATTTTATCGCGCAGGGCGAGCAGCGCTTTGTCCACTTCTTCCGACGGATACATATACGGCAAAATCGCAATATAATCGTTGCTTTCCAAGAGGGAATAAATATCTTGGGCCAGTGTATCTAATTTCACATTTTCAGCGATATTTTTGGCTACGAGTAACGGCGCGTTAATAGAAGCCGGAATATCACCTTTAGCTAATTGCCCGAGTACGTTTTTCGTCATGGTTTTGGCTTCTTGTACGTTGGGTTGGTCAAAGGGGTCAATGGCCAAAATGGCACCGGCAGCAGCGGTGGCAATTTCCCATAATAAGAACAAGGCACCCAATTCATAAATATCTTTCAGAGCAATCGTAAAGATCGGATACCCGCGTTCGATTAGTTCATCTACGTGGGCTTTGACGCGTTTATCATCTTCGGACCCGGTAGAGAGGTAAACAAAATAGCGGTCTTCGCGGTAGTCAAAATTTTCATGCAAGGCTTCGCCGGCTACCGGCACAATTCCTTTGCCTTCTTTACCGGTAGATTCGGCCACCAATTGTTCGGCCCAGAGGCCAAAAGTGGCCAAATCTTGCGGAACGAGCAAGGTCATTTTATCGCGGCCGTGGTTGACGTAGCAGGCTCCCATGTACGCGCCGAGTTGCACAGCGGCGTTTTCTTTTATCGGAGCTTGCGGCCCAAAAGAAACGGCTTGTTCTTGGGCAATCGTTAACAATTTGGCTACATCTACGCCCATAATGGCAGCCGGTACAATGCCGAAGAAAGACAAGGCGGAAAAGCGTCCGCCAATGTCGGACGGGTTGATAAACGTATGACGGAAATGATTCTTTTTGGCAAGTTCTTGCAGCCCGGTGTTGGCGTCTGTGATAGCGGCAAAATTTTGGCCGGGTTCTTTAACACCTGATTTTTTTACTTCATCAAAGAAATAAGCAAATTGGGAGGAGGGTTCCACCGTTCCGCCGGATTTGCTGGCAAAAATGAATAGCGTTTCGGCCGGATTAATGCGGGTGCGGACGGACGAAATCCAATCGGGGTTGGTAGTGTCCAACACGATAAGTTCCGGCCAACCTTCTTGTTTGCCAAATACGGTGCGGAATACTTCCGGCGCTAAGGATGAACCACCCATTCCCATAATGACACATTGTTTGAAATTGGCTTTTACGTCGCTCGCGAAAGTGGTTACTTCTTCCAAGCGTTCCAACGTCCAATCATATACTTTTTGCCAACCTAAAAATTTGACGATAAATTCCCGGTGTTCTTTGTCTTGCTTCCAAAGGGTGGGATCCTTGGACCAAAACTTGGTATCAAACTCTAATTTTTCCAGTTTAAAAATACCTTCGCGAATGATACCGTCGGTTAAAGAAGTTACTTGTGTGTTCATACGTTTTTTTCATCCTTTTATCATAAAGACCTGATGGCCTTATTTAAAATTCTTATCCTCAATTTTTTTTATTTTTTCAACGCGCCCTTCGTGACGAGTCCCCGTTAGAAAGGAAGCGTTTAGAAATTCGGTTACCAGTTCTTCGGCTACGGCCGGCCCAATAATGCGGGCCCCTAAACAAAGCACATTAAGCGCATCGTGTTCCACGGCTTGGCGGGCACTGTACGCATCGTGACAGACGCAAGCGCGGATGCCTTTAGTTTTATTGGCCGTGATGCAAACGCCTACCCCGGAGCCGCAAATCAAAATACCGCGTTGGGCTTGGCCGGTTGCCACGCAAACGGCTACTTTATCGGCATAGTCCGGGTAATCGGCCCGCTCTGCACTAAAAGTGCCGCAGTCGATAATTTCGTGCCCTAATTGAGTAACCGTATTTTTTACGGTTTCTTTTAGAGCAAAACCTGCATGGTCGCAACCGATGGCTATTTTCATATTAATAGGCTTGGTCCACTAAATCGCACATGCAGTGCCCCATAAAAATGTGGCAGGCCTGTACATGCGGGGTATTGTTAACGGCTACTGTAATCGGTAAATCGCAAATATCTTTAATGGTGCCGCCCGTTTTGCCTAAGAAAGCGGCGGTAAAGCAACCTTTCTGTTTGGCAAGAGCCAAAGCCAAATACACATTTTTACTGTTGCCGGAAGTGGAAATGCCGATAACAACATCGCCTTTTTGAGCAAAGCCGTCAATTTGGCGGGAAAAAACCACATCATACGAATAATCGTTGCCAATAGCGGTAAGGGTGGAGGAGTTAGTGTTTAGGGCCAAGGCCGGCAGGGAGGGGCGTTCTTTTTTAAAGCGGCCCACAAATTCCGCCGCAATATGTTGTGCGTCCGAGGCACTACCGCCGTTTCCCATCAAAATTACTTTGTGTCCGTTACGAAATGCTTTGATTACTTCAGCGGCCAGTTCTTCTACTTTGCCGGCTAAATTTTCTTTTACATACGTAATAGCTTGAATAAGTTCATCTGCTTGAGTTTGAACAAACATAGGGGGCTCCTTTTAAATTTTTTCTAACGCACTTTGTTCTATCCACCCTTTTACACCTTGGGATTGAACAATTACTTCTTGCCAATTATCTTTACCGTCTTCAATAATTACCAAATGGCCCTGGGTTAAATTAGCACTGGCCGGGAAATTCGTCCCCGGGCCGCTGCGTATTTCCGCCACCGGTACGGCTACTACCGCCAAGGGGGTTTGCTGTAACGTATGCCGCCAATACAACCAGCCGGCACACAGTGCAAGTACAAAGGCACTTAACACTACCAAACGAAAGCCCTTGCGCTTTAACAACCACCCGATTAGTAGCACGCAGAAACACCAAAACACAATAGAAGTAAGTCCTCTGAGTTCGTCATAGGACAAACTATAAAACGCTTGGTGTAACACCGTAGGTACACCGGCCGGAATGAACCGATCTCCACTGGATGCAAGTACCAGCGACAGATTATGCCGGATGTCTTTATCGCGCGGGGCTAACCGGAACGCCCGATAATAATTGGCGGCGGCTAAGCCTTTGCTACCCATTTTAAAATAACAGTTACCTATATTGTAGTAAACAAAGGGGTCGTTTGGGTGATTTTTTAAAGCGGTTTCGTATAGCCCGAGTGCTTGGGAGAACCGGCCCTGACGGTAGGCCTCTTCGGCCGGGGACAAGATATCCTGGGCGGCCAAAGGCAACCAACATACGCTAAAGAGTAAAAATAATATCCGGCGTTTCATTTGGTTTCGTCCTCCAGTTGTTTAAGTAACAGCCGGGCTTGTTGGCGTAATTCTAACGCATTTTGTGCGCCCCAGGCTTCGGGAGCGAAGCGGGCCGTATCTAACTTTTGCCACAACGCGGAAAATTGTTGGACCGTAGCCGGTGTGACTCCTTTACGGCTTAGCGCGGCTGCCACATCTTTTAAAGGTAAACTGCCGGTGCTGATTTTTAACTTTTGTTGTAAATAGTGGCTTAACGTATCGGCGATGGCTTGGCCGTTGGTGGCTTTTTTCAAACGGGTTTTGGCTTGAGTATAGGCTTTTTTCTGGGCCAACGATTTTTTGCCAATGCTGGCAAAGAATACCATAATGGCCACCAATATCAAGGCAATTACATTAACAATACCGTACTGACTACACCGGGCTAATATGTTAGAAGTCGGCGCGTACGAGGTTTTTAAATAGTGAATATCGCTACCCAACGTTTGAAAGCCGCCGCCTGCCGGTGAATTGGGCGAAAAATTATATACGTTTTCCGTTTTGGTGGACGGGGTAACTGTCAACTGAACCGGCTGGGTAAGCAGTGTTTTGTATTGCTTGGTTTTGGGCGAAAAATACGACCACTTAATAGAAGGCAAAATATAAATACCGGACGCGGCAGGCACAAACACCGATTTAAAGGTTTTGTAACTTTGCGGGATGCCGTTTTTAACCGGTAAATCGCCGGAGGTAGAGGCGGCCGGGTAGACTTTAAATCCGTCCACTGCCGGCAGAGATAAATCTTGCGAGGATTTTAAACTTCCGTCACCTTTTACCGTAACAGCCACATTGATTGCTTCGCCTACTTCCACATTACGGGGGGTCACTTGTGCCGAAAGAGAATAATTGTCCCCTACCGCTCCGTAAAAAGAATTTGGCTTTCCGGGGGGTAAATCTTTCACCAATAGCGTAATAGGTTTAGAAGTTTGGGTATGCTCCTCACTAACGGCTGCACCCCCAAACAAACGGTCAAAAGCAGATAAGGCCGAACGTCCGGTTTGGTAGGTAATGGACGCCGGACCAATCGTAGCCGGGCCGGCGGCCGGAGCTATGAGCTGATAGCGTTGTTCGTTATAGCGGTACAACGTATTGCCGATTTTTTGAGTGCCGTCTGTTTGCCCCAACTCTTCCATAAAGATATTGGAAACGGTTGGCTTTTTATAGGGAGCATCATAAAAGGCCTGGGAATAATAAAAACGAACGGCTAATTGGAAAGATTCGTTAACGTAAGGAGTGGAATCGCTCACCGCGGCGATTAAAAAGAAAGGGGCTCCTGACTGCGCATAGGATTGGCGCAATAAATCTGCTTCCAACGGGGGTAAACCGGGGTCTATTTCCAGTTTGGTAACGGGGGCCCCTTTGGCGTGTTGTTTGACCGGTACGGATTGCGGATCGCGGTAGATGCGGATAGTAATCGGGTCGGTTTTGTATGTTTGGTTTTTATAGGTAAATTTAACAGGGCCGATTTCGGCTTGGCCCACAAAGCGGGGAAGCATGGTGTAACGGAAGAGGTAGACGGCTTGGTTGTTAATGACCGATTGTTCCGTTTCGCGGGAATACACGTTAAATGCCGGCAAACTGGGCAGTTGGGGCATAACGATATTTCCCGTCACACCGGAAAGTTGCACCGTTAATGTGATTTCGTCATCCAGTGTAAGGGCTGTTTTATCGGTGGAGGCCGTTAGTACCACTTCTGCCGCCACATACAGGGGCCCTAATAACAACACGCTTAATAAGAAAAGTTTTTTTAACATATTACCAATCTTTTTCTACGGAATTGTCTTCTACCGGTTGCCCGCTTTTTGTTTGTTTCTTTTGTTCATTTTGCCGGGCCATTTGCATCACGCGGTTTGCCGCCTCTTTATCTTGCTGGGTTTGCGGAGCTTGACCGTTTTGTTGGTCAGAGGTGGAGGGGTTTTCGCCCGCCCCTTGCGAGCCGCTTTGCCCACCCTGATTCGGAGAATCTTTATCTTGATTGCTTTTGTTTTGATCGCTTTGGTTTTGCTGGCTTTGTGTTTCCTGTAAAATCAGTTGTAAATTATGGATGGCTTCTTTGTCTTGCGGATTTTTCAAAATAGCCTGGCGGTAAGCCTCAATAGCGCGCTCTTTATTGCCGGCTCGGTAGTAGGTATTACCTAAATTAAAAAGTGCATCTTGTTGGCGGGCTCCTTCTTGCCCGGAGGCGCGGTTAAAAGCTGCGGCGGCTGTTTGATAATCTTTTAAATAATAAGCCGAGGCCCCTGCGCCCAAATAAGCCTCTTCGTTTTGTGGGTCTTGGCGGGTGATTTTATTGTAATTGGACAAAGCTTGACCGTATTTTCCGTCTTCATACAGTTTGGCACTTTGGCGTAAATCTGCCTTGACTCCTGCCCACAGAGCGGGAGCCATACCACAGCAAATTACAACCAGTAACCATTTGTTCATCTTCATTATTGTACCTTTTTTAAAGCGGCCTGCGGTTTTCGTCCGCGCGGCCAACCTAAATAGGCTCCCAAACAAATTAACGCCAAGCATAACGCCCATTGATAACGGTTTTTATAGGTAGCCCGGTGAGAGGTGTTAGAAAGGGAACGATCTAATTCCCGTACGGCTTCTTCTACTTGTTGAGCCACCCGGGCCGGCGTGGTGTAAGGGATATAGACTCCATCCGTAGCCTGGGCCAGTTCCAACAGGGCTTTTTCATCTAATTTGGAAACAACGGTATTGCCTTTTTTATCTTTTTTATATTCTAACACTTGGCCGTTAGCCCCTAGTTTAGACGGGATAAGCGTGCCTTCTTTGGTGCCAATCCCGATAGCAATAATACGAATTCCGTTTTGCAACGCTACGGTTTTGGCGGTTTTAAGTTCTTCGGGTGCGTGGTCTTCCCCGTCCGTAAGTAAAATAAGAGCTTTTTTGCCCGGGTACTTGGATAGGAGCCGTGCGGCTAATACTACCGGGGCCGCTATGGAAGTGCCCGGCACGGGAAGCATATCGGGTTGCAAAACGGATACAAAATGCAATAATGCTTCTTCATCGGTAGTAATCGGGCATTGTACATAAGCCTGGGAAGTAAAGGCCAATAACCCGATGCGTTCTTCTTTTAAATTTTTAATTAGCATACGCAGCATGGTTTTGGCGTTATCTAATCGGTCGGGTTGCAAATCGCGGGCACGCATAGAGGCCGAAACGTCCACCGCGATAATCGTTTGAGCAAACGAACCTTGTGCCGTTAAAATTTCGGTGCCCCATTGCGGCTGCGCCAGGGCAGCGAACAGGAAAAATACCGCCGCAAAAAGTAGCCCGTTTCGCCAGGGACTAATCGGGCGTAAGTGAGCGGTTAATTTATGATAGGCCTCATTGGTAAACAAGGCATGAATAATACGGTTTTTTAATTGAGCTCCGCCCCAAACCACCAATAATAAATAGAGAGCGGCCGGGATAAAGCAAAGTAAAAAGAAAGGATGTGCAAATAACTTCATATTAAGGCACCTTGATTAAAAATACTTTTTCTAAAATAACGGCCAGTAACAAACAGCCCAGCGCGGCAAACAGTAGCGGCGCATAGAAATCGGTCCGGTTAATGGAAGAACTGGGGGCAAATTCCGTTTTTTCCAATTTATTAATGGTGTCATAAATTTGCTCCAATTCGGATTCATTTTTAGCACGATAGAATTTGCCACCGGTAGTTTGGGCAATTTCCATCAAAAGTCCTTCGTTAATTTCATCTTCCCGGTTGGAATAGGGCGTATCGCCCGGTGTGCTGGCTGTACCAATCGTGTAAATACGGATGTTATAAGCCGCTGCAGCTTTGGCAGCCATGAGCGGTTCAATGGTGCCTGCGTTAGAGTCACCGTCTGTTAATAAAATAATCACTTTGCTTTTGGCCTTGCTGTCTTTTAAATGATTGGCGGCCACGCCCAAAGCGTCCCCAATAGCTGTTAAATTGGGGTCCACAATTCCTAAATAAAGAGCAGAAATATATTCTTGCAAGGCATCGTGGTCTAAGGTCAAAGGGGATTGCAACATGGCTACGCGCGCAAAAGCAACCAGCCCAATGCGGTCATTTAAGCGTTTGGCAATAAACCGGTTGGCGGTTTGCTGGGCGGCCACGAAACGGTTGGGGTAAAAATCACGGTTTTGCATGGAGGCCGATACGTCCAACACCATCATGATATCTACCCCTTCGGTGGGGGGGAGGATGGTCCGGTCCAACCGTACCGGACGGGCTAATGCAATAACCATAAGAGATAGCGACAAGGTATAAAGGCAAATCGGTAACCAATGCGTAAATAATACGCGCAAAGAATCTTGTTCTACTTTTAGATGCGTAAGTGGATAATAAATCCGGCGGGATAAGGGATTAAAAACAGTGTGCCCCAGTAAGATAAATAAAGGAATCAATAGCCCCAACAAGGCCCAAGGGTATAGAAACTCAGCCCGGTCGGCGGCTAGGTGCATAAATAAAATACCGGCCAATCCGACAAGCGTTAGCATCCCGGCAGTCCATAACCCGGCTTCTAACCATTTGGATTTGCGGTGTAGTGCGGTTGCGACCAATAGTAATATCAGAAAAAGTAATGCTCCGCAGAAAAATAACGTAATCATTTAGTATCCTCCTGTGGAGTGGGGACAATTTCTTTGGGAGAGGTTTCGGTAATAATTTCCCGTAAAATTTGGATGTCTTTGTTCCGAACGGCCTCTTCCGGCGTGACATTAGCAAATTTAACTAAGTCGGACGAATTAAGGAAATCTTTCAACGGATACAATAGGGGTAGTAAATGTTGTTTGTATTTAGCCCGGCGTAACAATTCGGCGGAAGTGTCGGCAAATGTATCAAGTTGAAACCGACGCCATAAATACTCGCGCAAAATGTCGGATAAGGTAATGTAAAAAATCTTATATTGTTTTTGTTCCCATAAACCGCTATTGAGTAAAGCGTCTATTTTGGAAAGAGCAATTTCATCGGCCGGCCGGTGGTCTTCGGGTTGGACGACATGCAACGGTTTTTCTTGCAATCGTTTGTACCATACATAGCAAATGCAGAAAAGTGCCGCCAGTGCCAGCAAAATCCAGAGCCATATCCACCAAGAATAAGGGGCTTGCGGAGCGCGGATTTCCCGCAAGTCTTTATCTCTAAAGGTAGAAGCGGGTTTTACGGTAATGTAAACGGGTTGTGCTTCCTGCGAAAGCATTTTTTCGCCGGATTGAGCTGTAAAAGTGGCGGTAAAAGTGGATTTCCCTAACGCAAACGGAAAAACCGTTAGTTGATAATCGGTTGTGGACGGGGTCGGTGTAGTAGTTTGTTGGTGTTGAATAGCAAAATCCGATGATAGAGATTCTTCTTGCAATTGGGGGACGGCGTTTGGCTCGTGTTCAACGGTATAGGTGAGCGTAAACGGTTGGGCAAATACGGCTTGTTGGGGCGCTTGGCCGGAGGAAACTTTAAGTTCCTGGGCTCCTAGCGCAACCGTACTAAATAAAAAGAAAAAAGTAATTATTTTTTTCATATTAGTGTCGTATTTTTTTAGCCCGCTGTTTAAAGAAAGCCACCACCGGGTCTGCCGTCGGGCGGGCCGTATCAATGATAATGGGTTCTATTTTATAAGGATTAAATAAACTGCGCAATTGAACGCTGTGTGTACTGTTCAAATCATCCAGCGCGTGATTTAATTCTTTGGAAGACAACCCAATTAAATCGGTTTCGCCGGTTTCCGGGTCGGTAATTTCCAAGCATGCACTTAAAAGAGGAAGTTTCTTTTCCAGCTTATCTTGCACAATGACCGGAATTAAATCAAATTTTTTGGCAGCTAATTTAAACGGCGTAGCAAACGAAGAAACAGGAGCCAAAAAATCAGAAATTAAAATTAAAATGCCTTGCCGTTTGATTACTTTATTGAGTGTTTCTAAACTAAGGCCGATATTCGTTCCACGGTGTTTGGGTTCAAAGGCTACTACTTCGCGAATTAAGCGCAAAATATGTTTGCGCCCTTTGCGGGGGGGTACAAAAAGTTCTATCTGGTCAGAAAATAATAAAAGCCCCACTTTATCGTTATTTTTTAATGCACACAAAGCAAACAAAGCAGTAAGTTCTGCGGCGGCTTCCTGTTTTAGTTTCTCGCCGGAGCCAAATTGTTGCGAGCCGGATACGTCGCACGCGATAATGAGGGTTAGTTCGCGTTCTTCGTTGTATTTTTTAATATAAGGTACGCCGGTGCGGGCGGTGACGTTCCAATCAATGGAACGCACATCATCCCCGGGGATATATTCGCGCACTTCGGCAAATTCAATCCCCTGGCCTTTGAATGTACTTAAATACTCGCCGGAAAACGTCTCGGATACGAGCCGCCCGGTTTGTATTTCAATTTGGCGTACTTTTTTTAGGATTTCCGCGGTATCCACGGCCGGCCTCCATTCCTACGGAACTTCTACTGTGTCAAAAATTTGCTTGACGATTTGATCGGCCGATACGTTTTCCGCTTCTGCTTCGTAAGAGAGCAGCACGCGGTGGCGCAGTACGTCCAAGCCGATGGCTTTAATGTCTTCCGGCGTGACAAATCCGCGTCCGTTTAAGAAAGCATACGCTTTGGCGGCTTGCGTTAAGAAAATAGTGGCGCGCGGGCTGGCTCCGTACGAAATGAACGAAGCTAATTTTTCAAGCCCGGCGGCCTTCGGGTCGCGCGTGGCAAACACGAGGTTGACGATATAATTTTTGATTTTTTCGTCTACGTAAATTGCATCGGTTACGGCGCGGGCTTTTAAAATCATTTCCGGGGTTACTTGCGTGTTTAGTTCAATTTTTTGATGACTGGCCATGCGTTCCAAAATCAGTTTTTCTTCTTCCTTGGTCGGGTACGTAACCAACACTTTAAGCATAAAGCGGTCCACTTGAGCTTCGGGCAGCGGATAAGTCCCTTCCTGTTCCACCGGGTTTTGTGTGGCCATTACTAAAAACGGTTCGGGCAATTTGTAAGTTTTTTCGCCGATAGTTACTTGGCGTTCTTGCATGGCTTCCAACAGTGCGCTTTGTACTTTGGCGGGAGAACGGTTGATTTCGTCGGCCAGCACAAAGTTGGAAAATACCGGGCCGCGTTTGGGGTAGAACATGCCGTCTTTGGGATTAAAAATTAAGGTACCGGTAATATCGGCAGGGAGTAAATCCGGTGTGAATTGAATACGTTGAAATTGGGCGTGAATCGCTTGGGCCAGCGTTTTTACGGCAAGCGTTTTGGCAAGCCCGGGGACGCCTTCAATCAGCAAGTGCCCGTCGGCGAGCAGGGCTACCAACATTTTTTCCAATAAGGCTTCTTGCCCAACAATTACTTTGCCGACTTCTTGTTTTAAATCTTGTAAGAAAAGGCTTTCCTGTTGTACTTGTTTATTAATGGTTGTAATATCCATAAGCGGTTCATCCCTCCGTATAAAACGTGTCCGTTTAACAGCTTTCCTATATTATAGAAAACGGTTTTGCGATTTGAAAGTAATTTTTTGGGTTAGCGGTGCGCAGAAGAATTAATTTCTTTTTCGGCCTTCTCATCTTGGCGAACTTTGTACAACATCAAGACGCCCGGGATAAGTACCATTACCGGACCTGACAATAGAAACAATATGCCGACATACCAGCCCTTTGTCAGAGAGTCGTGTATCATTTCCGTACAGGAAAACCAAACGTAAGCAGTAAAGAAAATGCCTACCCCCACCAGTATCCACCCCAGCAGGCGAATTTCTTTGCGCTGGGCAACGGAATAGCGCAACATTTTGCCGTAGGTTTGGTAATTATAAATTTGTTCTTTAACATATCGGACGAGATCCTGCTCATCTTCGTCGTAACTGTCCCGCCGGGGGCGCACTTCGCTGGAAAACGACTTAAAATGCGGAGCTACATCTAAAATTTGCCGGATAAAAGAAAGCGAGCCGACATGCCTAATTGTTTGCGGCCCTTGCGGCGTGTGAAAGGTAAGCGTAGTGGTATCCAAGCGGCGGTATTTTGCTCCCTTAGAACCGCGTTGGATATAGGTGGTAACCAGTAAAGAACATCCCAGTTCCTCGTAGGGGGTAAAAAAAGACAAGGCCGGATCTGTGTTTTCAAGGGAAAGACCCGCCTCTAAAAAATTCATATACGCAAAGTACGCCCGGTTTTTTATCCGGCGGGAATAATGGTAGATGGCGGCGGCTAAAGCAAAGGGAGCCCCACACACGCCTACGAGCAAAACAAGAAAGCATAAAAATATCAAAAAATTTTCTTGCTTAATTTGGTTTAACAAAGACCATACGGATTGACACGCTACCCCAAGTTGCCCGTTTGAACTTATATAAAGGATAATTGCACAGAAAACAAGCAATATAGATGAAATAACACATGCGATCCACATATTGCGGCGTTCTTGTTGATAGGGAGTGTTTATCTTGATACGCATATTTTATTATAACAAAAAAAATTATATTTGCTATGATAGCAGTATGAACACGGAAAAAGGCGAACAAGCCAAACAACGTTTTTTAAGCGGACAAAATTGCGCGCAAGCGGTACTTTGTGCATTTTGTAAGGATTTCGGGCTGGACGAACAAACAGCCCTAACGCTTTCTGCCTGTTTTGGGGGCGGTTTAGGCCGCCAGCGGGAAGTATGCGGAGCTGTTAGCGGTATGTGCATGGCACTGGCTTTAAAATATGCTCCCAAAGACCCTACCGATCACGAACAGAAAGCCGCCTTTTATGCGCGTATTCAGGAAGTGTGCCGCCGGTTTAAAGAAGAAAACGGCTCTATTATTTGCCGGGAACTCTTGGCCTTGCCGCCCGGCCCCAGCTTGCCTACCCCCGAAAAAAGAACTTCTGCGTATTATGGCACACGTCCGTGCCCGGACAAAGTAAAAAGCGCGGCTGCTATATTAGCGCAATATTTAGAAGAACAAAAATAAAATTTTTTCTAATTAAAGAAAACGGATTGTAAAGGAAATTACGATTTCCTACAATTTTTAAGTAATTTAGGAGGATTGGTTACATGAAAAAAGCAGGGTTAATGGTGTTTGTTGCCGTTTTTATGTTGATGGCATGTCATAAAAAAGAAGCCGCCGCGCCGGTTGTGCCGGTTGTGTCGGCCGTGAAGGTAATTCAGCAAGATTTGCCTTGGAATATTGAGTACCCGGCCCAAGTGGCAGGATCGCTGGAAATTCAAATTCGCGCACAAGTAGGGGGGATTTTAAAAGAACGGTTATATAATGAAGGCGAATATGTAGAAGAAGGGACTTTACTCTTTCAGATAGATGATTCCGAATATAAGGTAGCATTAGAAAAAGCACAAGGCTCTTTAGCTCAAGCACAAGCTGAAGAAAAACGCACCAAACGTACCTTTAACCGTATGAAAACCCTGCGGGCTTCTAACGCCGTCAGCCAACAAGATTACGACAATGCTTTGTCTGCTTACGAGACGGCGCAAGCCAATGTAAAAGTGGCGCAGGCCGCCGTGGAAGGAGCCGAAATCAATTTAGGCTACACCAAAGTAACGGCCCCTATTTCCGGTATCGCTGGGGAAGCTGCCCAATCGGTGGGGAGTTTAATCTCTCCGGCGGGGGAAACCGGGTATTTAACCAATATGGTGCAAATTGACCCGCTGTATGTTAAATTTTCTATGCCGGGTAGCCAATTCAACCGTTTAGCGCAAGGATTTGCTTCCGGTCAAATTGCTTTTGGAAATGCGGATCCTTCTAAAAAAATAAGTACGGAAGAATACCGTAAAAAATCGGCCGAAGAAGCCTCTGTATATATTGAAGCGGTTTTACCTAATGGGGAAATTTATCCGCAACGCGGTAAAATTATTTTCTTTGACAGCGGTGAAAATGCTCAAACCTCCAGCATTGCCATGAAAGCCGAATTTGCCAACCCTACTAATTCTCGCCTTTTAATGCCCGGCCAGTTTGTGCGTGTTCACTTGGTAGGGGCTACCTATAAAGAAGCTATTTTAATTCCTTCTTCCGCTGTTTTGCATACTACCAATGAATTGCTGGTGTACGTGGTGGATGCAAACGGGGCCATTGAATCCCGCCCGATTACCGGAGAATTACAAGAAGATATGTATATTGTAACCAGCGGTTTAAAAAACGGCGAAACGGTTGTCAGCGAAGGGCTTTCCCGCGTTCATGCCGGGCAACAAGTAAAAGCCGACATACAACCTTTTGAAGTTAAAAAGCAACAGGAACGAACCTCTCCTTTGGCCGATGAAGAAAAAATGGACCAATTGGAAACAGCTATTGAAGAATCCGAAGTGCCGGATGCCCAATCGCTCCCGCAAGCGCCTGCGGCCGCTAACTAGGAGTAACTATGTTTTCCAAATTCTTTATTGACCGGCCTATTTTTTCAGCGGTAGTATCACTTTTAATTACCTTGGCGGGTATTGTTTCTATCAAATCGCTGCCCATTGAACAATACCCTGATTTAACTCCTCCAACCATTGCCGTTACGGCTAAATATCCCGGCGCCAGCCCGGAAGTAATTGCCAACACCGTGGCTGCTCCTTTGGAGCAGGAAATCAACGGGGTGGAAGACATGTTGTATATGAACTCCACTTCTTCTTCCAGCGGGGATATGAACCTGATTGTTTCCTTTAAAGTAGGCACAGACCCCGACCAAGCCATGATTAACGTCAACAACCGTGTACAAGGAGCTACGGCTACCTTGCCGGAAGACGTGCGCCGCTACGGGGTAACGGTTGATAAAAAATCTTCCGCTATTTTGCAAATGATTGCTTTTTATTCGCCCAGCGGTCGTTCGGACACAACAACTATCGGTAACTATGTGCTTATTAACATCGTAGATGAACTTAAGCGTATTGAAGGGGTTGGGGACGCGATGGTCATGTCCGCTAACGATTACGCCATCCGTATTTGGGTGCGCCCGGATGTGCTTTCGCAACGCAATTTATCTATTTCCGAAGTAGCACAAGCCGTTCAGGCTCAAAACGCCCAGCGCGCTGCGGGTAAAATCGGTCAAGCCCCGATGCCTGTAAAAGTGGACCGCAGTTATTCCATTATTGCGCCCGGTCGTTTCTCCACGGTAGAAGAATTTGAAAATATTATTTTGCGTGCCAATGCCGACGGTACCACCTTACGTTTAAAAGATGTGGCGCGGATAGAATTGGGCAGCCAGACGTATGAATTTAATGGTAGTTTTGATAAGAAACCGGCCGTACCGGTGGGGGTGTATTTGTCCCCGGGTGCCAACGCGGTGGCTACTGCCAAAGCTGTGCAAGCCCATTTAGCCGAAGCGGCAAAAAGTTTCCCGGCCGAGTTAGATTTAGCCTACGATACCGCCTACGATACCACCCTGTTTGTGGAAGAATCTATTAAAGAAGTAATCCACACCTTGTTTGAAGCCATGGTATTGGTGTTCTTGGTGGTCTATTTATTCTTAAAAGATTGGCGCGCTACGCTAATTCCGTGTTTGGCGGTGCCGGTATCTATTGTCGGTGCGTTTGCCGGCATGGCGGTGATGGGATTCTCCATTAACACCTTAACGCTTTTCGGGCTCGTATTGGCCATCGGTATGGTGGTGGACGATGCGATTGTAGTTATTGAAAACGTGGAACGTATTATGCACGAGGATAAACTTCCCGTGCGTGAAGCTACGATTAAAGCCATGAGCGAAGTTTCCGGCCCGGTAGTAGCTATTGTGCTCGTGCTTTGTTCGGTGTTCGTGCCGGTGGCGTTTATGGGTGGACTTACCGGGGTGATGTACAAACAGTTCGCTATTACGATTGCGGTGTCCGTCGTTATTTCCGGGTTAGTGGCGCTAACGCTCACCCCTTCTTTGTGTGCACTTCTTTTAAAGCCCAAAGCTGCACCTACTCGCGGATTTTTCTATAAATTTGACCAATTCTTTGAAAAATTGACGCAAAAATATGGACGCATTGTAGGTTGGTTTGTTCGTAAGGGAACGGTGTCGGCCATTGTAATGGTAGTGCTGTTACTTTTAACAGCGGGGCTTTTTAAAATTGTGCCCGGCAGTTTACTGCCCAACGAAGACCAAGGGATTATTATGGTGGCTTCGCAGTTGGACCCGTCCACTTCGTTAGAAGCTACCCAAAAAACAGCCAGTAAAATGGAAGACCTGTTGTTATCTGTTCCTTCCGTGAAAAAAGAAATGACCTTTGCCGGATACGATTTGTTAACAGGCGCTCAAAAGAATAACTCGGTAGCTTCCTTCGTGATGTTAAAGCCGTGGGATGAGCGCAAAGCAAAAAATTTATCTTCTATGGCTACAGTTGCGCAGGTATATCAAAAAGCGCTGCAAGCACTCCCGGCGGCTTTAGTTATGCCGAGCTGGCGGTACAGTTAAATAAATTTTTAGATGCCGCTCGCAAACGGCCGGAACTGACGAGTGTTTCTTCTTCATTCTCGGCGTCTGTTCCTCAATATGCGCTGACGGTGGACGAAACGAAAGCCCAATCTATGGGCGTATCGTTGGATAATTTATTTGCTACGTTACAGGGAACTTTTGGATCCATGTATATCAACGACTTTACGTACATGGGCCGCAGTTTTAAAGTAATGATGCAAGCGGAAGGCGAATACCGCGCGCGCCCGGAACAATTAAGCGGTATTTACGTAAAATCCAGCAAGGGAGCTATGGTGCCGCTTTCTTCGCTTGTTACGCTTACGTCTTCTTTAGGGCCGGATATCGTGGAACGGTTTAACGTCTTTCCGGCGGCTAAAATTATGGCTAGCCCGGCTTCGGGATATAGTAGCGGAGATGCTATTAAAGCGGTGGAAGAAACGGCTGCCCAGACGTTAGATTCTAACTTTACGCTTGCTTGGACCGGTACTACCTACCAAGAAAAAATCGCCGGCAGTTCATCCACCTCTGCTTTGTTGTTAGGGATGCTGGTTGTGTTCTTGATTTTGGCGGCCCAGTACGAAAAATGGAGTTTGCCGGTGGCAGTATTGTTGGCAGTTCCGTTTGCTTTGTTTGGGGCACTTTTGGGTACGTGGCTACGCGGATTGGATAATGATATTTACTTCCAGATTGCGCTCGTGGCTTTGGTCGGTTTGGCCGCTAAGAACGCTATTTTGATTGTGGAATTTGCGGTCATGTTAAAAGAACAGGGGCTTGAAAATGCAAAAGCTGCTGTGCAAGCTGCGGAACTGCGCTTTAGACCGATTGTAATGACGTCACTTGCGTTTATTTTAGGTTGTGTGCCGCTAGCGATTAGTTCCGGCGCCGGTGCGGCCAGCCGTCACTCTATCGGTACGGCCGTGGTGTGCGGGATGTTAGTAGCCACCGGGGTAGCACCGATGTTTGTGCCGTGGTTCTTCTGTTTATTTGCCGGTAAAAATAAGGAGCAAAAATGAAATCAATGAAATTAGTTACTCTTTTAGCCGTATTAGTGGCGGGGTGCACGTTGGGGCCTAATTATAAAAAACCCACGATAGACACGCCGGAGGGGAAAAATCCCGCGGATTACGCGGTATTTACCCAACAAAATTGGTGGACCATGTTTAATGACCCTGTTTTAACGCAGATGGAAGACACCGCGTTAAAATATAACTGGGATTTAAAGGCTGCTATCGCACGGGTAGATGAGGCGCGGGCGGAAGTGACAATTGCCGAAGCCAACCAATTGCCCAGCCTTTCTGCCGGAGCCTCTACGGGCCGCCAAGGTAGTAGTGCCGGTTCGGGGGAAGCCACCAGCCGTGCCGGGCTTACCGCTTCGTTTGAGCTTGATTTGTGGGGCAAATATCGCCGTATGAAAGAATCGGCCCGAGCCCAACTTTTATCCACGGAGGCCGCGCGCGATACGGTACGCTTAACCTTAACGGCCGAAGTAGCCAAAACGTATTTCCAAATGCTTATGTTGGACGAACAAATTAAAATTGCCCAGCAGACCTTGCAAGCGCGCGAAGAAAACGTGCGCATTTACAAAAGCCGCTACGAAGCCGGATATGCCACGGAAGTAGATTTACGCCGTGTGCAAGCC
This sequence comes from uncultured Elusimicrobium sp., assembly GCA_902794125.1. Taxonomy (GTDB): domain Bacteria; phylum Elusimicrobiota; class Elusimicrobia; order Elusimicrobiales; family Elusimicrobiaceae; genus Avelusimicrobium. The sequence continues at coordinate 52,194 of CADBFX010000008.1, read as the reverse complement.
AATATGTCCAGCGTTAAAGCGGAAGAAGAACAGTTGCGCTTGTCCCTAGCCAAAACCGAAACGGCGTTAGCGGTATTGTTGGGGCAATCGCCCCGCGTTATGGTGGAGCAGCGCCAGGCTCGCGGCAAAGATTTAAACGAAGTTACCCTCGTGCCGAATGTGCCGGCTAATTTACCGTCCGATTTATTACAGCGCCGGCCGGACGTAATGACCGCAGAGCAAAATTTAATTGCGGCCAATGCCAATATCGGTGTGGCGCGTGCGTCTTACTTCCCGGATATTTCGCTTACGGCCGCGGCCGGATATGCCAGTAACGCGCTATCTAGTTTGTTTACAGGCGGTGCGGGTGTATGGTCGCTGGGTGCAGATGCGGTGGCTCCTATTTTTAACGGGGGCAAAATTAAAGCCGAAAATAAAAAGGCGGAAGCCCAGTACCGCGAAGTGTTAGCCAATTATCAGAAGACGGTGCAACTTGCATTTAAAGACGCGCTGGATGCTATTAACTCCAACCAAATGTACCGCGAGATTTACGATTCGTATTTGGCGCAAACGAATGATATGCGCCGCAGTTACGAGTTGACCAAAAAACAGGAAAATGCCGGCCTTATCGGCGTGACGGACCTAGAAAATTTGCTTTCTTCCGAGATGAGTTTAGCCTCTTCTCGCAATAACGAATTGGATGCGGTGGTGGATTTAGTTAAAGCCCTCGGCGGTGGTTGGAAGGAATAAACACGTGTATTACAACTGCTATCAATAAATGTCATCCCCGATAGAAACCCTCGGGGATGACATCTTTTATGCAGTTTGCCTGCTTCGCCCCAATAATTTTAAATGGTCGGGGCGACTGGATTTGCCTTCCGGTAAAATTTCTGACGAAATTTTCCTACAGGCCGGGCTCGCGGTACTCGCCTTTGCCAAGTGGCAAAACTCGTACAACGCTGCGCCTTTCAAATCCCGCCGCAGGCAAAGCAGTTTGCCTGCTTCACCCCAATAAAAAACAGTTCTCGGCATACGCCAAAAACTGTTTTAAATGGTCGGGGCGACTGGATTTGAACCAGCGACCTCACGGTCCCGAACCGTGCGCGCTACCATCTGCGCTACGCCCCGTAAAACGTCTCTAAATTTTTAAATGGTCGGGAAGGCGGGAATCGAACCCGCGATCTCTCGCACCCCAAGCGAGCGCTCTACCTCTGAGCCACTCCCCGTAAAAAGTACCCCTCCTGGGGGCCACCTATATATTGTATCATTCTTTTAACAAATCTTCCAGCGTTTCTTTAATTTCCGTCAGAAGTTTGATGTCCGCGCGGGGGCGTTTGGTATCGCCCGCGGTAGGTAAACGATAATTGCCCAGCTGTTTTTTTGCGCCTTCCAAGGTGAGTTTATGTTTGTAGATTAAGTCTTTAATTTTAAGGATAGTGTACACGTCGTTTTTAGTGTAACGGCGGTGTCCGCTTTCTAACCGAATGGGACGAATTAAATTAAACTCCGCTTCCCAATAGCGCACGGAATACTCCGGCACGCCGGTAATGCGTTTCACGTCGCCGATAGAAAAGTATTCCTTGTTTTCTAATTCTTCCAGTCCCATAGCCCTATTATAGCATTTATAACAAAAAAATCCCCGCCGGGTTGGCGGGGATTTTGAGAAGAACAGCATTTATTTGTTTTTATGTTTCACGGGTTCACCATAGTAGGCTTTTAAGAACAATTCCTTAATTTCGCTAATGAGCGGGTAGCGGGCATTTCCGCCGGTGCACTGATCGTCAAAAGCGAGTTCGGAAAGTTTGTCCAAGTTATCCAAGAATTCTTTTTCTTGAATACCGTATTCTTTGAGCGAGCGCGGAATATTGAGTTTGTGTTTCAATTCTTCCACCATGTCAATCAGTTTCTGCACTTTGGCATCTTTATCGTCGCCCAGGTTGTTATGCGGCAAGAGGAAGTCAATAATCTTGGCATAGCGTCCTTTTACAAACGGATATTTGTATTGCGGGAATAATCCTTGCTTGGTGGGTTTATCCGTAGCGTTGAATTCAATAACGTAGGACAAAAGCATCGCGTTGGCTAATCCGTGCGGAACGTGGTACATGGCGCCTAATTTGTGCGCCATGGAGTGGCAGAGCCCCAAGAAGGCGTTAGCAAATGCCATACCGGCAATGGTGGCCGCATAGTGCATTGGACTTCTCTAAGTATTTAAATACCAGGCGCATAGCTTCTAAGGCTTGCCCTTCCGTGAAGTTGGTGGAGTACACGGAAGTGTAGGCTTCAATAGCGTGGGTCAACACGTCCAACCCGGAGAAAGCCGTTAAAGATTTAGGCATACCGAGTACAAATTCCGGGTCAATAATAGCCACGTCGGGGGTTAAGGCATAGTCCGTGATGGCGTATTTGGTGCCGGTTTTTTCGTCGGTAATAATGGTAAACGGCGTAACTTCGGAACCGGTACCGGAAGTGGTGGGGATGGCCACCATGGTTGCTTTTTTGCCCAACGGTCCGGCGGCGTAGATGCGTTTGCGGATATCCATAAAGCGCATGGCAATATCTTCAAAGCTCGTGTCCGGGTTTTCGTACATCAGCCACACCATTTTCCCTTCGTCCATGGCAGAACCGCCACCTAACGAAATAATAAGGTCCGGCTGCCAGGAATTGGCAATAGCTAACGCTTCGTTTACGTTCGTGATGTTCGGGTCCGGCAGAACGTCGGAAAATACGCGGAATTTAATATTCAAGCTTTCCAACACATCCGCTACGGCGCGTACATGGCCGAGTTGTTCCATGGTTTTATCGGTAATGATGTAAGCGCGTTTTTTATCTTTTAGTTCCGCTAACGCTTGCGACAACGCGCCGCGTTTGAAGTAGATTTTAGAAGGTACTTTGTACCAGTACATATTTTCGCGGCGTTCCGCGACGGATTTCACGTTCATAAGGTGTTTTACTCCGATATTTTCGCTGACCGAGTTGCCGCCCCAAGAGCCGCAACCAAGCGTCAAAGACGGCGCGAGTTTGAAGTTGTACACATCTCCGATAGCCCCTTGGGAAGACGGAATGTTGATGAGCGTGCGAGCCGTAGGCATATCTTGGAAAGCTGTGATATGATCTTCGTTTGTTTCAGCTGTGTAGAGAACAGAGGTATGTCCGGCACCGCCATACAAGATTAAATCGCGGGCTAAGGTAACGGCGTGCGGAAAATCTTTAGCGCGGTAGAAGCCGAGCACCGGAGATAATTTTTCGCGGGCGAATACTTCTTCGTCGCTCACTTCTTTGGCTTCGGCAATTAAAATTTTGGTTCCGGCGGGAACTTTAATACCGGCCATTTCGGCAATTTTTTCCGCACTTTGACCGACAATGCCGGAATTTAATTTACCGTTTACCACAATAGTTTCGGCTAATTTTTTGCGGTCTTTACCGGTTACAAAATGGCAACCACGGGTGATAAATTCTTGCTTGACGGCATCGTACACGCTGTCTTCTACGATCACGGATTGTTCGCTGGCGCAAATCATACCGTTATCAAAGGTTTTACTCATAATAATGGAGCTGACAGCCATTTTAATATCGGCGGTAGCATCAATCACAGCCGGGGTATTTCCGGCACCTACGCCGATAGCCGGTTTGCCGGAGGAGTATGCCGCACGAACCATGCCCGGGCCGCCGGTGGCCAAAATTAAGTTAATATGCGGGTGGTGCATCAATGCATTGGAAAGAGCCATGGTCGGGTTTTCAATCCAACCGATAATTCCTTCCGGGGCGCCTGCTTCTACGGCGGCATTTAACACAATTTTAGCCGCTTCAATGGTGCATTTTTTGGCACGCGGATGGGGGGAGAAAACAATCCCGTTGCGCGTTTTTAAAGCGAGTAAACTTTTGAAAATTGCGGTAGAGGTGGGATTGGTGGTGGGAATAACGCCCGCAATCACACCAATCGGTTCGGCTACTTGGCGGTAGCCGAAAGCGTCATCATCAGACAAAACGCCGCAGGTTTTGGTGTCTTTATATTGGTTGTAAATGTATTCGGAAGCGAATTGGTTTTTAATTACTTTATCTTCCATTACACCCATGCCGCTTTCTTCCACGGCCATTTTGGATAACGGAATCCGGTGCTGGGCGGCCGCAATGGCTGCTGCACGGAAAATTTTATCTACTTGTTCTTGCGTGTAGGTTGCATATTTAAGTTGCGCGGCTTTTACTTTGTCCACAATTTTATCTAGCATAGCTAGTTCTTCTTTTGTGGCAACTGCCGGCGAGGATTGTTTCTTTTCCGCCATAATGTTATTCTCCTTAATCAGTGCAAAATATCTATGTATAGATATTTTGTTATCTATATTTTATGTTTTATATGTTTTTTTGTCAACTGTTACTCTACAATATTTTTTTAAAAAACTTGACAAATGATTTATAAATACTTATTATAGATATTGAAATATCTAGCAAAAAGAGGTCCCCTATGTCCTTATCTACTCGTCGTAAATCTATTAGCGTGCAGACGATTCGCCGTTTGCCGCAATACCTGCGTATTTTTTATAATTTCCATACTTACGGGCGGGAATTGGTATCTTCTACCGACTTGGCCGCCGAAACGCACCTGTTGCCGATTGTCATCAAAAAAGATTTGCAATCCGTCGGAGCCCCCAGCAAACGGCGGGCGGGGTTTAAGGTGGCGGGCACGATCCACGTGATAGAACAATTTTTGGGCTGGAATAATTTAAATAAAGCATTTTTAGTAGGGGTAGGGCATTTAGGCGCGGCACTACTGGGGTTTGACGGGTTTAAAAACCACGGGCTGGAAATTGTGGCTGCGTTTGATACGCGGCCGGAAAAAGTTGGCGTGCCTGTAAACGGGGTGCCGGTGTATCACACGGCGCAGTTAACAAGCATTATTGAGAAAGAGAATTTAAAAATTGCTGTTTTAACGCTGCCCGCTGCCGCAGCGCAAGGTGTAACCGATACACTCACGGCGGCCGGCATTAAAGCAATTTGGAATTTTGCTCCGGTTAATTTAAAAGTTCCGTCGGATGTTGTGGTGCAGAAAGAAGATATTGCTTCCGGGTTAGCCGAACTTTGTGCCAAGTTGAAAAGCAGATAGTTGAAAACGTTATTTTTCTTGGCCGTTAATAAACGTGTGCAAAACGTTTAAGTTTTTATCTAGAAGTATCAAGTCGGCCGGAGCCCCTTCTGTTAGTTTCCCGGCGGGCCAATTCATCAGTTGGGCCGGGTTTGCCGCGGCACATTGAATAGCTTGCGGTAACGAATAACCCCATGCCACCAAATTGCGCACCCCTTGCGCCATGGTTAAAGCCGAGCCAGCAAGTACGTGGTCAAAGGTGCGGTGCCAAGCACCCGCTTCAAAAATTACGCCTTCCCCGTTGGCTACAAACGGACCATCTTCTAAGCCCGTAGGCAGTAAACTATCTGTTACCAGTACAATTTTGTCCAGCGGTTTTACGGTGCGCAAAAAAGAAACCAAGTGCGGATGTACGTGTACGCCGTCCGCAATCACTTCACAAGATACTTCCGGGTGCATCAACGCCCCGCCCGCCACGCCGGGTGCCCGGTGATGGAAGGGGCTCATGGCATTAAATAAATGCGTTACGTGTTTTACACCGGTTTTGATGGCATATAAAAATTCTTCATACGTAGCATTGGTGTGCCCGGCTTGTGGCAGGATATGATGTTTTAAACAAAAATCAATAATAGGTTGTGTGTTCTTTAGTTCCGGGGCCAGCGTCACGGCGGCAATATGGCCGTCGGCGGCTTCGTACAACTTTTCCAAAATTTTAACGTCCGGCGCAGCAATATCTTGCGGTTTCATTACACCCAGTTTATAGGGGGAGATAAAAGGCCCTTCCAAATGAAAACCGATAATTTTGGCACCTTTTTCTTTTCCAAAGGAAGGCACAAGTTTTTTTAGTTTGACAGCGAGTTCTTGCGGTTGCTCGGCGTAAAGCGTGGGGCAAAACGCGGTGACTCCATGCTTAGCTAGCGCTGCGGACATTTCCAGCAACGCTTCTGGAGTGGCTTGTTCCGGTCCGTGGCCCGCAAACCCGTGAATATGCAAATCAATCAGCCCCGGGGCAAGATATTCTCCTTCCGCTTGCACGACGGACGCATCTGAAATGTGTGATAACTGCTCTGTTGGTGCTATGCGCGCAATTTTGCCGTCTTCTACTAATAAACTATGTTTTTCAAGAATGGTATCTTTTGTAATTAAAGAAATGTTTTTAATCAGTAATTTATTCATGAATAATCTCCACATCCGACAACGTTGCCGGCAGCAAAGAAGCAGCTTCCTCGTCGGCCAGTAATAAAGCGTTTGGATGTAATTTTAAAGCGGTTAATGGTTCGTCCGGATTAGGTGCATGGGCTAACGTGGCCACCGCGGAAGCCTTTACCGCCCCAGTAGCCATAAATAATAGTTCGCGTGCATCCAATACGGTTCCTGTTCCTACCGTAAGAGCGTGGGTAGGTACGCGGGAAATATCGTTATCAAAAAATCGTGCATTGGCCTTTAACGTGGCGGGGGCTAACGTGACTAGGTGGGTGCGTATATCAAAAGGAGTACCCGGTTCGTTAAATGCAATATGTCCGTTGCGCCCAACTCCGCCGATAAATAAATCAATCCCGCCGACTTGCGTAATAGCATCTTCATAAGCGCGACATTCGGCTTGTAAATCGTCCGCTTGACCGTTTAAAATATGGGTGTTTTGCAAAGGTATATTTACAGCCGAGAAAAGTTCTTTCTCCATATAATAATGATAACTTTGCGGATGGGTAGGCGGAAGACCGACGTATTCGTCCATATTAAACGTAACTATCTGTTGAAAATCTAATTGGCCTTGTTGATGTAATTCGCGCAAGCGGGCATACATAGCAAGTGCGGTGCTCCCGGTGGGAAGCCCCAACACAAAACGAGACGCACCAACGGAATTAATTTTCTGCTGGATATAATTAGCGGCGTAAGTTTCTACCGATTGATGCAATACTCGTATGCGCATGAAAATTCCTTCTATAGAAGCGGTTTAATCTCGTTGGCCAGTTGTTCTACTTCCGGCCCGATTACGACTTGCACACTTTCGTTTCCTATTTTAATTACTCCGCGCGCCCCGGCTTGTTTGAGAGCGGGTTCGTTAATAAGTGATAAATCTTTTACCTCTAAACGCAGACGCGTGGCGCAAGAACCAAAGGTCTTAATATTATCTTTTCCCCCCAGTGCTTGTAAGTATTGTGCCGCACGGGAAGAAACGGGTACTTCCGGCACAGAGGGTTGTTCCTGTGGGGAGGGGGAGACGGTTTCTTCGCGTCCGGGGGTTTTTAAGTTCCAGCGTGTGATGGCAAAATAGAATACAAAGTAATAAATGAGGCCATACACAAGCCCCACCGGCAACAATAACCACGGATTTGTACCCAAGCCGGAACTTAATAAGTAGTCAAATAACCCGGCAGAAAAAGTGAACCCTAACTTAATTTGCAAGACGTTCATGATCACCATAGACAGCCCGGTGAGTATTGCATGTAATACGTATAACGGGAACGCTAAAAATAAGAATGAAAATTCAATGGGCTCCGTAATGCCGGTTAAAAAGGACGTTAACGCCATGGAAAGAAGTAACCCGGCTACGGCTTTTTGGCGGGTAGAATGAGCCGTTTTAATCATCGCCAAACAAGCGGCCGGAAGGCCAAACATCATCACCGGGAAGAAACCCGCCATAAAAGCACCGGCGGTAGGGTCTTTGGCAAAGAAGCGTGTTAAATCGCCATGGACGACAGTTTGAACACCATTTTGAAGGGTCGCAAAATCGCCAAATTGAAACCAAACCAGATTATTTAAAATGTGATGCAGTCCCAGCGGAATTAACAAACGATTGGCAAGCCCGTAAAAGAAAAGACCTATATTGCCGGAAGAAATAGTCCAATTACCAAAAGCCCCAATGGCGCGGCCAATCGGCGGCCAAATAAAATAGGCAACCACCGCCAATACTAAACAAACGCCGCCCGTTACAATCGGCACAAAACGTCGCCCACCAAAAAATGCTAGGTAAGAGGGTAATTTGATGTTTCTGTAGCGGTTATAGAGAAGCCCGGCTGTCACACCGCATAAAATACCACCTAGTACACCCATGTTAATGGAAGAATCCAAAGCGCCAAGGGCGGAAGTCATAATGACGTACCCGACTAAAGAGGCTAAAGCCGCCGCGCCGTGATTTTCGTGTGCAAAGCCGATTGCTACGCCGATAGCAAAAATAAGCGGCAAGTTATTAAATACGGCTGCCCCCGCCTGGGAAATAAAGGCAATGTTAAGTAAATCCGGCTGTCCCAAACGCAGTAAAAGCCCTGCAATAGGAAGTACGGCAATTGGCAACATGAGGGCTTTTCCTAACTGCACAAGCCCACTGGTAAAGGAAGAACAGATTTGTTTGATAGGTGGCATAGTGCCTCCGTTAGAGTTTAAAAGTATTCCGGACGTATGCCCGAACGGCAGCTGCATCTTTTAATTGTAACGCATGTTGGGCCGCTTGGCGACATTGCTGAAGCGTAACTCTGCGCACAAGTGCTTTCACACGTGCAATGGCCCCCGTGCTGACGGCTAATTGTGTAATTCCGAATCCAATTAATAGCGGTACGGCATCCAAATCACTGGCCATCGCTCCGCAAATAGCGACCGGTTTTTGATGCGTTTGCGCGCCTTGACAGGTGAGCGCAATCATACGCAGTACCGCCGGATGTAACGAATCAGCCAGTACACTAAGTTCTTTGTGCCCGCGGTCAATGGCGAGCGTATATTGTGTTAAATCGTTCGTGCCGATAGAGAAGAAATCTACTTCCGGGGCTAACTGTTCGCTTTGTAAAGCTGCCGAAGGTACTTCTACCATAATGCCCAGTTGCACCGGTTCCGTTACGTGCAAACGAGGGGCTTCTTCGGCTAGCATTTGTTTTATTAGTGAAATTTCATCTGCAAACGCAACCATAGGAACCATGATACGTACTTGGCTAAGCGGTTTTAAACGCAGTAGCGCGCGCAGTTGGGCACGGAAGAAAGATTCATTATTTTTAAGTACCCGAATACCACGTACGCCAACGATGGGGTTCTCTTCCGGGGCGATGTTAATAAAGGGTAACGGCTTATCGCCACCGGTATCTAACAAACGAAACGTAACCGGCGTATTCCCGGCGGCTTGCAAAATGGATTGATAGAGTTTGTATTGTTCTTCTTCTGACGGAGCCAATGCGCAATCATGAAATAGAAATTCCGTACGTACGAGGCCAAAACCGTCGGCTCCCGCTTGTGCGGCGCGGGCTGTTTCTTGCGCCGTAGAGACGTTTCCTTCCACTTGAACGAGTAATCCGTCTTGCGTGCGTGCGGGTGTATGGGCCGCTTGGGTGGCTTGAGCTGAAAGTTCTTTTTCTTGTTGCAAGCGCGCTAAAAAGGTTTTAATTTGCTCTTGGGAAGGAGCTAAAATGGCTTGTTGGGCATCGGCTTCTAATAAAATGGGCGTATTGGGCGGCAAGGTTTGTACCACCGGCCCAGCGTGTACGAGCGTGGGGATAGCCCGGTTTCTTAATAAAATACCCGTGTGTGACGTGGGCGAGCCATCGCTGAGCACTACGCCGGCAAGCGTATCAGGTAAAGATGAAACTTCCGAAGGAAGCAAATCTTCCGCTACCAAAATACTGCCGGGGGGAATAGATATGCGATTTTTTTGTTGCCCGGTCAGTAACGCAAGAACTTCGCGCCGAACGTCTTTTAAATCGGAGATACGCTCCATTAAAAATTGATTATTGGTTTTTTTAAGAATGTCCACACTTCGGCGGATAGCTGTGTTAAAAGCAAAAGCAGCTGTTTTGCCTTGCAAAATAGTTTTACGGGTAGCATCTGCCAAGAGCGGATCTTTTAACAGCAACAGATGTGCATTTAAAATGGTGCGGGAAATTTCGTTCTTCTCTTCGCTAATGCGTGTTTCCAGTTGTTTACTTAATGTAGAAAGAGCCGTTTCCAGCGCGCGGAATTCTTCTTGCGAGTTCGCTGAATTTTCTTCAAAAGACAGACGGGTATTTTTATATATGAATGCCGGTCCGCAAGCCAAGCCACCGCTTGCACATAAACCGCGTACAACGACGGGAGTTGCAAAAGAAACGGTGGTAGCCGCCACAGGATTTTCTTCTGTGGGGGCTACTGCGATGGTTTCTCCTAATCCTTTTTTAAAGGCATCTTCCAGTTGGGCCAAAATTTGGCGGGCCTCTTTTTTAGGTCCGCAAGCGCGTAATGAAATTGTCATCCCCTGAGTAATGCCTAAACCCATAATGGCCACAATGCTTTTTGCATTTGCGGTTTGTCCGTTATGCACAATTTGTATAGCGTATGGATAAAGCGAAGCCAATTTGGCCAGCACCGCGGCCGGGCGCGCATGCAAACCGTTTTTATTGGAAACGGTGAACGGAGCCGAATCTTCAAAAGAAGAAATATCTTCTACCGAAGCATTGGGTAAAAGCCGTTCCGCCGGGATAGAGAAGAAAGGTTGCCCTTGTTGGACGTTTCCGGAGGCTTTGTTTAAAAGAGTAATATCTGCCGGCGCGGTCACTACCACGAGTACGAGCGGACTGGTGGCTTTTTTGCGCAGGGTGTCCATTTGAAAAGAAATCAGTTTTTGGCCGGGGCGTACTTGGTCGCCGGTTTTTACATGGGGAATAAATCCTTCCCCTTCTAATTTAACAGTGTCTAAACCAATATGCAGTAAAATTTCCAGGCCATTATATCCCAATACTAAAGCGTGGTTGGCTTTGTTAAGCGTGAGAACGGTTCCCTCGCAAGGGGCATATAATTCGCAAGATTGAGGGTCTATGGCCAAGCCGTCACCTAACATGTGTTCGCTAAAAACAGGATCCGGCACTTGTTCTAAAGGCACCACAGAACCGTCCAGCGGACTGACAAGATGAAAGGGTTGGGTCATAATACCTCCGTAAGTTAATTTTCATTATAGTATATTCGGGCAAATTTTTCTTGCAAATTTTTAGACGAAAAAGCCCCGCGTAAAAACGCGGGGCTGTGGGGGGATAAACTCTATTTTTCTATAGCAAAACTGCTGCTGGCGGAATGGGCCCCATACTCCGGTGCGTACATGGATTGGGCTTGCGCCGGAAGCGCGTGGAGTTTTCCGGCCACCGTAGGACGCAAGATATAGCGTAGCGTCATGGTGCCGCGGGGTACCCAATTAATGAAGAAGTTGGTGCTTGCGTCGCGCACTTCGCGATAGAAGCTAACGGGTTTCCAATCCCAGCCGCTTAAGAGCGCTTCGCTTTCAAAGCCGGCAGGTTTGGGGTCCTGCAGTAGCACATATTCAAAAGCACTGTCCGTATCCAGCGTCAAGTGGACTTCTACTTCGTCGGCCACACGCAGGGCTTCTATATTTTCTACGGGTTTTAACTTTACTTCATTGTCTTGTTTTTCCCGTACAAAATAGCGGCGCGTTACATTAATAACCCCTTTGGGAGAGGCTTGGACAGTGCTCGCACGATAGACGGCGTTTAACGAAGCAAAATCTGTTATCTTCCCGGTTTTGGTAACGCGTGCTTGATATGCTTGCGGGGAGACTTGCGTGCCGGTGCGGACCCATTGCAAATCTTCTGTAAAGTCGGTTGGTTCAAAAGAGAGCGTTTGTTGGGTATCCGCCCAATTGATTTGATACGTAGCCGGTTGTGATAACGCCCCTTTGGCTTGCATGACGTCCAATAGCGTGAACACCGTTTGTGCGGCGGCTTTGGGGTTTTTCCAATCGTTTACTTGGCGGTTAAATAACAACCATTGTGTGAGGGAGTCTATCTTATCCGACTGCGGACGGATTTCCAATAAAGTGCGCAAGGTGATATTTTGTGTAGTTAACGTGTCGTTATACCACAACCAACTTTGGGCTTCCGGTGCGAAGTAAGCCCCGGTTAACGGGTCTTCTTTGAGGCTGGAGAGTACCAAATCTAAGTAGCGGTTGGCGTTGACATCATCTCCTAACCGGTGATAGACAGACGCCGCATACGTTTTGCCTAAAGGCGTCAGCGCGGTGGCGTGTTCCGCTGCGTAATCTGCCCAGCGTTTGATAGACGCTTTGGCTTGATTAACGGCTTTCCAATTTGCCGGGAAGGAAGACAATGTGTAAGCCGCATACAACGCGGTAGCAACCGTGGCCGCAGAGCCTTCTTTATCTTGCTTCAGGCTTTTTTTAATTTGCGGAACAATGAAGGACAAAGCTCGCTCAACGCGTGCTTGGTCCACAGGTACTTCGTAACGTACCACTTGTGAAAAAGATTCTAAGGCGTACAGTGTTAAATAATTATCATCCGGTCCACCCGGGAACCAAGAGAAGGAACCGTTTGAATTTTGGAATTGTTCCAAACGTTTAATAGAAGCCGTTAGGTGCTTTTGCACGATTTCATCATTAAATAAATCAATGATGTTGGCTTGATGCACTTGCCGTCCTTGTGCTTGGCGTAACCACGGAGTTTGTTCCAATAATTGCAACCGTAACGGATTTTGTTCATTCCAGCTGGCCGTAAGTCCGGTACGTTTGGGCAATTTGGCAACTGCCGTTTTGAATTGCGGATATTTGGTATAGAATTGATGTACCACCGCTAACGGTACATAGCGGTTTAGCGTGGATATTAAGTCGTTATGCGGGCACGAAAGTAAGTTGGGCATATTGTTAAGTACCGACAAAGCCAAACTGGGGTTGAGTGTCAGCGCTAGTAATTCCACGTCCTTAGCGGGCACATTGTTTAATTCCGTTAACTGTAATGTGTTCGTACCGGGTTTTAAAGCTTTATGCGCGCTGGCAAGTAGGCGCATTTTGCCGGGAAGAACCGGGAACTGTTTTTGTTCGCCATCTGAGCGCGTGCCGCTGCGGGCTACCATCGTTATATCGTAAAGTTCAGGGGTTGTCGGCGCAGTAACTTTCCACGTAGCAAAACGAGTGGAGTTGGCCGGGATTTCAACGGTTTGTGTCGCTTGCGTGATGCCAAAATCAGCATTGGCTAACCGTTTGCCGTTGCGGATTGTAATTGTTACTTGCGTGGTTAGTTTCTGAGCCGTTTGGTTGGTGATAGCCGCTTGCAACGTGCCGGTGTCTCCTTCACGGTAGAAACGCGGAGTTTGCATACGCAGCATAAAGTCTTTGCGAGTGATTACTTGAGCGGTATAATTCCCAAAGTCGGCCTGTTTAGTGAGCACAAAGCCCAACACGTTCCACGTAGTAAGTGCTTGCGGGAAAGTGAAAGCCAACGTGGCCTGCCCATTTGTAAGCGGAATTTGCGGGTTAAAATACGCTGTTTCGGCAAAGTCGGTGCGGACGGGGACGGAGGAGTCTTCCTCTTCGTCTGCCGCGCCTCGGGCTGAAAAAGAGGCAACGGCTTTTGCTTCTTCAAAATCTTCGGATACTCCAAATACAGCATTATCCGCCATGGCCATTTCAGGCGCGGCGGCCCGCATCATTTTCATACCGCCCATTAACCCTCTTCCGTAGGCTCGGAAAGCACGGTTTAAGTTAATGCTGGGCAACCCGAGTAGCGGATATGAGTTATCGTATTTTTTATGTGGCATCTTGTTGTATGTAGTGGATGAAAACACAGATTGACTATTGCTCCATGAGGGGGCGGAAGCTCGCTGCGGATAAAGGGCATCCAACGAAAGGTCATTTTTTAATTTGGCATAATAGTCCAATGATGCATCATACACGGTGGCGCTTACTTGTCCGTTAATAGGTTTATTATTCGCATCTTTGGCTGTTAATTTCCAACGCACGGCCGTGCCGGGTTCTACGGTTTTGGGCGTTTGTAAAGAAACGGAGAGTGCCTTGTTATTAAAGGGCACTTCCACAGTAGCGTTACCATCAAAGAAGCGGTAATTGCTGACCCCGAACCAATGCACCGATAATCCGCCGCGCATGGCGGACGTAACCGGGAGATTAAAAATGCTTACGCCTCCGGGTAAAGTGGCTTTATGCGCCAAAAATTTTCCATTTTCCTGGAAAACACCCACTTGCTTAATGCCTTGTAAATCGCTGGCACCTATTAAGACGCGCATTGTCTCGCCGGGATAATACGTTTTATTTTGCACCAATGATACTTGTGGCAAATGTAAGGCAGGCGCGGTAGATGCTACTACGAAAATAAATTGTTGGGGAGATGCTTTTTCGCTGGAAAGTTCCAAACGATAGATACCTTCCGGTAAAGCAGGTAAGCGCAAAGTTTGAACCCCCGGTTTTTGGTAAGAGAGCGTTTGCTGGGAAACCGTTTTAATAGTTTTGGCGGACTGATAGTATTTGTCCAGCGAGAAAGAGGGAGTTCTATCTTGATAATAGAGGGTGTCGCTATCAAATGCAAAGAATTCTTCTTCTACAGAGATTTCTTTTTCGGGAGCAGAAACAACATCTTCCACTTGAGCGATTTTTACTGTTACTTTGCCGGGTACCGATTGGCCGTTGGCATTGGTTAAATCCAACGTGCCTAACGGGACGGCGGTGTTAGCATCATAAAAACCTTGTGCTAGTTCTACACGGAATAAATGCGGTTGAGCGCTAACCACAAAGGAAGTTTTGCTCTCAATTGGTCGGCCGCTTTCATCCAAGACTTCGGCTTTAATTTCGTATTTGGCAAAATCTTCATTTTCATTACTGCGTTTGGGAGTAAACGAAATAGAAAAATTACCTTTTTCATCGGTAGTGGTAGATCCTTCTTCTTTAGAAAATACGGTTGGGCGGGAGATCCAGCGCCACCAGTAAAAAGGCGGTACATATTCGGTATGGCTAATGGTGTATTGTACTTTTGCATTGGCCAGCGGGGTGCCCATATAATATTGGGCCGAACCGGTGACGGAGGCACTCTTGTCAAATTCAAACGTATTAGAAATCGGTGCAAAAGTTACTTCGTAATCCGGCCGTTTATACTCTTCTACTTTAAACCAAAAAGACTCGTGATACGTGCGGTTGTTATCTGTCACGTGGCAAGAAATATAATAATTCCCGAGTAAGGTTTCTTTCGGGAGGGTAAACCGGGTAGTAGCGGTGCCCATTTCGTTAGCGGTAAGCGTAGCGGAGAAGATGGCTTTAGAATTAGGGTCTTCTACCGTAACATTTATTTTTTTGCCGCCGAGCGTTTTAAACCCGAGGGGGAGTCGCTCAAACAAGTTGACGGAGAATTGTACTTGTTGGGAGGGACGGTAAATGGCGCGGTCGGTTTGAATAAAAAGCCGGACCGGTTCGGAGTTAGAAAGTGAAAAATGAAGCGGCCGGCTGGAATAGGCTAGCGAATTTTGAAGTCGAGCCAACGTGTCTAATTGATAAGAATTATCCGTGTAATGGTTAACAACGTTGATAGAACGTTTTAACGCATATTGCCCATTTATATCGGTTTGGCCGCTGACCCGGTTGCCTTCATAGGATGTAATAAAATCGAGTTTGGCATGCGGGGCGGGCTGACCCGTTTTTAAATTAAGCGTGTAGATATGGAATAAGTTGGGATTTTCGGTATGGGGGGTTACGTTACGGGTAACGGTATAACGGGTAGGTATATCTTCAATGGCGGCAACGGTAAAGAGAGCCAAATCGGAAGCGTTTAATAATACGCCATACACCGGGGCTTCTTGCGGATTGAAACTCTCCTCGTAAGACACCAATACCGCATAGAGCCCTTCGTCAAGCGCGGGCAATACAAAAGAACCTTTTTGTTGTTTAGCCACTTCTTCAAAGGGTACGTTTTCCGTCTGTGTGTGAATCGCTGGGCGGGATAAGAGTGTTTGAAGAGCCTTTTCATTTAAGTGGAAAAGGTCGCTCCATTCCCTGAGATTTTGTTGCCAACGCGGTTTTTCGTACCATTTATTTAATTCTTCAAATGAAGTGCGGTAAAGGCGCACGTAGATTTGTTTTAAATTTTTACCGCTAAACGATAAAGAGGGGTGTTCGCGATTTAGGGGCTGTTCTACGGAATTTAACGAGAGTGACAAAGCCGTAAGTTGGTCGGCCAACCGGGCACACTGTTCGGTAAAGTAAGACGAAGGAAGGGTGGCCGCATATTGGCAAACAGCCAATGCTTGCGGATATTTTTTTTGGCTATTTAATAAAGAGGCATTTTTCCATGCCGCATAGGTGCGGCCGTACGAATGATCTTTTTCTTGCTTTAAGTATCCTTTAATTTTTTCCCACCAACTACGCACCGGTTCATTTTGACCGCTTAATATGGATAACTGTTCAGAAGCGTTTAAAGCGGCTTGTTTCTGGTCTATAAATTTAAAAGCGTGCGAGCGGTCAAACGGCAGAGAAATGTAATCGGCTTTCCAAAAAACGCGGGCATTGCCGCGGGTGGTTCCTTCCAACGAATAAGCCGTTTCTAAAATTTGGGCGCGAAGGATTTCTTTATCTTTATTTGTGCCTTCCCAAAAACGCACTGTTTCATTTAAAAGGGAGGGTTCTTTGTCGCTTAATTTACTGACCGTCTCAGGAGAATTATCTAAGTAAGACAGCCATTTATTTACCGTTACGTCAAATAGCGTGGGGATGCGTTGTTGGTCGGCTTTTTCTAGGGTTAAAATTAAATTTTCAGCCGCCACCGGAGCATTTATTAAATTGGCGCGTAAAGACCAAAGTTGATGAAAATCGGTATCTATTTGGCGTTGCCATTGTTTGTGTGTCCAAGTAGAGGGGTCTTTTTGGGCGGTTTCGTCGTCAATTTCCGTTTCGTTTAAAATAGGGTTGTAGAGATTGGATGCTTGTTGAGCCGTTGTAATTCGGTACAGCAAAAAGCGGGCTTTCCATATATCCTCACTCGGTAGCGGATAAGAAAGCATGGAAGTGGCAGCATTTAAATATTCGCCTTCGCTGTATTGGCAGGAGGCGTAACGAAGTTGTGCTTGCCAGAGTTCGCTTTCTGTGGCGGACTTGAGCACTTGTTCATATTCTTTTTTGGCGGCAGCGAAATCTCCTTTTTGGAAGAATTCCTCTGCTTGTGTTAAATTTTGGGCCGCTACGAAAAGCGGGAAAAATAAGATGGCAATCACCCATTGAAAATATTTTTTCATGCATTCCCCTGTGTTACTAATATGAAAAATCCCCTCCGAAGGGGGGATTTTAAGTAATTTTAAAATTTAAGCATTATTGCGCGAATTAGCCAACCATTTTAAAAGTAACGGATAAAGTGCTACTACATATACTGCTAAGAAGGATTGCGCGCAGAGCCGTCCCCAATGAGGACCCAGCCACGTAATAGCGGGTTGAAAAATATGCCCGGCCAAATAAACCAATATTCCCAACCCTACCAGTGTAAACAAAATTCCTTTTATGGTAAACCCGACGGAAGTAAAACGAATCCAGCGCTTTTCAATGTAGCGACCTACACAAAAACCCAAAAAAGCACCAATATCCTTGAATGTATCATTCATCATAGCTTGCGGGTCCACCAGCAATTTCCCATTTATATAGTCCATAGGATATGGTTTATACGTTATGTATACTAAGGCCAAAAGACCCAATATAAATCCGCTCAGTAACCATTTATTTTCTTTTTCTGGGTGTTTTGTAAGATAGGCAAAAAGCCAATGGGTTGCCCATAAAGCCAGTACGCCTAAGGTAATACCCACAACTACGTCTTGCGGAGTATGCACGCCCAAATAATTTCGAGAAAAGCCAGTCAGTAAAATGGCCAATACACATATACAGGAAATCCAGCGCGTTTTTTTGTTTTCCCAAAATCCGACGGCAGTTCCGCCGTACATGGTGGTGGCTAAGGTGCTGTGTCCACTGGGGAAGGAATACCCCGTAGCCGTGGTAATGGCATTACCGGCAGGTAAAATGCGTGCGTCGCGAATCCAGGGTCGATATGCACAAGCAGTTAATTTAACAGTGGCGGCCACGGCTTGGCAAGCAAACATGGCGGTAAGTGTGAAAAGACCTTTGCGTTTATTTATACACCAGTAAATAAACACCGGTACCAAAAACAAATACGAAATAGCAAAAAAGGAAAGCCCCTCTAAAAACGGCGTCCACGCATCGTGGATACTGTTGCGAAAGTTTTGCAGAAACAGCAAATACGCAATATCCATCAAAAACCTCCTTGTGGGTTGAAATTACATTTTTTCCGGTGCACTAACACCAATAAATTCAAGGCCTTTTTTGATGCGTTCCGCTACCCGTTGGCAGATGAACAGACGTGATTTGGTTTGCGCCAAATTTTCTTCATCCAACACGCGGCACGAATCATAAAATGCGTGGAACAAGCCTGCCAGTTCAACGAGGTAGGTAGTTAAGTGGTGCGGACTTAAGTCAGCAATACAATTGCGTAGCACTTGTTTAAACCAAACCAGTTTTAACAGCAGTGCCCGTTCTTGCGGGGCCAACGTGGTGGTGATACCGGTGTAATCGGTAATACCTTTTTCGGCGGCAGCCGCAAAAATGGAGTGAATACGTGCGTGTACATATTGCACGTAGAAAACGGGGTTTTCG
Source organism: uncultured Elusimicrobium sp. (assembly GCA_902794125.1). GTDB lineage: Bacteria > Elusimicrobiota > Elusimicrobia > Elusimicrobiales > Elusimicrobiaceae > Avelusimicrobium. The sequence continues at coordinate 33,733 of CADBFX010000008.1, read as the reverse complement.
TTGGTGCGCTTTTTGGCAAGGTCCATATCAAAAAGCATATGGGCGTTGGGCGTACGGCTGGCAAAGAAGAAGCGGCAAACATCCGTGCCGACGTCTTCCATCAGTTCGCGCAAGGTAATAAAGCGACCTGCCCGTTTGGACATTTTAACTTGTTCGCCGTGTTCGGTTAAGTGCACCAGTTGGTGAATAATCGGTACGAAGGTTTTTTCTTCGTGTCCTAACGCATGGACGGCGGCTTTCATACGCGGCACATAACCGTGATGGTCCGCTCCTAAAATATCAATTAAAGTGGTATATCCGCGATCGTATTTATTTTTGTGGTAGGCAATATCGGCCATAAAGTAAGTCGGGCGGCCATCTTTGCGCACGAGCACGCGGTCTTTATCGTCTTGGGCTTCATCATCTTGGGTGGAGCCAAACCAAACGGCTCCTTCTTTTTCGTACGTGTAGCCCTTGGCAGTTAAGGCCTCTAAGGCCTTTTTGGGAGCTTGTTCTTTATGTAAATCAGATTCGCGGAACCAGCGGGTAAAATCCACATGAAAATCTTTCATGTCTTGTTGCTGGGTTTTAATAAGTTCTTCCATAGCCCAACGTCCGTACTGGTCTTCCGGTAAGTCGGCCGGCATGCGTTTGGCAAGGTCTATTAAATAAGAGCCGTGATAGCCGTTTTCCGGCGGTTCTTTGCCTTCTTTGCGCGCCTTAATACTAACGGCCAATAATTCGGCTTGATTGCCCGCGTCGTTGACGTAATATTCGCTGTCGCAAGCGTATCCGAGTGCCCGGTAAATTTTTACCAAGCTGTCACCCAAGCTAGCCCCGCGGCCGCTGGCCACGTGCAAGGGACCCGTCGGGTTAGCGGAAACGAATTCAATTAAAATATTTTGTTTGCACGATTCGCTTTCGCGGATTTTAATGCGGCGGTCCGAGGCAGTGTTAATGATGAACGTGTCATCTAATTTAATATTAATAAATCCGGGAGCAATGGCTTGTGCGTCGGAGATGGCGGTCATTTCTTTTAAAATATTGCACGCTACTTTTGCAATTTCTAACGGATTTTTGCGTAATTTCTTGGCCGCAGCCATGGCCCAATTTAAGGACAAATCCGCCCCGGTATGGGCAGGGGCCGGCGTAAATTCTACGGCCGGCAGTTCGGCTCCTTCAAAACAAGGAGCGCTGGCAAGTTTTAAAGCGATATCTTCTTTTAATTTCTCTAGCATGATTATTTCTTTTTGGAAGTTTTTTTAGCTGTCTTTTTTGCAGCCGGTTTTTTGACGGTTTTTTTCGCCGTAGCAGATTTTTTGGTAGTTGTTTTTTTGGCTGCTTTCTTTACGGCAGTTTTTTTAACGGTTTTTTTCGCAGGTGCCTTTTTGACGGGTTTCGCGAAATTGATTTCTTTACCAAAACTGAAAATTTTGTCTAGCGCATAAAAATCGCGGGCTTCTTGGGTCATTACGTGGACGAGAAAACCGCCATAGTCACTCACGCGCCAGAGGTTGCTGTCGCCCCCGTCACGGTTTAATTTATAAAAACCGTGCTCTTTGAGCTTTTTGCTGATTTCTTCTTCTACGGAATCCAAATGCGGTTTGGAGTTGGCCGTGGCAATGAGGATAAAATCGCACAGCGAAGAAAGGCCGCACAAATCGATTACTTTGATATTTTCGGCTTTTTTATCATCCGCTAACCGGGCGGCAAAACATACCAGTTCTTTTGTATTCATAAAACAACTCCTGTTACAACCGTGCTTTCTACTCCTTTTAGTCTAGCATTTTTAAACTTTCTTTGCGACCTTACAGCGGCACCGTAAAATCTTTGCCAATGATAATGCGTGTATCGCAAATTACGTTGGGGGCCGTTCCGGCGCGGATTTCACTGTTAATGCCAATAGCATTGCCCAGTTGTTTTAATTGTACGGTACGGCCGGTATAATCTTCCAGCCAAGAGGTTTCTTCCTGGGTGGGGTAATTGTCGTATTGCAAAACGTCTACCCGCAGAAGTCCTTTTTGGTTTTTATCGCGCAAATACTGCGTCAGTTCAGCGGCCAACCCGCGTTTGCCGGAAGCATTTAAAATTTCCACAATAATCGGTCGGTCCTGCACCGCTAGCGGGGCCATATCTTTTACCGGGGCGGGTAATCCGTCCGGCTCTGCCTGCTGTTTGCGGGATTTTTTCTTTTTGGACTGTATTAGTTTTACCGTAAAATCGTTTGTCTCCAATAGAGATAGTTCTTTACTAAGCAGTATGAACTCAGCCGGAGATAAATTAGTGCGCCGTTCGTGTACGGCTGTTAAATAACCCCATAGCACTTTTCCTACGAGTAAAGGGTTATAACGCCAGTTGGTTAAGGTGTATTTAAATTCTTCCCAATAGGTTTCTTGCGACTCTGTTTTGGGAGTTAAAAAACGGTATCCTTTGGGCATATGGGGGGGACAACGCTTTTTATTGGCCAGGCACGTATCTTCGGGGGGCGTAAGCGTAACAAATGCTTTTCGGCTGGAGGGATTGTAGGAAACACGCATAGCGGGCCGCGTTCCAAGAGTAATTTCTACCGGTTGGTTTTCGCGCCGGACTAATTTTTGTATCAAAACGGAAGTTTGCTGGGCCCAAAAAGACCAGCCCAACGCCCCTAACATCCCAATCAATAATATACGGCCTATTATTTTTCTTGCTTGATGAGATGATTCCATAGATCAATCCCTAACGGACAGAGCCACTTCTGTGAATCAATCGTAAATAATAATTTACGGTTGGCGGCATACAGAAGGGCTTTATCCAAATCTTGCAGTGCCAAATTGCGAATCAAAAAAGCATCTTTGTATTTTCTGTCTTTAGAAGAAATATCCGCCACAAATAAAATTTTGGAAAGCGTGCTCATGTGCAAACTACCCAGTGTATGTTCGGCAATGGCGGCTTGAACATTTTTATCTTTTACGCCAAAAACGTGTTTGGCCAGCCACGCGGAAACAAAACTGTGCAATAAACTGGGTTCCTGTTGGCAAATATCTTCAAAAAACGGAACTTTTATTTTATGCTTTTGGCAGAAAGAAATCAGTTCCGGCCCGGAAAACCCTTTTCCCGCGTCGTGCAAAATGCCGGCGCGCACGGCGGTTTCTACATTAACATCATAAATATCGCTAAAGACGGCCGCCATTTCCGCTACATTTTTGGAGTGCAAATAACGGTTTGTTTTTAAATGGGCTTTTAACCAATCGTGTACGTCCAAGCCGTAGAGTTTGTTTTGGCGAATAGTCGGCGCAATAGAAGCCGGCACGGTATTTGGGATATCTCCACTGGCTAAAATATGAGCACGCACCCGGCTGGAAGAAAGTTTAGGGAAAAATCCCGGTAAAAATATGTGGTTAAAGGAGGCCGGATTTTCGTGGTAGCCTTTACGTTTGCCTGCCACGACCACGGAATTTTTAAAAATAATCTCCGGATTTTTCCAATTGTGTACGTCGTTTAAACAATCTGTACCGACGAGTAAATAAATTTCGGGATTGAGGTAGCGCTTTTGCAAATATTGGACCAATTGATACGTATAAGTTTTGCCACCCTGTTGCAATTCGTAATCATCAAAAATAATATTGTTGCCGCAATTTTTAAAGGCCAGTTTGACCATCTTCATGCGTAAGCGAAAGGGCGTGGGAGATTTGGCCTTAAACGGCGAGTGATAAGCCGGCACAATATGAGCCACATCCGGGCAGATGGTTTTCATAGCCCGGCGGAAAAGTGCTACATGGCCTTTGTGGACGGGGTCAAAACTGCCCCCAAAAACGAGTACTTTCATGGTATTTTAATTATAGCAGTTTTTGCGCTGCTTCTTTGCCTTGCAGTAGGGCGGTTTCCATAAAGGAATATTCCCACCGACCGTAGCGGCCCAGGCAAAAGCAATTTTTTTGTTGTAATTTCTTTAAAACGGTTTGAACGGTTTTTGTGCGTTTTTTATCGTATATTGCATAGGCAAATGGAATTTTTTGCCAAAAAGAGAACAGTTTTTTATCCGCACTTTTCACAATGCCTTTTTTTTGCAATGCCTGCCAAATGGTCCGTTCCTGTACGGTTCGTGAGCCGGGGATTTCTACGTATAAGGAGTAGCAATCTTTCGGGGCATTCGCGGACGCAAAAGAACTATACATGCCTACGCGGTAGAAGGGATCTTGTTTGTCGGGGCAGTAAATCCAACTAAACGGAGTGGACTTGCCTTGCAGGGCCACCTGATACACCGTTACATTTGCTGCGCAAAGATGGCCCGCCAAGGGAGTTAGATCGGGTTCCTGTTGCAGTAGTTTTAAAAAAACAGGTAGCGGAAGTGTATTTACCAATTTATCAAAAGTAAATTTTTTGGATCCGGCATAAACGGTTTTATTTTTTAAATCAATGCGCGTAACACGCGTGTTGGTTTGCACTTGCACTTGTTTGGCCAATGCGTGCACCAAAGCACCGCAACCGCCTTTTTGAGGATAGTAGAAATAAGCATTATATCCTAATGTTTTATCCAACGGGTGTTGCGCACTGCGCCGAATTTGCGCGAGAGTGGGGCGGGGAATAAATGGATTACACCATTCGGCCGTAAGTTCACGTGGAGAGCGGCCCCATAATTTTGTGTTATAGGGACGCAAAAATTGTTCATAGATTCCCTTTCCAAAAGCACGTAAACACCACGCTTTAAAATGAGCGGGAGGCGTTTTATACCGGCGGGTCGCCGCGGAAGCAAGCCCGTTTAAGCAAGCCGCACGTTCTTTGGGCGGCAGGGCAAACAAATTGGCTTGAAACGGGAAAGGAACGCGCGAATCGTGCGTGTAAATCCAAGCGCGGCGTTTCACACGGTGCAGATTTTTTCCTAATAAGCGGGTAACCAGTTTTTTCCCGTACGGAGTATGCAAATGCAATAAATGCCCGGAAAAATCAAAAGTGAAACCTTTTTTATAAATACTGCGTGCCCATCCCCCGGGCTCATTTTCTTGCTCCAGCAAAATATAGTCGCGCCGGCCGGCTTGTTCTAAATGGTAAGCGGTGCTTAGGCCGGCGAGTCCGGCCCCTAAAATAAGCGTGTGCGTGTGCATTAGGAAGTCCTCAGCATTAGTAGCCAAAAAGTGCCGGTAGCTGCCAGCAGAAAAGCAATTAAAAATAAAGACGTCGCTATAACCGGGGTGCAACGGGTTAGTGCAAAAGCGAGAGAATTGAAAAATAGCCCGGTGCTTATAAACGCTAGCACAATGCGAGATGGCTTCCACCCCGCTGTTTTTAAACGCAAGGCGGCGTGATCGTTACTGCCTTTTAACGGGTTTTTCCCTTTTAAGATTCGGGCTAATGATACGAAGAACGTATCAAAAAGCGGTACGGCCAAAATGAATAAAGGAGCCAAAAATCCCCAATCGGAATGGCGACTGTATCCCGTTCCTAGCGAAATAGCCGCTATCAAAAAACCAAGTAAATTAGATCCACTGTCCCCCAAAAAAATCTTGTGTTTCTTAGCGTGATTGTGTGGCCAAAAAGCCAGGCACGCACCTAAAAGTGCTAACGCCGCAAAATTAACGTAAATAAATTCCGAAGGTAGCGCAATTACCGCCAACCCCAAGGTGCATACAACGGCTTGGCTGACGCAAAGCCCGTCCATAATATCCAATAGATTAAAGGCATTGGTCAGGCCGACTACCCACAAAAAAGTAAGCGGAATACTTAACCAGGGCGTGGTAAATACATGAATAACTACATCATAATAAATAAGGGCTGCTGTAGCCGCCGCTTGAAAAATTAATTTTACGCTTATCGGGAGTCCGCCCGGTTTGCGCATGTCGTCTAAAATCCCCATGGCATAAATGAGTGCGCCCCCTATAAAAATACCGCGTAGGTTATGCAGCGTGCCGGAAGGGAAATTCGTGCAGAAGCGAATCAGTGTTAAACTGCCCAGTACCCCTATTAAGATAGCGCTACCGCCTACGGCAGAAACGGGACGTTTATGAGTTTTAAGTCCGCCCGGGCGGTCGGCTAATTGGCGTAAGGTGTAGCGATGTAGCGGCGGTAACACAACCGCCGTAAGCAAATAGGCACTGCAGGCACTTAAGAGGTAAAGGACAAATGTGCTCATAATATCTATAATATCATAATAAGGAGAAAGGGTATGTTTAAAAAAATTTTAACATTTTCAGCAGCATTTGTTTTGTGTGCTTGTGCGACTGCCCCCATTAAGCAACTTCCCACTCAGGTGCGAGAGCATAAGCGGGTAGATTTTTTTGCGGGCGGACATCAACAGGCAGCGTTTAAAGTAGTGGGGCAACTGAGTGATGCGTATTTGGAAGGGGTGCTTCTTATTAAAAAAATTGGCGATAGCGAATTTGACGTGCAAGTACTAACGGGGGGAACTTATCGTGCTTTACAAGCCACCGTTACCCCGGTGGGTACGGCTTATAAATATTTATTCCCGGACGTGGATAAGCTACTCGTGCGCGGCCGAATTGAGCAATTTTTGAATTTGCTTTTGTTGGAACCGGGTGATTACAAAAGTTATTCTTCCGCTAAAACGCAGTTAACTATCACTTACAAAGGTAAAGATGCAACTGTTCGTTTGTTGTATGCTCCGGAAGCGGTTTATCCGTTTGCGGCAAAAACAATTACTTTATTAAACACGGCTGATTTAACGTATGCAGAATATGCTCCCTCCACTACAAAAGAGAGTGTGCAAGTTCCGCATCAACTGGTATATAAAGACGGGAATATTACGCTAGATATGCAGCTTATTAGTTTACGCTAAGGAAAGGGTAAAAAATTCTTGCAATTTTTTTTATTTACTGGTAAACTAAAAAGGTAGCCTGCAAAGGTTACACGATCCTTATAATAAAACTGTAGGAGGTTTCATGAATAATAATAAGGGTTTCACCCTGATCGAACTCCTGGTGGTAGTACTTATCATCGGGATCTTGGCCCGTAGAACGCTCCCGCACCGCGGAAGCTGATACCATGATTGGTACGGTAGTTAACTCTCAACAACGCTACAAAATGAAAAGCGGTAACTACACGACCACGTGGACTGCGTTGGACGTAGCTCCTGCCAACGCTGCTGCTCAATCTTTGTACTGCACGAAGCTGGCCAAAGCTGCCCAAGGCAACTGCAGCACGAGCAGCACGGAGGCCGGAACCGTCGGTAACGGTTATGCCATCCAATTGGTTGGTACCAACACGAAATCTGGTAACAACTCCGGTGTAGTGAGGTACGGGTCAATATTCGTATAAGATTTATAAAAAATACGATGATCCGCATCAACCCTGGTGCGAAGGGACGACGACTGACGACCAAGAATTGTGCGCCGACTATATGGGTGTAGATACATATGCTGAAATCTCCACCAAAGCTGGCCGCACCTATGCCGCATCGGCTATTAAAGCGTCCTAATCGAAGTTTTGCAAAACAAACGGCGGGCCAAAAGCCCGCCGTTTTTGTTTTATATGCAACACAGAGAATTTACTTAATAGGGTCTACCGTGCGTTCGTATCCTTCTGCTTTTATTACTTTTGCTTTAAAAATATTTCCCATTGTAACAGGTTTAGCAAATGTTACCTTGCCGTCAATATCCGGAGCATCTTTATACGTACGCCCAAAGGTGGGGCCGTCCGCAATTACTTCTAATGTAGTGCCTATTAATTTTTTATTGATTTTATCAATCACGCGGCTTTGGGTTTCTTCTAAGGCGAGCGCACGTGTGTGTTTTACCGTTTGCGGAATTTGCTCCATGTCGTAGGCGGCAGTACCTGCTTCGCGGAAGTATTCAAATACACCCATATTGTCAAATTCGTATTCGCTCACAAACCGTTGTAGTTCTTTAAAATCTTTTTCTGTCTCACCGGGGAACCCCACAATAAAATTAGTACGTAGCGAAATATCCGGTACAGTTTTTTTAAGCATGTCCAGTGTCCGGCGGATTTGGGCTCCGTCACAATGGCGGTTCATGCGCTTAAGCACCGGGTCGGCAATGTGTTGCAGCGGAATATCTATATAATGAAAAATTTTGTCCGTAGAGGCTATTAAAGAGGCGATTTCTTGGGTGACGCGGTGTGGATAACCGTACATAATGCGTAAACGTCCCAAACCGTGGATTTTTAATAATTTTTCTAACAGTTCCAATAAATACGGCCGACCGTATAAATCCATACCGTAAGAAGTGGTATCTTGCGCAATTAAAGAGATCTCTTTTACACCGTGTTCCACCATCAGCGCGGCTTCCCGCAAGATATCCTCCATCGGTTTGGAGCGGTAATTGCCGCGGATAAAAGGAATTGTACAATAAGCACAACGGTTATTACAGCCGTCCGCCACTTTTAAATAAGCCGTGTGCGGGGCGGTTAAACTCATTTTGTACGGAGGAAGATAAAGAGAGGACGGTAAGGGCTCTAAGAAAGCACCTTTTTTGCGTAGAGTTTTTTCTACTTGTTCTTGTGCCCCGATAGAAAAAAGCGTGTCAATTTCCGGAAATTCGGCCGCCACTTGTTCTTTAAAACGCTCTACTAAACACCCTGTAACGGCCACCTTTTTTACAATACCTTTCTTTTTTAGAGAAATTGCTTGGCGAATTTCCGTCTTGGCTTCCTGAACGGCCGAATCAATAAAACCGCATGTATTAATAATAATTTCGTCGGCTTCTTCGGGCGCAAAAACCATTTCATGCCCTTTGGCAAGTAACCGCGCGGAAAATTCTTCGCTATTGGTTAAATTTTTAGGGCAGCCCAGACTAATTAGATAAAATTTCATAATTAAACGGCCACATCTTCCGTGGTAACGGTTTTGGATTTATCGTCGTCATCGTCATCATCTTCGTGAGCCATAATAGCTGTTCCAAACGTAAGCACGCCGATACGGCCGATAATCATGGTGGCGATAACAATTAATTTCCCCAGGAGGGATAACTGGCTTGAAATTCCGGTGGAGAGTCCGCCCGTACTAAGCGCGGCGGTGGATTCCAGTACGATACTTAAAAAGGGCAATTCTTCCGTCCACGTTAATAAGAAAATACTCGTAAACAAAAATAAGGAGTAGAGCAGAAAGGTAGAGGTGGCCGTGTAAAGACGGATAAGCGGCAAGCGCCGACCTAAAAATTCCACGCGGCTTTTAAGTTGTAAACGGGTGCGCATGATAGCCATCATGCTCACAAAGGTAGTCATTTTCATACCACCGGCCGTTCCGGAGGGAGCCCCGCCGATACTCATTAGCAAAATAAGCAGTAACAGCGAACACGAGGATAACGTTCCTATTTTCACGGTATTAAACCCAACCGTCGTCATAGCAGCTACTGATTGGAAAAACGATTCCATTAGCGATAATCCCGGTGAGGTAACGAATAAAGTAAATGTACCGAAGGCCAACATAGCGGCTGTAGCCAAAGTGATAATTTTGGTCGTCAGAGAAATGGAATCTGTTTTGCGGCGAATAAAATTAAATACGTCTGTTACCACAATAAACCCCATAGATCCGGCTAAAGCCAAACACGAAACAACGATATTGATTGTTTTGCTATCGGCAAAGTTTTCCAAGCTGTTATTCCATAGCGAAAACCCGGCGGTACAAAACGCGGAAATACTATGGAATATGCTATACCACAGTGCATTAAGTACAGTAAAATCGTGGTGACGGAAATAATTATATAGAAACCCGATCCCGATCAATTCCGCAATGACCGTAAAAATAACGGCAGACCACAAAAAATCGGACAATTGCAATGTTTTGGGAAGCGAAATTTCCGCGGAAAGATTTTCTTGTTGGTGGCGGCGCAGGCGGTGGCGTTGTGAGAAGGATAAAAAGATAAATGAAGAAAAAGTCATGTATCCGATCCCGCCGATTTGAATGAGGAATAACACGATTAACTTACCTAAGAGCGTATAAGATTCGGCGAAATTGACGCTATTTAACCCGGAAGTGGATACAGCGGCGGCGGCTGTAAAAAAATTATCCACTACGGAAACGTTCCCGCGTGTCATGAAAGGCAGGCAGAGAAGCACCGTCCCTAAAGCGGTATAGGAAAGAACGGTTTGGGCGATGTTTTGGTGAGGGGAAAGATGCAACAGAAACAGCAAGTATTTCTTTAAGGAAACCTTGAATAATTCTCTGGTTTTTGAAAAAAGTTCCTGCCAACTAATTCTGTTCATATATGTATATTATATAAATTTGTCTTTTGTAGGGAAAAGTGGGTGCAATAAATTAAAGGAGGAGTGTGTTTGATAAGGGTAGGGAGGTGTTTATGAAAAAAATATTATTAGCAATGGGAAGTGTATTGTTAGCCAGCGGATGTATGGCAACGGTTACGCCGGGGGGAACCCGAGTATCGTATCTGGTGCCCACTGCTCCCATTAGGCAACATGCCCCCGTGTATGTGCAGAGGGTTAGACCACTTCCGTTAGTGGAACCCCATCATGCAAAACCCCCGTATAAACCTCATCAAGCGGGGCCGGCGATAGTGCGGCATCACCACCCCCACCAGAAAGCAGTTCCGGTGCATGTACCGGGTGCCGCTACGCGTAACTCGCCCCAATTACGTTTTTGGTAATTAAAAAAGCCGCCAAGTTGCCTTGGCGGCTTTTTAAAAAGAAAGATTTATTTTACCACTACGTTATAGGTAATATCTTCTTTTAAACTGTTATGAACAGGGCAGCTCTGGGCAGCATTGGCATAAAAATCTTTTTGGATTTGCGTCAGATGCGCCGGAAAGGTAAACGTCACGGTAAAGGCCGTAATGCGGGAGTGTTTTTCGTCAAATGTCGGCGTAACTTGTGCGGTAGTCCCAGCCACATTTTCCCCGCGGCGTGCGGCTAAAAAACCAATCATGGTCAGCATGCACGCGCCCAGAGCGGCGGTTAATAATTCGCCGGGGTTCATATCTTCGCGTGGAATATTGTAAGCGGTGCGGATACTGCCGGAATGTCCGTCTAACTGGCAGGTGGTACACAGATTGTCGTTAAGCACTACGTTGATGTTTGCCATAAACACTCCTTGTATGAATTTTCTTTATCTTACCAAGTTCCCAAAAAATACTCAAGCCGTTTTTCAGATTAGAAATTACGATTCTAACTGTGCCAAACGGGTAAATAATTCCTTTTGTTCCTTAGTAAGCGTACGGGGCACGTCCACCGTTAAGGTTACAAACAAACTGCCCTTACTGCTCAGCCCTTTCCCGCTTAGTTTTAATTTTTTTCCGTTATGGGTGCCCGCCGGAATTTTCACTTTTACCGGGCCGTCTAACGTGGGAACGAAAATAGTGCCGCCTAATGCCGCTGTCCACGGCATGAGTGTGACGGGAACGTGCAAATCTTCTCCTTCCAAACGGTACATGATGCGGCCGGATTTTGATAATGAGGTACAAGTCACCGGTGCCGCGTTGGGTGGGGTTACCCATGCCTTTTAATTTGATTTTTTTGCCTTCGCTCACGCCGGCCGGTAATTTAACGGTGACGGTGCGTCCGTTAGGGAGCGTAAGTTGCATGTTGCCGCCCCGGTGGGCGTCTTCCAAATTAAGGGCGAGTTCTGCTTCCACGTCGCCCGCGGCTTGCCCGGAGGCTGCGCTACGGCCGAAATTTTGCCCAAATCCGCCGAAATTGCCGCCACCCATGCCGCCGAAAATGCTTTGGAAAAAGTCGCTAAAATCGGCTCCGTTAAAGCCGCCGGAGAAGCCGCCGCTACCACCAAAGCCGGAAAAATTTTGGCCCCCATTGCCGGAATAGGTGTATTGTTGGTATCCTTGATAAGGGTTGCCGCCAAAGCCACTACTTCGTCCGCCGGTGGCTCCGCCGCCACGCGCAAAGTTTTGATACCCGCCTTGGCCGACTTGGTCGTAAATGGTACGTTTTTGTTTATCGGATAAAACGGTGTAGGCTTCGTTTAAATCTTTAAATTTTTCGGTCCATTTGGCTTGCGGGCCTGCGTTTTAAAAGCCTTTTTGATTTCCGCATCTGAGGCGGTTTTTCCGACGCCTAAAATTTTGTAATAATCTTTATAATCTGCCATAACAACACCCCCTTGTTGTTTTTATTTTATATAATTTTGTTCATTCGGAACAACCGAGAAGGTGTTATTTGAAAAAAAAGTTTACAAACCAAAATATATTTACTACAATAATAGTGTAGTGAAGATTTATTCGCCCTTAGCTCAATGGTGGAGCGACCGGCTGTTAACCGGTAGGTTGAAGGTTCGAGTCCTTCAGGGCGAGCCATTTAAAGCCACACGAGGGTGTGGCTTTTTTGCGCCCTGAGCGGGCAAACTGCTTTGCTCGCGTAAGGACTCGAAAGCCGGAGCGATGTTTTTGTTTGCGCGTAAGCGCAAGGCAAAAACCGCGAGGCGGGGCCGCAAGCCGCGAGAGTCAACGAGCGGACTGGTGGCCGAGGACGAAAGGGCGAGCCATTTAGAAGCCACGCGAGTGCGTGGCTTTTTTACGCCCTGAGCGGGCAAACTGCTTTGCTCGTGTAAGAATTATCAAACCTAAATAGTAAGAAGCCCTGTCAAACTGACAGGGCTTCTATTGCGTTGCAAGATTTGCAATTGTTAGTGAGCTGCCGGAGTATTTGTCGGAGCGCCGCCGGTTAAGTCTTTAATGGCAGCCACTGCACCGAGTACATTACTGGCTTCAAAAGGCATATAGATTACTTTGTTATCTTTGCCTTCCGTCATTTTAGACAGTGCTTCAATGTACTTGATAGAGATCATATAACTGGCCGGATTAGAAGATTGAGCCACCGTGCCAGCCACGATGCGTACTGCTTCAGCTTCGGCGTTAGCTACTTTAATTTTGGCTTCGGCTTGACCTTCCGCCTGTAAAATGGCGGCTTGCTTCATACCTTCCGCTTTTTGAATTTCAGATTCGCGGATGGCTTCAGCCTTTAAGATTTGAGCTTTTTTCGTACCTTCCGCTTCCGTTACCATAGCGCGGCGATCGCGTTCGGCTTTCATTTGTTTTTCCATGGCTTCGCGGATGGCGGCGGGGGGAATAATATCTTGGAGTTCTACGCGGTTTACTTTTACGCCCCATTTGTTGGACGCATCATCCAAAATAACTTGCAATTTGCTGTTGATGATTTCGCGCGAAGTTAAGGTTTGGTCCAAATCCATTTCACCGATGATGTTTCTTAACGTGGTTTGCGTTAATTTTTCAATAGCGGTGGGCAACGATTCTACTTTGTAAGCGGCTTTGATCGGGTCCGTAATTTGGAAATATAACAAGGCGTTAATTTCAATGCCTACGTTATCTTTTGTAATAACGCTTTGACGTGGGAAATCATATACCGTTTCGCGCATATCAATCGTATCGCGCATTTCCATAAACGGAACGGAGCGGGTTCGCCCGGAGGAATCTACAAATTCGCGGCTATTGCGCCATTCCATTAAGTGCGGGCGGTCCATAATCGGAATAATCCAGTTAATACCCGGATTAAGTACCGCTAAATATTTACCGAAGCGTTCAATAATCATCACTTGTGCTTGTTTTACGATGATAATACCTTTGGCAATGATTACCACGACAAACAAGATGAACGCTGCTAAAAAAATAATACCCAGTTCTTCCATGTTGTTTCTCCTCTATTTTAATTTCACGTCGTAAAACGTGCCCTGCTTACAAATTTATTTGGCACGGACGGTAAGTGTTACGCCGTCCAATTTTTCTACCACACATTTTGTGCCGGCGGCAATGGGGGCGGCGGCGGTGGCTTTCCAGCTCTCGCCCAATACTTTGACACGTCCGGTTTGGTTTTTGGGGTCAATATCGGTTTCTACGACCGCTTCTTGACCGATTACATCTTCTGCCGGAGTTTTGATGTTTTTGGCTTTGCCGTAAAAATGGCGCAAGGCAAACGGGCGAATCCCTATCCAGCAGGCCGAGGCTACCAATGCAAAAACGATTACTTGGGGCCAAATGCCAAACCCTAACCACGACATTAAACTCGCTCCTAAAGCACCAATTCCTAAACACGCTAAAGAAAATTCCATGGTGAACATTTCACACACGAAACACGCAACAGCGAGAATCAAATATGTGTAGTAACTCATATTCCTCCCAATTAGTTTTTAATAATTTCCAAATATTCCCGTAGGAATTTTAACCGCCGTTCATCGTGTACTTTATTAAGCACGTAAATCATATTGGCAATCATCCGTCGTATAATATGGCGAGACGGAAGCGGCCGCAGGAAATCGTCGTTCCATTCAATCTGGCGGGACTCAATATAAATGCGGCAATCTGCTTGCGATAAAATTTTTCCGTTATCTAGCGGGTCAATAAATAAAGTTTCCTGATGTGCAAAGTCTTGTAAATGGATTAAAATTCGGCCTGCTAAATCTACCAAGTTAATATCCAACCCGTAGCGTTGCCCAATTAAAATATACAGACAGGCCAAACACAAGCTGGAGCCTTTTTTCTTGCGTAGTAAGCGGGCAAAAGAAATGTCTTTGATATCTAAATTGGCTTGCAACGGATGGAATTGATTTATACGGAAAAATTGACGGCTGAAAATAGCGGCAATTTCCGCCTGTGTGGTGGCATTTAATAAGTAAGGGCGCATTTGTTTGGCAAGTTCGTCCAGCGGAGATGTAACATCTTTGCGAGTAATGGACGGATAAATAAATTTAGAAAGTAAAATTAACCCTTCTTCTAAGTCGGGATTAATTTTGGCGGAAAAACGGGCCAATTGTTTGGATAAATCTTCCCAGCAGATTTCTTCTAAAGTATGTAGTACCGGCAGGGGAGTTTGTTCTTTAAATTCCTCCTCTATCACCGTTTGTACTTGGGACGGATTTTCTTTAATGGCGGCGGCTAATTCGCGCTTAAGAACCGGGCCGTAAGTGTCGTCTTCGGCTTTGATGAGTTGCAATAACGCTCTTAGGCGGGAATTATTAGTCTTTTCCATATCTATTAATAAGATAGCAAATTGAGTAAATTTTTGCTACTGATTTTTTAGTTGTTTATTGACGGATGGGAAAAAATAAAACCGGAGCTTTGTGGGCTCCGGTTTTATTTGCTTAGATATCAACAATTATTGAATATCTTTTTCGTTTGCCGTGATGGCCAAGACGACGCGGCGGTTTTGCGCGCGGCCGGCTTCGGTATCGTTGCTGGCAATCGGGTTAGAGGCACCAAAACCAACGTATTGGATGCTCAAGGTTTTTAAACCGCTGCCGAGTAAGAAATCGTACACGGCTTTAGCGCGTTGGGTAGAAAGTTGTTGGTTCCGAGCGGCGGTGCCGGTGGAATCGGTGTAACCTTGTACCACGATGCGGTTTTTCGGATATTTTTTGAGAACTTTGTTTAAGTCCGTAAGGGTTTGCAAGGAAGCGGCGGAAAGTTCCGAGCTGCCGGTAGCAAACAAAATATCGTTTTTCAAGAATACTTGAAGGCCGTTTTCGGATTTTACTACGTCGGCAATAGCGGCCAATTCTTTGGCTTGTTTGTCGTAGTAGTTACCCAAAGCACCACCGGCCGCAGCACCGGCTAAAGCACCGATGACAGCACCGGTACCACTTTTTCCGCCCGTGTTATGGGAAATGATGGCTCCGGCCGCGGCACCTACCGCAGCGCCACCCGCAGCACCCCAAGCGGTTCTTTTACCGGGGGTCGTGCAGGCGGATAAAAACAACGCACAAACTGTGCACAACAAAACAACTTTTTTCATGCTACTGTTTTCTCCTTTTTTTGAAAATAAGAAACTATGCGTATATTGTACTTTTTTCCGGCCAGAAACAAAAGGAAAAAAGAAAAAGCCTCCGTTTTCGACGGAGGCTTTTTTGAAACTTGGCCAATTAGTTATTGGTTACTTCCAATTCTACGCGGCGGTTTTGTGCACGGCCGGCAGAAGTTTTGTTGGTAGCAATCGGGTTGGCGGCACCGTATCCGATGAAAGATACGTTCTTGGCCGGCACACCTTCTTTAACGAGTTCCATCGCTACGGCTTTAGCGCGGCGTTGGGACAAATCAATATTATAGTTGGCATCACCCAAGGAATCCGTATAACCGGCTACACGTACGGTAGCATCCGGATATTTTTTAAGAGCAGCAGCGGCTTTTTGAACCGGGGTTAAAGAAGCGCCTTCAATTTCGTCGCTGTTGTAGCGGAAGTTGATGGGTTCTTTGAAGGATAAAACTGCGGTGTTGTCGGCTCTTTTGCTGATAGTAGCCACTTCACTCAAGGCTTTGTCTTCGGTCACTTTCGGGGCCGGTTTCGGAGCAGGAGCCGGTTTAGCGGCTTGCTTTTCGGCAAAGCAACCTGCTTTTTTGCACTTGTCACATTTGCAACCTTTGTTGTGATGGTGTTTGCATTGGCAGGTGGCTTTAGCGCACGTGTTAGAGCGGTTCGGCGCGGTGGTGCATTTGCTGCAATGGCAGGCGCCTAAAAACAAAGCGGCTACCAAAACGGTCAGTACTTTTTTCATTGAGTTCTCCTTTTTTGAAAAATATACAGCTTAACAAATATATTCTACAATATCCTGCAAGTAGGTTGGCCCTTTTTTTTCATAAGTTCCCGGTACAGGCGGATAATGGGTTTGCCTAACTTGGGATGTACAAAATCCGGCCTTAAATAAGAGAGGGGTTTTAGTACAAATTCCCGTTCTTGCAGACGCGGATGCGGAATTAGTAGTGGATATTGTTCATCATCTTCAAAGAGGACCTGATCCTCGTAAAACAAAATATCTAAATCTATTACCCGCGGGCCGTTGCGAAAAGTCGGCGTGCGCCCCAGCTGGGTTTCCAGTGATTTTAATTTTTTAAGAAGAGCTAATGGGGAATAAGGCGTGCTTAAAATAGCTACGGTATTTACAAAATCGTCTTGTTGCGAAAACCCTTCCGGTTGGGACACAATATAAGGTGCCACTTCTTTTACCGTCCCCACCGAACTTAAAGCGGCTAAAGCTGCCTCTATATTTTCTTTGCAGGGAGCAATGTTACTGCCCAGTGCAATAATGGCTTGCGGCATTAGTGTTCTCCTTTATATTCTATCCAACGGTCCGGTTCCTCGGCTACTTTTACACTATATAAATAAGGGAGTAGATTTTGCAAGCGCTCAAAAAGCCAAATGGTCAATGCCTCGGTGGTGGGATTGGGCAAAAAAGAGCCCAAATCTTTGCCGGCTATCGGAGTGTTGACGTGTTCTTTAAGTACTTGGGCAATTTGGCGAAAATCCAACAGGTATCCCTCCGCATTAAGCGGCCCGTAAAAAGTAATTTCGTAGTGAAATGTATGTTCGTGTATTTCTTCGGCTAACGTTCCTCCGTGTCCGTGGCGCGCCGTAAATTGGCCGGTATGTGTAAGATAAACGTTCATCATAAGGCCTCCTGACAATGAAAAAAGAAAGAAATCGTTTGTTTGGCGGCTAACACGTCGTGCACACGTAGCATGTCAGCTCCTTGTTGCAGGGCCATTGTATGTGCCGCAATAGTCTGGGGGAGCCGTTCTTTGGGAGTATCACCCGGCAAACTTAAAAAACTTTTGCGCGATAAAGCCGCTAGCAATCGTATGCCCGGTATTTTTAATTGGGATAAGTGCGTGAGTAACGTGTAATTTTGTTCACGCGTTTTGGCAAAACCAAACCCCGGGTCTATAATTAGTTGTTCGTCTTTTAAACCCGCTGTGCGGGCCTGTGTTACTTTTTCTTCTAAGGAAGATTTTACTTCGGCCACTACATCGGTGTAAGCGGTGCATTGTTGCATAGTTTTTGGCGTGCCGCGCGTGTGCATCAAAACGAGTTGTGCGTTGAATTTTTTAATGAGTTGAAATAAATCGTTTGTCGGTTGTCCGCTAACATCATTGATGATTTGGACTCCGTTTTTTAATCCTTCTTCGGCGATGGATAATTTAGTGGTATCAAGGGAAAGCGGTAAATCCGGCCAGCGTTGGTGTAAGGCAGTAACTAAAGGGATGACGCGTGCACGTTCTGTATTTTCATCTACCGGGGCCGAGCCGGGGCGGGTAGATTCGCCGCCAATATCCAACATGTCCGCACCTTCTTTGACAAATTGTTCGGCCCGTGCTATTAGCCCGGCAGTAGTGTTGTGTAGATTACCGTCGTAAAACGAATCCGGCGTAGCGTTTACAATCGCCATGATTTGGGCAGCCATGGCAAAAACTCCTATTTAATCATTTCTAAAAATTCGTTTCTTACTTCCATTTTCTTAAACGCACCGCGAATAGCGCTTGTCACCATGACGGCATTATGTTTTTCAATGCCGCGCGAACTGATGCACATGTGTTTAGCTTTGCATACTACCATTACGCCGTGCGGATGTAAGGTTTCCATTAAACTATCGGCAATTTGAGCCACAAGTTTTTCTTGAATTTGAAGTCGGCGGGCAAACACTTCCACCAAGCGCGCCAGTTTGGAAATACCGAGCACTTTTCCCTTGGGTAAATATCCAATGCTAATGGTGCCGAAAAACGGTTGCAAGTGGTGTTCGCAGGTGGAGTAAAATTCAATATCTTTAAGTACCACCATTTCTTCACATGAACCTTCTGTAAAGGTTTTGAGTACGTCTTGCGGTTTTTGTTGGTAACCGCCGTAGAGTTTTTTCCAGCTGCGTAAAATACGGTGTGGTGTTTCCAATAAACCTTCGCGGGAGGGATCATCGCCGATAAAGGCCAAAATTTCGCGCAAATTATTTAAAATTTTTTCTTCGCTTATTTTATGTTTGCGAATTTGTGCAGTTGCAGGCTTAGCCGAGCGGAGGGATGTTCTTTTAGCAGTTTTACGCATAAGTCTATATTCTCCTGTTTGTTGCTTTCGGGTTGTAAATAAATGGTTGTTTTTTCGTTTTCGTAATTATAGTATTTTTTTACATCTTCCAAATCGGTTTGTTGACCAATTACTAATTTAATAATATCGGCTTTTTTTAGCATTTCCGGGCTGACGTATTTTTTGGGAGAAACGCAAACAAAATCCGCTTTGCTAACGTCACAATCGTGCGCGCCGTTAGTTTCCAAGTGTACGATATGCCCGGCTGATTTTAACAAAGAAATTAACCCCGGCAAATCTTGCTCGGCCGGTTCGCCGCCGGTAACTACCACGGTTTTGCAGGGATGTTCGGCCAGAGCCACTAAAATTTCAAGCCCGTTCATGGTTTTGCCGTCATTAAATGCGTATTTGGTATCGCAAAAATCGCATCCCATGGTACAGCCGGATAAGCGTAAAAATACGGCGGGCATGCCGCTGTGAGCCCCTTCGCCTTGGATGGAATAAAAAATTTCGTTAACCTTCCACGACGGCTGCGGCATTATCGCTCTCCCAAATTTCCAGGGTTTTTAAAGTTAGGCCCATGTCGGCCAGTTTAGTGCCGATTTTTTTAAATAAAAATTGGGCCAAATTTTCGGCGGTGGGGTTTTCCACCCAATCGTTTAGAAATTGATGGTCGGGGAGGTTTTCGTCCAATAGATTTTTTACTACTTTAAAATCGCACACCATGCCGTCCTCCCGGATGGGACCTTCTATTACAAAAACGGCTTTCCACGTGTGTCCGTGCAATTTTTGGCAAGCTCCGTCGTATTGCGGGAGCCGGTGCGCGGAACTAAACGAGCGGATCAGTTTAATAAGCATTATTTTCCCTCCGGGAGTGTATTAAAAATTTGTTGTATATAAATGATACATAAAATCACTTGGGCAAATGTAAACAGCGGAATGTTCCACCACAGCCGTACATACCATAATAAGGACAAAGGCCCCAGCAAAAATATGGCCCAGCGTGTAATAAACCCCAGGGACACGGCGCGGTGGGTAATTAAGTTGAAAATCATCCCAATCGTGCAAGCCAGACAGAAATCAAACGCCAAGGTAAGCGGAATAAAAAACAAAGCAAAAGCCATAGCTGTTACTTTGAGTAAACTGGCCAGCGTGGATTGATGTTGGGTTAAAAAATCGGGGGAAGTGGTGAACGAAAGTTGTTCGGGCACTACTTGTGTTTGAACGGTGCCGGAACCGGGCATATAAATTGTATTGCCGACCACTAACATCAGCCAGCCTTTTTCGGCCATTTCGCTAAAGGTGGGCGGCGTAGCACGTTTGGCTTCAAATGCGAAGAAAAAATCGTTTCCGGGCAGTGGTGCTGTAACCAATTTGTCGGGAGCGGTCAGCACGCCTTTTTCAAACGTAATTTGCGGAAAGTTTTTTAAAAAGGCAGGCAAGTTTTTCCGGACATAAGAACCTGTAAAAAAGTAAAAAACAATCAGGGAAAGAAGAAAAATAAACAGCACAAACACCAAGCACACCTTGCGCGAGGTAAGCGCCATGCGGTGATAAGCGCGAAACGAAAAAATACTTTGCAAATAGGCCAATAACATATCTTCATTATACCAATTTGAGAGGGACGATTAGTTAGCGGACGGTTGGTTTTTGTCGCGGCAAGAGATATTGGTGCCTAAAAAGAAAAATTGGTTCTTTTTAAACACGCATGATAATTTGCGCGATTGGGGCGTGCCATCTTGTAACGGGGAAAGCGGCAATAAACACGAAATCCGCGTGCAAGAATAGGTTTTTCCGCACTCCGGGAATGAGGAGGAGGGGAAATTATCAATGAAAAACGAAAAATCTAAATTATATTTTAATGCTTTTAAAAAATTATCACAGGTTAATTCATCAAATGTGCAACGTGGATCGGCGGAGACAGATTCGGTAGTAAGAGCTTGGTCTAATAGGACGTACCGTTCGGTATCAATAGGGTCTCCTTGTAAGCGATACACATCAAAACAGGTAAAACCGGGATCATCCTGTTTGGTACAAGAAAAAGGTTCAAAAATGTTATGACCGGGGCAGGTGTCTTCCACTAAAGCCGGATTGGTGGAGAGATATTGGGGCGTTTGACGGACGGTTTCAGGCTTGTAAGGGCGCTCTTTAGCCACTGACGGCATGGCTAAGCCGAGCACTAAAAAACAATATATGAATAACCGATACATAAAAATATGCTAGCAAATTTTGGAAAACCCGTTGTCAAAAAGATATATTAGAACCGTAGCGTTGATTTTTTCCGAACGCGCACGCAGGCTGGTGCGCGTTCGGTGCGTTATTGCAAGCCGGAGCGGAATTTATTAATATATAAGCGAGTCCTTGTATTTCTGTACAAAGGAGAGGGTTTATGTCTTTTTTTTCTAAGAAAAATATTTTTTCTAAATCGATTGCCGCGTTAACGCCGGAGATGTTAAATTTTTTTGCACAAATTCCTACGCCGCTTCTTTTGTTAGAAGTAGGCGGAAAAATTAAATACGCTAATACGGCGGCTGCCCAACTGTTGCAGCTCCCCGCCGATAAATTGGTGGGAAGTAAAGCGGAACGTTTCGGGTTGACGTGGGAGCGTGTGCAAGAACTGACCCATACGAATCACAAAAAAACGGTCATGGAACTTGTTACCCCGTCCGCGGAAGTAATATCCGCTAGTGTGGGCGCACGACCGATGGCAGATACCTCGCTTGTACTGGTAAGTTTAGAAGAAATTTCTATGTTTTCGCGGTTAAGTGCGGATAAGAAATTCCTGACGCGCTTACTTAATAAAAGCCCCTTAGCTATGACCGTACAAAACACAGAAGGAATTTGTTTGTGGTGGAACGAAAAAGCCCAAGAATTTTTTAAATATACCGTCAAAGATGTGATTGGAAAGCCTCTGGACAATTTCCTGCCGAAAGAGATTACTTCTTCTTTGCAACGCATGGATGAAAAATTGCGCAACAAGCAACCCCTCTTTGGTCCGGTACAACTGGCTTATAAAACGCAAGACGGTAGAGAAAGAGTCCTTTCTATCTATAAAAATGTGATGTTTTCTCCGGCTAACGAAGGAACACTGATTCTTACTTCTTATGAGGACATAACCGACCGGTACCTCCAATGGCAAGATTTGCAGCGCAACAAAACTTTATTACAGGCCATTTTGGATAACGTGCCCTTGGGGTTGTACACGCGCGATTGCGAAGGGAAAATGACGTTTTTTAATAAGCAGAGTACACTGGTGTTTAACGAACCGGACGGCAAAAAGGCTGATTCGCCGCATTCATACCAAGGGCAAGACGTTATTAAATTCCACCGGCAGCGCGAACAACAAATTTTACGGGAAGGTAAAACAATTGATTTCCCCGAAGAAATTTATGTAGATGCCAGTGGTAAAGAACACATTATTCACATGATTAAAGTGCCGCTTATGGATGCCGGCCCCAAACCGCTGGTGTTGTCTATCGTGGAAGACGTCAGCGAACGCCGCCGCCAGGAAAAAGAGGTCCACCGCATCAACGGATTCTTGTCCGCCATTGTACAAAACGCGCCTATTGGTTTGTATGCGCGCAACGAGTACGGAAAAATGTTGCTGCGTAATAAAATATGCAACGAAATTTTTGGTAATGTGCAAGAAGAAGATTACGACGAAAAAGGTTCCTTGCCGCATGAAACGGATGAACAAGTATCCCAGTATATCGGCCGTGAACATGATTTGTTGGAAAACGGGAAAACGTTGGATATTCCCGAAGAAGAATACACCACCGCAGCGGGTGAGCGCAAATTGTTACACTTGGTAAAAGTACCTGTTCTGGGCAACACCCCCGAAACACGGTTTGTGGTGACGTTAGTGGAAGATATTACCGAACGCCGCTTGCAAGAACGGACGTTAAGCGAAACCAAAAATACGTTGCAAAGTTTATTAGACAACGTGCCTGTGGCCATTTATGCACGCAGTGTTGATGATAAAATTTCGTTTATTAACCGCCGGGCTTTGGAACTTTTCCCCGGGGAAACGACTTATCAACAAGAACCCGGTTTTTACGGGGAACGTGAAAAATCTATTTTCCGCGACGGAAAAATTTTGGAATTCCCGGAAGAATGGTACACCACCAAACGCGGCGATAAGATATTATTACACTTAATTAAAGCTCCGGTGTTTGACAAAGAAGGCAATCCGTTTATGGTGCTAACGGTGGCGGAAGATATTACCGCTAAAAAAGAACAAGAGCGCGCCATTGTAGACGCTAAGAACTTTTTGCAAGCGGTTATTAACCAGCTGCCGGTTTCGTTATCCGTTAAAAATTACGACGGGAAATATATTCTGTGGAATAAGAAAAGTGAAGAACTTTTCGGCGTGCCGGCGGCGGAAGTAATTGGACGTACGTCGTATCGGACTGATTTAAACAAAGACCAAGCCGAATTTTTGCGGGAATCCGATTTGCGTGTATTTGAAAGCAAAAAGGAACAAAATATTCCGCAAGAACTTATTTCTTCCGCCCGGGAAGGTATCAAGATTATGCATACCGTTAAGACCCCGGTCTTCAACCCCGACGGGACGCCCAATTGTCTGTTAGTCGTTTCCGAAGATATCACCGCTAAAACGAAAATGGAAAAGCAAATCCGCGAAGCGAGCGATAAAAACACGTTACTCGTGGAAAATGCTCGGGAAGGAGTGGTGATTGTGGAGGACGGTAAAATTATTTATGCAAACCGCGCCTTCTGTCAGATTTTGGGGTATGCCCAATTAGATGAATTAACCAACCACCCACTGTTGGACTTAGTCAGCGAAGATCACCGCTTGTTCTTAAAAGAAGAGTACGAGGCCGTTTTAGCCGGAGCGGCTGATTCTTCCCGCGCGATTGAAGTTCGCTTTACGAAGAAGAACGGGCAAAAAGTAGAAACGGAATTTGCGGCGGTACTTTCCAAGTATTTGGGCCGCCGGATTGTAATGGGATTTATCCGCGATGTTACCCAATCTAACCGTATGCTGCGGGATATGAAGGCAGAGCGGGAAAATTTCCGGGCAGCCTTTGAACACAGCGTAATGCCGGCGTTTATTTTATCCAATAAGGGTTACATATCGGTAATGAATAACGCAGCTAGAAATTTATTTGGCTTTACCGAAGCTGATAAAAATTTCTACCGCAATATTTACATGCGCCCGGCACTGACATTAGCTGTGCGCCGCAAAATGAAAAAAGGTGAATCGGCTGAGATGGATTATGTGGTGAATTGGGAAAAAGCTCAAATGTTATTCCCGGGCCGTATCCGTAAAACGGGAAGTTTGCCACTGCGGGCGACGTTAGTGCCGATTAACAAGCGCGACGCAAAAGACGGTTCTATTGAAGCCGATTATGTGGTGTATGTGGCGCGTAAACCGGCCGCCCCGGCGATGCCGTCAAATCAAGGACTTTCTGCGGCGTTGTTGGCTCCGTCAAATTTTGGCAAAGAGACGTTGGTATTGCCCAATAGCGAACCTTACGTGTTGTGTAATAGCGATTTTAAAATAGAATCGTGCAACGATTTATTCTGTTCGTTGTGTCAGTTACAGCCGGAGGAATTAATCGGGCAAGATATCCGCTGTTTATTCCAAGAAGATTCCACGGCTGCTTTAACGCAGGATTTACAAACCTTGCAAACTGAAAACACGCTTTCCAACCGGGAATATGCCTTGGTGTTGGGCAGCGGCTTAGAGACTTGCATGGTGCGTTTAAATGCGCTTAAAGAAGCGGATGGACGCTACCTGTTTATCTTCCGTAGTTTGGCATTTCACTTGCAGATTATGAAGATTTTGGAAGAACGTTCGGCCCAATTAAACGCCTTATTAGAAACTACCGACGGTGTTGTTTTCTCTATACAATTAGAGGATGGCCGTTTGGGAAAAATTGAACAATCAAACCGCCTGTTGGAACACAAAGTCGGTTATTCCCGGGAAGAATTAATTAATATGCCGCTGCGTAATTTGTTTACAGACCCGTCTAAAAATGACGGCGCGGTGGAAGAAATATTTAAACAAACGGAGCAAGCATTAGCCCTGGACGGGAAGGCGGATTTCCGCTTAGCAGTCCGTAAAAAAGACGGCTCTTGGTTTGATGCGCAGGTAGCTATCGCGGCGCTTAATTTGCCGGGTAAGGAATCGGCCCTGGTGGTTATTGAGGATGTGACCCACCAACTTAACGAAATTGCCAAGGATTCCAAAGAAGCACAAGAGTTAAAAAGCGTGCGGGAAGCGTTGCCCGGTATTTATATGAAAGCAGATGCTTCCGGCCGGGTGCTGGAGGTCCATTCCAACTTAGATTATTTGGATAATGCCACTGCACAAAAAATATTTTTGAAGAAAACACCGGAAGAATATTGGCCGGCTGAGGCCGCTTCGCAGGCATTATTTTCTATCAAAGAAGCGTTGGGAGTCAATGTCAGCACTCAATTTGAATTTGAGTGGATGCTGACCGATAGACCCCATTATTTTGAAGTGGCCGTCACGCCGATTAACGGGCGCGAAGAAGTGGTTCTGTGGATTAAGGATGCTTCGGAAAAGCGCATTTATGATGAAAAAATTCATGCGTTATACCGTATTGTGCGGGAACCGGGGCTTACGCTTACCGAACAAGTAGATAAAATTTTGGAATTCGGTTGCCAAGTTTTTCAGGCGGATATCGGCTTAGTGTGTCGGTTTCAGCAGGGAAAAGATCGCCGCGAAAGTTTGGTAATCTATACTACGCCCAATGATTTTAATATAGAGCGGCATATGGAATTTGCCGTGGAAGAATGTCTGACGGATGTGCAGGACGGAGTGGTCCGGTTATGGCCGGATTTGGAGGTAACTTCTTGTACGCGTTGTTTACACAAAGAAAAACATTTTGCTTCTATGGTAGCGGCTCCGCTGCAGGTGGGAAATCAAGTAGAAGGAGCGTTGTGTTTTGCGTCGCGTCAGCCCCGGCGGGAATTTGAACCGGGCACGGAAGAATTAATTGGGCTAATGGCTAAACTCTTAGGCCTTCGGATTGAGCTGCGGCAAACGGGCAAAATGCTTAGTGATGCGTCGCGTTCTTTGGCGCGGACCTTGGAGTATGTGGAAATGCCCGCTGTATTTATTGATTTAGATTATCAAATCAACTATGCCAACCAGCCGTTTTTGAAAGTTACGGGCCGGCGCATGGAGAATTTACAAGGGCGCAATTTCTTTGAAGAATGTATCCGTAACAGCGACTTGTCTAAGCAAATTTTTAAGGCGGCCAAGGCGGATATTTCTGCTAACTTGTTCCATGTAAATTTAGATCTTCAACAACAAGACGGTCTGTATGCCGATACCGCATGGGATGTTTTTGTGTGTAAAAATGCCGAAGGGAAAGCGGACGGCTACGCCTTGATTGTATCTTCTACCTCAAAACAGTAATTGCTTTTCATTATAGGCCAAGGCCCAGAGTGCATACGCAAGGGCCTATCCGGTATGATATCTTATTTACAGTTCCTTAGGCGTTGTTAATAAACG
The DNA here is from genome assembly GCA_902794125.1 of uncultured Elusimicrobium sp. Lineage (GTDB taxonomy): Bacteria > Elusimicrobiota > Elusimicrobia > Elusimicrobiales > Elusimicrobiaceae > Avelusimicrobium. The sequence continues at coordinate 7,539 of CADBFX010000008.1, read as the reverse complement.
GATTATTTTTTTGTGAGAAGGCTCTTCGTGTTTTTTTAAATACGAAAGGGCCTTTTTTACGGAAGGATGTTCTTTGTCCGCCCCATATTCTAACAGTAATGCTACGGCTTGTGTATGGCCGGCTGTTGCCGCGTAATATAACGGTGCTAAATCGTAATTATCCACTAAATTGGGGTTGCCCCCGCGTTTTAACATATATAACAATACTTCATTTCTTTCTGTTTCCGACGGGAATTTTTGGGTGAGCGCCATGGTAAGTGCGGTGGCTCCGGAGTCGGACTGGGCATTAACATCTGCCCCGCGATATACCAAGAGTTTAGCAGCTTCGGCGCGGCCATCCCGCGCGGCAATAAACAAAGGTGTCCAACCGCCATCGGTGCGGGCGTTGATATCCATTTTTTGATTGAGTAAAAAATTGATAATATCTTCGTTGCCGCTGGAAGCTGCCGCATGCAATGCGTTAAATTCTACGCCGTTATATTGGCGTTCTTCGTCTTGAAAGTAAAAGATAAATGATAATTGGGCGCCTTCTTCCACGTCGTTTTTAACAGATACAAAATCGCCGTAATATGCGTCAGCGATGAGGCGTTCATTTAAATCTTGCTGGGCAGCTTTTTTATATCCCCAGGCCAGTAAGAGTACAATGAATAACAATAGGCAGATAATGGCTTTTTTCATAAGAATCCTTCGACGTTTATTGTAACATAAACAGGGCGAGCTGGCAATGTGTTATAATACTCTTATGAAAAAATTATTGGAAAGAATTGACCCCTATCAACAAAGTTTTTTTTATTTCAAATGGAGCCTTTGGGGAATCCTATTTTGCGGGTTAGCAATATGGTGGTGCTGGAACCATTGGGACGGCTGGGTCGTAAAAACCCTGTTGGACAATATCTTCGTTTATCTTCCTAATTATTTAACGCACGAAATGTTGGGGCATAATATGGTGGGACGGCTGGGGTATTTGTTGCTGCCCAATGATCTTTTCCCGGTGGCTCGTTGGTGGTCTTCATTCATGGGCAACGGGGTGGAAACTTTACTGCCGATATTAGTTGCGTTAAGCACGTTGCGTTTAAGCGGGGGGAGATATTTGTTACCGCTGATAACCTATTGGTTGGCGACGACTTTTTACGGAGCCGGAATTTATGCCTGTGATGCGCGGGCCAGTAAGCTGGCACTTACTTCTTCGGATATGATGACAAATTGGGCGCCGGGTGAGGTAAAGGGCGATTGGTATAATATCTTACAACCGCTTGGCCTGTTGGATTACGATATTATCATTGGTAAAACTTTTATTTTTATTAGTGTGGTGTTACTTGTTTTGTCCATATGGAGCGTGTGGTACTATTTAATACACGGCGACCAATTTTTGTACGGACGCAAATAAGGATTTTTGTTAGTGGTTTTAACATATAAGAACCTCGGGCATTAGCCCGAGGTTCAATGCTTTGAATTTAACTAACGATTATTTTTCAACTCTTTCGTTAGGAACAATCGCCGCTAATTGTTTGTACAAGTCGCGTCCGTCGGGATATAAGAAAGCCCCCTAAGGAAGGGGGCTTTCAATGCTTGAGATATTAAGCAATTATTTAATCACTTTCTCGCCGGGTTGAATGGCCGCGAGTTGTTTGTACAAATCGCGTCCGGCGGGATATAAGAAAGCCCCCTAAGAAAGGGGGCTTTCAATGCTTGAGATATTAAGCAATTATTTAATCACTTTCTCGCCGGGTTGGATGGCCGCGAGTTGTTTGTACAAATCGCGTCTCCACGCATATTCGGCTTCGGCCCGTTTGATGAGCTCTTTAGCCAATTCCGGGTTATCGCGCATCAAACCTTTGAAGCGGTTTTCGCCACTCATATAGTCGGCTAGCGGCAAGGTCGGCGCGCCGAGCGGAGAATCTACATGCAAGGGGTTCTTGCCTTCGTAGCGGGCTTCGGGGTTGAAGCGGTAGAGAATCCAGCGGCCGGCTTGTACGGCACGTTTGGCTTCGCCCATACCTTTGGACATATCAATCCCGTGAGCAATACAGTGCGAGTAAGCAATTACCAAGGCCGGACCGTCATACGCATCGGCTTCCGCCAAGGCTTGGATGGTCTGGTTCATGTTGGCACCCATGGCTACTTGCGCTACATAGATGTTGCCGTAGGTCATGGCAATCATACCGAGGTCTTTTTTCGGCATGGTTTTGCCGCCCGCGGCAAATAAGGCTTTTGCACCTAACGGGGTGGCTTTGGACATTTGACCGCCGGTGTTAGAATACACTTCGGTATCCAGCACTAAGATTTTGATGTTCTTGCCGGAGGCTAATACGTGGTCTAAGCCGCCGTAACCGATATCGTAGGCCCAACCGTCACCGCCCAAGATCCACACCGATTTGCGGATCAGGTAATCGGCCAAGCTTAAGAGGCGTTTGCAGGTTTCGCAACCGGCTTTGGCTCCTTTTTCCAAGATTCCTTTAAGTTCGGCAATGCGTGCGCGTTGTTCTTCCACACCGGCATCCGTGGTTTGGTCGGCGTTTAAAATGGCGTCAATTAAAGCCGTATGCGCTTTGAAGTTTTCGTTTTCTTTGGCTTGTACGAGTAACGCTTTGGCGTCTTTATTTAATTGGTCAAACGCTAAGCGTAAACCTAAACCAAATTCGGCGTTGTCTTCAAATAAGGAGTTGGCCCAGGCCGGTCCTTTACCGTCTTCGCGTTTGCAATAAGGCGTAGTCGGCAAGTTACCGCCGTAAATAGACGAACAACCCGTGGCGTTGGCAACAGCCAAACGATCACCGAATAATTGCGTTAAGAGTTTTACATACGGAGTTTCACCGCATTTGAGGCCCAAGAAGAAAGCGTAGTTGTCAATTTCGTTTTCGCGTACGGAAAGTTGGTGCACCATGCTAAGCGCTTTCTTTTCCGGATTTTCTTTGTTTTTAGCTGGGCAGTTAAATACACAAGCGCCGCAGCCGGTGCAGTCTTCCACCGCTACTTGCACGGTAAATTTTTTACCGGCGAGGTCGGCTTTTCCGTCAGCGGATTTAAAGGTTTTCGGGGCTTTGGCTAACGCGTCAGCATCATAGGCTTTAATGCGGATAGCCGCGTGCGGGCAGACCATAGAGCAGAAACCGCATTGGATACAAGTGTTCGGATCCCATTGCGGCACCATGATGGCGATATTGCGTTTTTCGTATTGGGTGGTACCCGTCGGATATACGCCGCCTTCCGGCATGGCCGAGGTTGGTAACGCGTCCCCGCGGCCGGCAATCATTTCGCCTAACACGTCTTTGACAAAGGCCGGAGCCGTAGCCGGTACCGGAGCTTTGGTGTGCAAGGTGGAAGAAACTTTAGCCGGATATTTTACTTCGTGCAGACCCGCCAAAGCGGCATCCACTGCTTTGTAGTTCTTCTGTACAACTTCTTCACCTTTTTTAGAGTAGGTTTTTTCAATGGCGTGTTTAATATCTTCAATGGCTTTTTCGGCTGGGATTACGCCCGCAATACCGAAGAAAGCGGTTTGCATAATCGTGTTGGTGCGGCTGCCCATACCGGTTTTTAAAGCAATTTCGGAAGCGTCAATCACATAGACTTTGAGTTGGCGGTCAATGATGATTTTTTGTACTTCCGCGGTCAAGTGATTCCATACTTCTTCGGCGCTGTACGGCGCGTTAATAAGGACGGTAGCGCCTTTTTTGGCTTTGCCGAGCACATCGTATTTATCTAAGAAGTCAAACATGTGTACGCCAATAAAATCTGCTTCTTGAATGAGGTACGGGGCGCGGATGTAGTTTTTGCCAAAGCGGATGTGAGAAGTCGTCATAGAGCCGGATTTCTTGGAGTCATAGACGAAATACCCTTGGGCAAAGAACCCGTTGGCGCTGATGATTTTCATCGTGTTTTTGTTAGCACCGACGGTACCGTCAGAACCCAATCCGTAGAACAAAGCGGCGAAAATATCGCTATTGGCTTTGCGCGCTAAGGTAGTGGCCGGTAAAGATTTATGGGTAAGGTCGTCAGTAATGCCGACGACAAAATCCCGTACCGGTTCTTTAGCGGCCAAGTTATCAAATACGGCTTTGATATCGGAAGGCGTAAAGTCTTTAGAGCCGATACCATAGCGGCCACCGATAATAAGCGGCGTGGCGGCAAATTTGGCTTTGGCTTCGCTCGTTAAGAAAGCAGCGCAGACATCTTGGAAGAGCGGTTCGCCCAAAGAACCGGGTTCTTTGGTGCGGTCTAATACGGCTACTTTTTTAATGGTGTTCGGGATTACTTTAATGAAATCAGCAATGCTGAAGGGACGGAAGAGTTTTACTTTGAGTACGCCTACTTTTTCGCCTTTCATGGCTTCTACGGCGTTTTGGGCTACATCGGCACCGGAACCCATAATTACTACTAAGCGTTCAGCATCCGCATCCCCGATGTATTGGAATAAATCATAATGGCGGCCGGTCAATTTTTCCAGTTTGGCCATTTCTTCTTTTACGATACCGGGTACGGCGTTATAGAATTTGTTAACGGCTTCGCGCGCTTGGAAATACACATCCGGGTTGGCGGCGGTACCGCGCACGGTGGGGTGTTCGGGGTTTAAGCCGCGGGATTTGTGTTGGGCCACCAGGTCATCGTTAATCATTTCTTTCATTTGTTCTTTGGAAATCGGTTCCACCATGTTCAGTTCGTGGCTGGTGCGGAAACCATCAAAGAAGTGCACAAACGGCACGCGGGCGCGCAGCGTGGAAGCTTGGGCTACTAAAGCCATATCCATCGCTTCTTGCGGATTGTCCGAGCAAAGCATGGCCCAACCGGTTTGGCGGACGGCCATAACATCGGAATGGTCACCAAAGATAGAAAGAGCTGTGGTGGCAATGGCGCGGGCAGACACGTGGAAAACAGTCGGTGTTAATTCGCCTGCGATTTTGTACATGTTCGGAATCATCAAGAGTAAACCTTGAGAAGCCGTAAAAGTAGTGGTGAGGGCACCGGCTACTAAAGAGCCGTGTACGGCGCCGGAAGCACCGCCTTCGGATTGTAGTTCGCTTACGGAAGGAACATTGCCCCAAATGTTGGTTTCACCTTTGGCGCTTTTCGCGTCGCAGATTTCGCCCATTGTGGAGGACGGTGTAATCGGGTAAATAGCGATTACTTCGTTGGTAGCATGAGCGACATGGGATACTGCCCCATTGCCGTCCATAGCAACTAGTTTAGCCATAGTTAGGAAGTCTCCTTGTTTAATTTAAAACGGTATTGTGCGCAAATGCGCAAGGATAGGCATAATCCTACCCTCTTATATTATAGAATTTTGGCTTTTTTTGCGCAAACGGAAAAAATGAACCGTCATAGGATGTTTTTTCTAAAAAATACTCGTTTTTTTGCTATTTTTTGTTATACTATTAGTATCTTGCAAGAAAGGAGCAATTTTATGAATAAAGGGTTTACCTTAATTGAGTTATTAGTGGTAGTGCTTATCATCGGTATTCTGACCGGGGTGGCCATTCCGCAATATGAAAAAGCTATTAAAAAATCCCGCACGACAGAAGCAGTCGTAACGAGCAAGGCAATTTTGGACGCCGCTAATATATACTCTACAACCTTTCGCCAATGCCCAACCAGTTTGGATGATTTGGATGTAAAAGTAAATTATTCCTCTAAAAACTGGGCGTTTGAACTTGCCGATAGAGGTGCCAGAAACTGTGGGGTGTTTATTACATCTACTTCGGGGGATGTACAGGTGTCTCGCTTTTTAATTAAAAATCCTTCTGTGGAGGGGCTCCCTTCGGGAGTTTCGTCCGGAGCGGAATATTGGCAATGTTCTAGTGGAGATTGCGCTACTTTCTTTAAAAATATCGGTTTAAAGAAAAAAGGTAGCTATTACCAATAAAAAATTGCATTGTCCTCATACCCCGCACCTAAGTGCGGGGTATTTTTTGTCTTAAAGGGTATGGGTTTGCTATACTGTAAACACGGAGTAATTAATATGGCACAGAAATCATTTTATCGTAAAATTTGTTCGGTGCGTCCTTTATGTGTAGTGTACGAAACGTTGCGTTGGGGAATGCATCAATGTTTATTTTTTCTGCCTTCGCGCACGCCGGCGTGGTATCAATTCTCGGCTCCGTTTCAAGCTAAAAAATCGGTTCCGCCGACTCATAAAAATTGGTTTCGTGTTGCCCGTCCGCTTTACCGCCACGAACATGTGTTTTATGATTTTGACGCAGCACTAGCTGCTAATCCCAATATGAAAGGGATTGCTTTTATCTTTTTTATGGGAATTGGTGATTATCTTTATACCACGCCTGTCTGGTCCGAACTTAAGAAAAAATATCCTTCCCTGCCGTTCTACGCTTATGTGGGGGGACAATTTGACCGTAATAATTCGCCGTTGGTGGGAAAATTATTGGAAGAAAACCCTAATTTTGAAAAGGTATCTTATTTCAACGGAACGCGTCATCCGTTCATTTGGAAAAATTATGATTATTCGGATGCGTTGGCGCAAATTCCGGAAGGGTTTTTGGCTGTGCCGGTGTATTACGAATATAATTGTTATGTTACGCACCGCGTGATTAGTTTGTTTGAAACGTTTGGTTTGCCGTTGCCTGCTGACGTGCCCGCGCCGGTGATGTATTTCCCGCAGGAACCTGCCGGGGTAGTGACAGAAACTTTACAGGCAGTGCGCGAAAAGGCTGCCCATAAGAAAGGTATCGTATTTTTGCAATTAGATTCGCGCGGTTCTAATTACGTGTATCCGCATATGCAGAGTCTTGCCCAGGGGTTAATTAAAGAAGGATATTTTGTAATGAGCGTAACCAAAGGCGGCCCGACGGGAAACCCGGACTATTTGGAAATTGATATTAAAAAATTTACGATCAACCAAACCTGGCATTTACTTTCCTTATTAAAGAAAGAATATCCGCTTTATGTAATTGCGGTAAATTCCGTTTTTTGGGCAGCTTCAGCCGGGCTTGGTTTGCCAAACTTAGGGCTTCAACATTGGATTGATAAGAAAGTACACAATTTATGGTACCCTAATATAGAAGTAGTGACGAATTATTTTTATTCCTTCCTGCCGCGGGAAAAACAACTCATGGCTCCGCCGGAAAGTTACACCCGCCACAATAAAAAAATCATTGATTATAAGCCGGAATGGGTAATTAGATGGTTTAAAGAAAAATTTGAAAAATAATTTTTTCTGCGCCTTTTTCCCTTTCAAAAAGTATCAAAAATTATATATTTACTTTTTCTTGCTTAGAAAAAGTTTTCCAAAAAGATTTTTATATGTCCTTTTTCTAGCCGTAGAAAAAGGACGAAAAAGACTCTCCGGCGGCGGAACCCACCCGCCACCAACGCTCGGCCTGCTTGTAAACTCGCTAAAGCTCAAACATACAAGCAGGACAACCCCTCGCATTGCGGCGTGTGGACGGCGTTCCAATGCCGGAACAAAACAACTTATGAGGAAAAACATCTTTTTGTTGTTTGTAGTTTCTCCGCCCTTTTGGAGCGTTTATAAAAAGCGCCCGATTGGAAAAGAAATTTTGTATGTTTGAGCGGAGCGAGTTTACG
>CADBFX010000007.1 GCA_902794125.1 uncultured Elusimicrobium sp. | reverse complement strand
AATATCCGTAGCCACGTCCAATTTTACCATGTGGCCGGTGGCGTGGTGTTCTTTGAATAAGTGATTACCGCCGAAGTTACGGGCATATTCTGCGCTGAAACGTACCGGCGTGTTCAAGGCTAATTTAGCCCCGTAGAAACCGGCGTGTTCGTCCCCATTGGCTATTAAGAAAGTGCCGTTTGCACTGCGTATGTCATAGCCATATACTTGGGCTGTTACGTCTTCGGTTACGTTTAATTTAAAGTCGGCACCGTAAACGCTATAATCTGTCGCCCCTAACGGAGCAGCCGGAGCGGGAGCCCACGGCGTAGTCCTATTGATACCAACACCGGAGGTGTTGTTTACTTTACCGGCGATTAATGTTAAGGCTTTTACATCATCCGCGTAGGTGATTTTGGCCGCGTCCAAGGCCGGCGGATAGCCGTTAAATTCGGCGTTGTAGTGGTTCGGGCCGAAATACATCACAGCGCTGTCTTCATCGCCGTAGAATTGGCGGCCGACAGTCGCTTCTAAGCAGCAGAACAAATTGTGCAGTACCACATTGGCTTCCACCAAGCGTACAGAATCCCAATAGTTCTGAACTGAGTTGCCGCGGGAATCGTCTTGGCCCCAGAGGTTCGCATACGAGAACATTAAGTTGGCCGTTACGTCTTCCACCAACTCGGCAGATAAACCTGCCAACACACGCACACTAGTGTTAGTGTTATAGGCTCCAACAAGGGCGTTATTGTGGTTTACATCAGAGGCGATGGTTTGAATTTCGCCTTTGAGGTTTACGTTGTTCAATACATCAGCATTTGCAGCAACCGGGAACAAAGCCACGGCGGCTAACAAGCTTAGTAGTTTTTTCATTAAGCACATCCTCCTGTTTGATGTTAACTACCTACTACCCCTCTATTAAAACTCTTTAGAAACAATTTTTCAAGTATTTTTATAAATGGGTCTTGACACGTTTTTTTTAAATTGATATTCTATTTTTCACAAAAAAAACAGGAGCGTATTTTTACGCTCCTGTTTTTTAAAATCACCGTCTGAGAATTACGCCCACAACGACAGTTTAGTCACTTTGTCCGAGCGGCGCACTTTCGGTTCGCCTACAATTTCTTGTACGAACGCTTCGCATACATAAATTTTAGTACCCGGTAATAAGTGACCGCCAACAGCATTGTAATCTTTCCCCGCCAACACTACGTGAGCATGTACTTGCGGGCGATTGTCCTGGATGCTGATGTTACCTGTTAGGCTCAAGAGTTCCATTTCTTCGTTGATTACTTTCTTGTCGTATTTCTTTTTGCTTTGGTCGTAATAGGCAATCGTAGCATTCGCCACCGAGCCTACCACACTAACAATACCGCATTTAACTTGGTTGTCGTGGCAAAAATCAGCCAAAGACTCCAACAAATCTTTGCCTTTCGGGAGTTTAAAAAGATACGTCCGTCCGGTTAAATAAGGTTTTTCTTCTGCCATACATTTCTCCTCTTAGGCGCTACAACCAAGCAGCCGCCTTTTTTAAATTTTCTACGTATGCACGCACGGCGCGCACAATGCTAGCACCGTCCATGCCGGCTTCTTCATACACTTTACCTGCAGCCCCGCTACCCAGGAACGCACCGCCTTTGTGCGGGTACAACGTGTGCCAACGGCCGGCTTGGCTTAACAGCCAGGCGTCCATCGTCGGCAATGTAAAATCGGTGATCCCCATGGCCCGGTGACGCAACGCAAGCGGCAAGATTTGCTCCTGCTCCGCAGCGGGTAACAACTCAAACAGTTCCCGGCTACTTACATATACAACGTCCACGTCCGGTCCGTTTTTGGCGAGGTCCGGCAATACTTTTTCCAATACAATTCTGCCTACGCCCGCACCTTGTACTATAATAGCCCCCTCAGATTTTCCTTTCGCGCGGCGCAAATAATACACCCCGTTCGTGGACATTTGGGCACTATCTAATCCCAAGGCCTTGCGGTCCGTAAAATTGTAAGATGGCCGCACCACAAACGGTGCAAGCACCGCCGGGCGTTTGGATAACGCCGCGGTCATAAGCGGCCAAATCTCATCTACCTCAAGCGGGGTTAGCGTAATACACGCCCCTTTCGGAAAATTGTCCTGCAATAGTTGTAGCGACTGCGGATCCGCATGCGTGGGGCCGTCTTCCCCGGTAGGCAAGCTGGAGTGCCCGTTAAATAAAATTAAGGTATTGGGGTGCGCCCCTACTTCACGCGCGGCTTGCACGCCGATAGCGTGCAGGCGGGCGGCTACATGTTCAAATGCTACAAATGCTCCGTACGAAGAAGATACCGCCACGTGTTTGCCAAAAGAAGAAATACCGCTACATACGGCGGCCATACCATCTTCGCAAATGCCCCCGGCCGATATCCGGCGCGATTGCGGATTGGATTTCATATTAAAATAACCGTCTGCAAATCCTTTGGCTACCGCTCCGGCACCAGTAGAACCGTATAAGTCCGCCGAACCAACCAACAGCGTACCGTTTGTTTGGTGGTTCAAATAGTTAAGCACATCCCCTAATACTCCGCGGGTCGTGTAACTTTTGCCAATTTCAAACGTAAATTCGGCAGGCACCTCTTTTGCGGAAAATTTAGTGTACAAATCTTGGCTGTTGCCTAATTCTGCACGCGCTTTACGGTGCGCGGCAACTAACGCATCAGCACGCGCACTGATTTGTTGCGCCGCAAAAACGGCAACCGATTTTTCCTTTTCCAGCGCGGTGCGGACCGTTTGTAAACTGCCCCAGTAAAATTTTTCAATGTTTTCGGGGGTCTTGTCGCCTTCGAAACGCGGAAAAGTTACCCCATACACTTGTTCAAATTCGGCCAGTGCCCGGTAAAATTCTTCCGAAGCAAACTTGTGGCCCGACCCGTGGGATGATTTTCCCTCCAAGCCGTATTTCCACCCTTTGACTGTGCGGTAAACAATCGCTGTCGGTTGGTGATTTTCTTGCGCCAAGCGGGCGGCTTGTTCTTGGGCGGCGTGAATTTGGTTAAAATCGTGGCCGTTGGGCACGTAAATCACATTAAAATCCTGCATGCGGAATAATTCGCACGGCGTCCACTGTACGTAATCGCCGGGGCGGCCCTCTTCGGCCGTCACGCTGTTGGTTTCAATAGAGGCCTGGTTCCAATCAATATGAAAAACTACGTTTTTAAGCTGCGCCGTAGCGGCCATGGCAGCGGCTTCGCTCACACGCCCGGCAGTAAGTCCGCCTTCACCTTCTATAATATGAACAACCGGGGCATTCTCCCCATATACGTCTGCCGCCGCCAAACCTAATCCAACGGCGGAACCATCCCCCACCCCGCTGGCACCGGTGCTGGTGCGCACAAACGGAACGAGCGGTTCCGGGTGACCGCCTAGCGGCTTGGCATGGAATTTATTAAATAAAGGAGTGTTTTGAACCTTGTTGTGGCGAAAACCTAACAAATCTTCCAAGCGAAGTTGGTCTTTTTCTTCGCGGGCGAGCAATTTTGGATTAGCAATACGCACACATTCGTTGCGTAACGCCCACATGGCATAAAGCCCCAAGGCCTTGTGCCCGGCCGCATAGGAAATAATATCTGCTTCGTTGCAAAGAGGCGCGGAAAGGTTGTACGCCATTTCTTTATATAAAAGGTGTTCTACAATACGCCCGCTGGAAATACTCCCCCCGGGGTGACCGGAAGTGGGCACATAATTATAAAGGATTGCCACCAAGGCACGGTAAGCCACGTCCAGTTTTTCCAGCTGGGAAACGTCCGCCGCCGCCAAGCGAATAGTTCCGTTCGTTTTCGTGGAAATATCTACGTAGATTCCACGTTTATTTGAACAGGTATTTTGGGTCATTTTTCACCATTTTCTGATAATTTAGGTATTTACATTATACGCAGAACGCCCTAAAAAAGCAAGTGATTTTCTACTTATTTTCAGCAATCGGGGAGCAGATATTCCCCCACAAGTAAATAAAAAATTGTAGAATAATGAGGACAGAAGTTTTATTTTAGGAGGATGTAAACAATGACCGTTTCTTATAAAGAACTTGGCCTGGTCAATACCCGCCAAATGTTCAAAGATGCAATGGCCGGCGGTTATGCTATTCCGGCTTATAACTTCAACAATATGGAACAATTGCAAGCCATCGTTACCGCTTGCGTGCAAACCGGTTCCCCGGTAATTTTGCAAGTTTCCAAAGGCGCCCGCCAATATGCCAACTCCACCTTGTTGCGCTGGATGGCCCGCGGGGCTGTGGAAATGATGAACGAAATCGGCAAACCGGTTCCGCTCTGCTTGCACTTGGATCACGGCGATTCTTTTGAACTTTGCAAAGACTGCATTGATAACGGTTTTTCCTCCGTTATGATTGACGGCTCTCACTTGCCGTATGAAGAAAACGTGGCACTGACCAAAAAAGTAGTGGAATATGCCCACAAGCATGATGTAACCGTAGAAGGCGAACTGGGCGTGTTGGCCGGAATTGAAGATGAAGTTTCCGCCGAACACCACACCTACACCGACCCGGCCCAAGTGGAAGATTTCGTAAAACGCACCGGAGTAGATTCTTTGGCGATCTCTATCGGCACCAGCCACGGCGCTTATAAATTTAAAGTAAAACCGGGCGAAAAACTCCCCGAACTTCGTTTTGATATTTTGGAAGAAGTATCTAAACGCTTGCCGGGTTTCCCGATTGTACTACACGGTTCCTCTTCCGTACCGCAATGGGCCGTCAAACAAATCAACGAATACGGTGGCAAGTTGGATAACACCGCCGGCATCCCGGAAGAACAATTGCGCAAAGCCGCTAAATCGGCTGTGTGCAAAATCAATGTGGACTCTGATGGCCGCCTCGTAATGACCGCCACCATCCGCAAAATCTTCGCTACCAAACCGGCTGAATTTGACCCGCGCAAATACTTAGGCCCGGCCCGCGAAGAATTGATTAAAATGTACGCCGAAAAGAATGAAAAAGTATTTGGTTCTGCCGGATAAGTTCTTATTTAAAAACCCCCGCTCTTACCGAGCGGGGGTTTTTTGGAAGTATTAATCGGAAGTGGTATGATTTTTTATTTCAAAAACACACATATGGGGAACCGAAGAAAGGCATTCCTTTTGACGAAAACTTAAATACTCTCCATTTCGTCCACGAAGTGATTCTAAAGAGGGAATCTCCTTTGTAGGGGAAATTAGTAAATTTGGACGGCTTCTGTCCAACACGCCAGCAAAATTTTCATAATTCGTTAGCCACCTTTTTCCCTTCCAAAAAACTTTTAGGTACTGTACACTATAAAGCGGCCAACCCGTGTAGAAAGAATAAAACACAACATCTTTAGGTTGCAAATAAGGTACTAGAGTTATACTATCATTCCCAATCAACAACACACGACTGGTGCGTAACGCTTCTAAATCAAGGGTGGCCACATCTTCTCTGGTAATCTGATCTTTCCTCTCAGTGATATACTCTGCAAAACGGCCATACCCTGTAAAACACGCTACACAAAGTAGCAAAATAGCCCCAATATCTTTGACAGATAATTTCTTGGCTCGCTCCTGCCAGTAAATACCAAACGCAAGCCACATAAAAACTACGAAGAAAACTTTGTGCCATAATTGTAATGAATAACAAAAGAAATGGACACACAACCATCCCAGACAAGTAAAAGCTAAGAAAAATACAGCCCGGCGGCTTTTCCAAATACAGATACCAAAACATAAAAAGAGAAGCACATCAACCATTTCCCAACCATTCAGCAAGTATATATTCCGTAAGGAAGGCAAGCGATTATAGGAAGGAACAGAAAACCCGAACGTTTCAATCGCCAAACAAATGGCCGTTAAACAACAAATAAGCCCTCCGCCAATAATAGCCCTTCGGCTAATTAATCCTTTCCGATAGGTATTTCTTAAATCTAATGCGTAAATGCAACCAAACCCCATGGCTCCAATACATCCCACTAAATGTGTATGGGCGCAAAAAAACAGTAAAATAGCATACACCCAAGGGCGTTTTAAGCGGGTAGGATAAAGGATAATGAGTAATAATAAAAAGAATATAACAAGCCCATACGGCCTTGCAGAAAATGGATAAACGGCAAATAATGTATAACTGAAACAAATAGCTGCCTGAACAATAATAGGCCATTTTGTTTTAAAGAGAATTAACCACACACAGGCTACGCAAATTCCCCAATTTAATAGCTGCATACCGATAGGATACGGAAGATGCAACCAATTCACACATTTAAGAAGGAAATACCATAGGAAAAAATGTCCGTCTGAACGCACCATTTCAAACAAATGATACCAGGGCACATTGGTAGCAATAGACCAAGCATGGGCTTCATCTCTCCACGGATAAACGGGCCAAAGGAAAGGCAATGTCGCCGCACACCAAGCAACAACTATCAGACAAGAGATATATATATCTGTCTGTCTGTCTGTCTGTCTGTCTGTCTGTCTGTCTGGACATTTTAATAAACCCTTCATATTTATTTGTTAAACATCTCCGTTACGCGCTCAAAAATACCGTTGCAGTAGGCCAGCGTCATCCCATAGTTAGATACCGGCACCCCCGCTTCTTGCAATTTGATTAGCCGCCGCAAAATCTGCCGGCGGGTCACCATGCAACCGCCACATTGAACAGCCAACTTGTAACTGGGCAAATCCGTCGGAAGCGGGTCTAAATTACTAATCATCGTAAATTGTAATTTTTTACCGGTAAACTTTTGTAAAAGCGCCGGAATTTTCACCCGGCCGATATCGTCGCATTTATTAACCGTATGGGAACAGGATTCCAACATTAAAATTTTATCACCGTCTTTTAACTGGCTAATTGTGGGAGTCCCCTTCAAAAATGCGTTAAAATCTCCTTTTAACCGCGAGAATAAAATGCTAAAACTTGTCAGCGGCATGGCAACCGGCACTATTTTACTTACTTGGTTGAAAGCTTGGGAATCCGTCACTACTAATTTAGGGGTATGATTTTTTAAATAAGCGGCCAGTTCTGTATCTTTTAAGCATACCGCCACCGCGCCGATATCTAACAAATTACGAATCGTCTGCACTTGCGGCAAAATCAGCCGTCCTTCGGGGGCAGAAGCATCAATCGGAATTACCAACACCACTTCGTCGCCGGGACGCACATAACCGTCTAAGATTCCTTCACTAGCCGCAGAAGATTGCGGCAAATACTTTTTAATTGTCGTGAGCAATAATTCGTTATCCGGCGTTTTACAGGAAAATGAAATGAAAGGATACGGCGCATCATCCGGCTTTTGAAAAGACAAGTCACTTTTATTATACACGCAAAAATACGGAATATTACGCACCTGACACTCTTGCATCAGTTGTTGGTCTGCTTCTTGAACCGGACCGGCCATCACCAAAATTGCCAAATCCACTTGGTCCAATACTTCCTCGGTCCGTTCCATCCGCTTTTCGCCCAACGCGGACTTATCATCTATCCCGGCTGTATCAATCAGCACGACCGGACCGATTCCCAGCAGTTCAATCGTTTTGCGAACGGGATCCGTAGTCGTTCCGGGTACATCGGAAACGACGGAAGTCTGTTGCCCGGTTAATACATTCACGAGCGAACTTTTCCCCGCATTCATTTTTCCGAAGATGCCAATATGCAAACGATTAAGTTGAACCATATCAAAATTATATCAAAAAGCACGCTATAAGCGGCTCTCAATAAGGTATAATAAAGAAAAGTCTGTACACGAGGGTTGCCATTCGTTATGAACAAATTTGACGCTTATCAAAAAGAACGTATTAAACTGGTTGAAAAAAATCTTTCCAAATATATTAGTAAAATCAAAAATTCGCCCAAAATCTTGACCGACGCCATGGACTATTCGCTCCAAGCCGGCGGCAAGCGCGTGCGCCCGATTTTGCTAATGGCTACTGCCGAGGCATTTGGTAAAAAAGCCACCGATGTATTGCCGGCCGCTTGTGCGGTGGAAATGTTGCACACATATTCTTTAATTCACGATGATTTGCCTTGCATGGACGACGATGACCTCCGCCGCGGGAAACCTACCAACCACAAAGTGTTTGGGGAAGATTTATCGCTCTTAGCCGGGGACGCGTTACTTACTTACGTATTTGAAGTGTTTGCCCAAAACGGAAAAGTAAAATCTATTGGTGCAGAAAACACCTTAAACGCGCTTTTAAATTTTGCCAACTGCGCCGGCGCTTCCGGTATGGTCGGCGGCCAAGTGGCAGATGTTTATGCCGAAGGAATGGGCACGCAGGATGCACACAGTTTCCGCGCAGATAAACTCCGCAAAACCTCTAAACAATTAGCTGATAAATCGCTGCGTTACTTTATGCTCCCCCCCAACACCGCCGAGACAACTCCCGAAACTATTTTAAATTATATCCATGCCAACAAAACCGGCGCACTCATCCGCGGCAGCGTGGAAACGGGTGCCTTACTGGCCGGGGTAAAAGGTAGCGATTTAAAACTCATTAAAAAATATGCCAACTGCATCGGGCTCGTGTTCCAAATTGTAGATGACATTTTAGACGTTACAGCTTCGGCTAAGCAATTAGGCAAATCCAACAGTGATAAAGAGCACGGCAAATTGACGTTCGTCAGCCTGTATGGTTTAGAAGGTAGCCGCAAACACGCGCAACTCTTAATTGCCAACGCGCAAAAAGCATTAAATGCGCTCAAAACCGCCAAAAAGAAAAACCTGTGGCCGCTTTACGAGATGGCGGAATTTTTTAAAACGAGAACTTATTAATAGGGAGGGTGTATGAAAGTGCTCCCCAGCATTCAAAGCCCCAAAGATTTACGGTTAATAAAAAAAGAACTCTTGCCTACTTTGTGCGAAGAACTGCGTCAAACCATTATTGAAACAGCCAGCAAAAACGGCGGTCATCTGGGCTCCAGCTTAGGGGCGGTGGAAATTATTACGGCACTTCATTATGTGTTTAATACGCCCGAAGATAAGATCGTTTTTGATACCGGGCACCAAGCCTATGCGCATAAACTATTAACCGGGCGCCAAAAAGAATTTACCCACATCCGCACCAAAGGCGGCATTAGCGGTTTCCCTAAACGCTACGAAAGTGAATACGATACCTTCGGCGTAGGCCACGCGTCCACCGCTATTTCCGCGGCACTCGGCATGGCGATTGCCCGCGACCAAAAAAAGGAAAATTCTAAAGTTATCGCGGTGGTGGGCGACGGATGTTTAACGGGCGGTATGGCCTACGAAGCCATGCAAAACGCCGGGCTGTTGCGCACGGATTTACTCGTTATTTTAAATGATAACCAGATGTTTATTTCCCAACGTGTCGGTGCCTTGGGTAAAGCGTTAACTAAACTACTCACCACCAAATACGTACAACTCGCCGAAGAAAAAGCTACCAACTTTTTACAGCGTTTTGATGATTTGGGCAACAATGCCGCTAAACTGGCCAAGCGGGCACGCTCTATTTTATTCCCGGGTACGTTATTTGAAGAAATGGGTTTTCGTTATTTTGGGCCCGTCAACGGCAACGATATCAACGCCATGATTGAAGTATTGGAAAATGTAAAAAATGTTAAAGGCCCTGTTATGTTGCACGTTGTTACCAAGAAAGGAAAAGGCTATAAACCCGCCGAAGAAAAACCAACCAAATTTCACGGCGTGGGCATTTTTGATGTAGAAACTGGGGATTCGTTAGGCAAATCTAACACCATTACCTTTACCAAAGCGTTTTCGCAAGCCCTACTTAAACTGGCCGAAAAGGACGAAAAAATTAACGCCATAACCGCCGCCATGCCCGAAGGAACCGGCTTGGACGCCTTCCGCGACAAATATCCCTCCCGCTATTTTGACGTAGGCATTGCCGAGGAACACGCTGCCACGTTTGCAGCCGGGTTAGCAGCCAACGGATTAAAACCGGTGGTGGCAGTATATTCTACTTTTGCCCAACGCTGCTATGACCAAATTCTGCACGATATTGCCCTGCAGAAACTACCGGTCGTTTTTGCGTTGGACCGCGCCGGAGTCGTGGGAGAGGACGGCCCTACACACCATGGCGTATTTGATATTAGTTTTTTACGGGATATTCCGCATTTAATTATGGCCGCGCCGGCTGATGAAAACGAAATGCAACACTTACTCAAAACCGCCTTTGACGCAAACGCACCTTTTGTTCTTCGCTATCCGCGCGGGGCCGGGTTTAATGTAAAAATGGATGCCACACCCGTTGCACTACCTATCGGCAAAGGTTCTTGGTTAAAAAAAGGCAAGGATCTAACTATCTTAGCTATTGGTAACCGGGTTCATCCCGCCCTAAAGGCCGCCGAACTTTTACAGGAAAAAGGCATTGATTGCGGCGTAGTCAACATGCGCTTTGTAAAACCGCTGGACACACAACTTATTGATGAAGCATTACGTCTCTCGCCTTATTTGGTAACGGTGGAAGACAATATGTTAGCGGGCGGATTTGGCTCCTCCGTAGCCGAATATTTAAGTGACCGGCAGGCAAACTTTAAATTGTTACGTTTGGGTATCGGTGATGAATTTGTAGAACACGCAAAAGCATCCCAATTGTATGATGCCTTGCATTTATCGCCGGAAACCATGGCAAAAACTATCTTACAATGGAAAAAATAAGAGAGGCCCTATGACTAAAAAACCACAATTACATCTCGTACATGGTAAATCGTACCTTAAAGCCTATGAAGACATAGAGCTGTTAAAACAAGGGGTCATGCGTCCCGTACGCATGGAACTGGAAGTACTGAAACCCGAACTTTATTTCGTACAAGCCGGCGTAGAAGAGACCATTGTCTGCTTTGGTTCGGCACGCGTACAAGAGCCCAAAGAAGCCGCCAAAACAGTAGCCGAAGCAAAAAAAGCATTGTCTAAAAAACCAAAAGATAAAACCCTACAAAAAAAATTAGCCACCGCTTTGGGGTTACAACGCCTAGCTAAATACTACGACGAAGCGCGCCAATTTACCAAATTAGTCGTTAAAAAAGGAAAAAAACGTTTTGCCGTTGTAACAGGTGGCGGCCCGGGGCTTATGGAAGCCTCCAACCGCGGAGCCTTTGAAAATGGCGGACGCAGCATTGGGCTTAACATTACGCTTCCGCACGAGCAACACCCCAATCGCTACATCTCCCCCAACCTGGCGTTCTTATTCCATTATTTTGCTATCCGTAAATTGCACCTCGTTATGCGGGCAAAAGCTATTGTGGTATTCCCGGGTGGGTTTGGTACTTTTGATGAGTTATTTGAAATTTTAACTTTGGTACAAACCGGTAAAAAAAGTCCTATCCCCGTTATTTTGGTAGGACGGGACTTCTGGCATGAAGTCATTAACGTAAAAGCCCTGGCCGACTATGGTGTTATTTCTTACGCGGATGTAGATGCCTTAAACATTGTAGACACGGCCGAAGAAGCCTGGGAAAAAATAGCGGATTTTTACAAAATAAAATAACCCGCAAAGCACACAAAAAACCCGGTCTAAACGACCGGGTTTTTATTATTTTTGTTGATTGGTATATTTCCCGCGCAACAACTTAGCCCCCGGAAATTTTTTAAGAAAATGCTTAAAGTGGCTGTAAAACGTGCGCGCCTTACGAAACAGCACCACTAAATTTTCAAAATATTTCGGCATAGGGCGGAAGCGTTCGTATTCCCGCACGAAGGCCCGCACTTGTTTTTCGTTGTGAAACGGCTGCATCATATTTACACTAGTTAGAAAAAGCCCCAACGGTTTAGAACGAAACACAAAGCGATTAATATCAATAAGCACAAAGCGGTACCGGCCGTTGTCCTCGGCATAAAGAACATTATTTAAAATGTAGTCCCGGTGCATAAGCCCGTGTTTATGTAAATCCGCCGTATAGGCGGCAAAAGCACGTAGCAATGCCGGATTTTGCAGTATGTTTTCCCCCACGCTTTTTACATTTTCCACCATTTCATATACCGAAGCAGAATCCGACATAAAACCATTTTTATAACGGATCAGATAACCGTACGGGCGAGGAGTTACAAAACCGCGTTTAATAATTTCCCGGGCATAGTCGTAATGGCGTTTGGCTTTAGGGGCGCGCAATCCCAAAGAATATAAAATACGGTTCCCCAATGCCGGAACGGCATAGCGTTTGACACAGAGTTTATGCCCGCCTTCTTCAAAAACTTTTATTTGGTTGCGTTTATTGTGAATGGTGGTTCCTTCTGTTTCAACACGCGTAGGTAACTGATCTATAAAGCTAGCTACCTCCGGGATTTGTTCATCATATACAATCACGCCATTAGGGGTTTTCTTTTTCATACTATGCACGCCTAAACGAGGGATAATAAAATTTTATTATATCATTTTCTTTCAAATAAAGCTTTATTTCCGGTAATATAAATTTCTAAAATATACATATGTTAAAAAAATGGGGTTCTTCTTTATTAGCCTTGCTGGGATTATGTGCTCTAGCCGGCGGATATAGTGTGTATATCGGGCAAGATGTAAATTTTGATTTAATGAATTACCATCTCTACACACCCTATGCTTTTTTACATGGACTGGGCGGCCAAAACCTGATCCCCTCCGGCATTCACTCCTTTTTTAATCCGCTGCCTGATTTATATTTTCACGTTGTTTTTTGGACGTTTTTTAATCACCCCAAATGGCTGGCTTTTTTTATGGGGGTTCCATACGGCATTCTCATCTGGGCGTGCTATTGGTTGGCGAAGGAATTTTTTGCCACACACACATATCCCCGCTTCCTAGCCGTTTGTACAGCTGCTATCGCCGCTACGGCGGCCGGTACGCTGGTGCAGGTAGGCACCACCACAAATGATATCCCGCTGGCCATTCTAAGTGTATTTGCTTTATGGTTGGGATTTAAATTTGTTGCAACACCTACGCGCCCTATCTATGCCTATGCTGCCGCGCTAATAGCCGGAGCTGTGGCCGGGATGAAACTTACCTCCTCCCCCTTTTGTCTGGCGTTAACCGCTGCGATATTTGTCCACCTAAAATCCTGCCGGATTTCTTTTAAAACGTTCCTGTTGTTTGCCTTATGTGGCATAGGCGGGTTTCTTTTAACTAACGGATACTTTATGTGGGAAAACTGGCAATTGTATCACAACCCCATTTTCCCCTACTACAACCAATTTTTTAAATCACCCTACTTTGACCCCGTTTACGTAACGGATGTGCGCTTTTTTCCCAAAAACATTTACCAATGGCTGTTTTATCCGTTTTTTTGGGTGTTAAAACCGGCCCGTTTATGTACGGAAGATTACATGCAGGACCCACGCTTGGCGTGTGCATTTGTAGCGGTGGCCCTACTCTGTTGGCTTCTTTTTAAAAAGTGGTGCAAAACAAATGTCCGTTTAACGGTTTCGCTCGTGGTTTATGCAGTGGTGGGATATATTGCCTGGCTGAAAAGTTTTTCCATGCTACGCTATGGCGTAATGTTGGAAATTGCCAGTTCCTTATTATTGGTCACTTTGTGTGCCAATTTATTTAGAGGCAAATGGGCCGGATATGCCTCTTTATTCGTACTAGGGGGCCTAACCTACGGCTTATATATACCGGATTATCAGCATAATCCTTTTGATAAACAGGCTATTGTGTTTACGGATAAACCCACCGTAGAAGATAATAGTTTAGTATTTTTGATGATACAGCCGGGCTCATACTTAATTCCGTTTTTAAACCCAAAAGCTTCATATATGGGAGGTTTTGTGGCTCACAAAGAAGATTATCCGAAGGACCAGCAAAAAGAGGTGGCTCTTATTAACAATTTACCAGAGCAGTATTTGCAATTTCATTTTGAAGATCTTCAACGTAAAAAAATTGCCGCACACGAAGGCCCGTTGTACATCGTATCGCTCTACGGGCCGATGATTACCAACCCAAAAGCACTGGCACGCTTTGGCTTAAAAGGGGACATGAAAAAGTGCAAACCTTTTACAACCAATATCACCATTTATTCACTTAAACTGGCTTTATGCCCGGTAGAAAAAATTTTCACCCGCTAGCGTGCCCCTCTTAATGATATAAATTGTATAATCAGAATTATGACTAAAAAATCCTCTTCTTTGACGTACGCCAGTCTTTTCGCACTGGCTATTTTACTGGGAATACTAAATGGTTTGTATTCCACTTCAATCGGAAATATAACAGCACATTTCTTTTCGGAAATTTTTGTACACCTATTTAAGTTCATCAGCGTACCAATTATTGGTGTAACTATTTGTTTGACTATTGCCTCTCTTGGAAACGGAACAACTCAGCGCATATTGTGGAAACGAACCTTATTTTACACACTTTCCACCACGCTTGCCGCAGCAACCGTAGCCGCCGGGTTATTCTACGGACTACATCCGGCAAATATTGTTTCCGTCCCCTTTTCTTCAGAAAAAATCCCCTTACAAAAAGGATATTTAGATTATTTTATTTCTGTTATACCGGATAATCCACTGGCGCCATTTGTCCAAGGGAATGTTCTAAGCATTTTACTCATTGCTTTGGTAACCGGGTTAGCTATCCGCGTAATTGAAAAAGAAGAATATAAACAATCCATTATCCATGTTTTAGGAGCAATTCAATCCATCTTATTTTTTATGGTGAAATGGATTATCCGCCTTCTTCCCTTGGGAATTTTCGGCTTTACGTCCCTTTGCGTAAAAGAATTTCTACAACATTTTGAACTAAACGGATTGGGGGTCTATCTAATTGCGGTTATCGGCGCGAACCTAATACAAGGGCTGGTGGTTCTACCTCTTTTTCTACTGATACGAAGGCTCAACCCTTGGAAAACTTTTGTGCATATGTCAAAAGCCTTATTGGTGGCATTTTTTTCTAAATCGTCAGCGGGAACATTACCCATTACTTTAGCATGTGCCGAGCAAAACAATCATATTCAGCCAAATGTATCTCGGTTTGTACTCCCTATTTGCACGACCATTAATATGAACGGATGCGCTGCCTTTATTCTAGTTACCGTGATGTATTTAATGCAAAATAACGGTACTCCCATTACACTCCCCCTCTTAGGAGTATGGATTGTGGTTGCCACAATAGCCGCCATCGGAAATGCAGGAGTTCCAATGGGCTGTTTCTTTTTGGCCGCCAGTTTACTTTCTTCTATGAACGTACCCATACATCTGCTGGGGATCATACTTCCCTTTTACGCTGTACTGGATATGTTAGAAACAGCATTAAATGTTTGGTCGGATTCTTGTGTGGCCACGTTAGTTAATAAAGATTTACAAAATACGGCTTCCTCAAAATCTTAATTTCCAAAAAAATTCCCCGGGCTTATATCACCCGGGGAATTTTAAATTTTTAATCATTATTTTGTTGGCGAAATCTCTTCTGCTAACCACCGCAATGCGGTGGCGGAAGCCCGACCTATATTACGCTCTCGCGTATGCGAAAATAAAAATTTTTTGGCTTTCGTGCTTTTCGGCCCGGCCACGGCAATCCATACTGTCCCCACCGGTTTTTCCGCCGTGCCGCCATCCGGCCCGGCAATCCCGGTAGTGGCCACGGCCCAATCCGCCCCCGTTACCCGCCGAGCTCCTTCTGCCATTTGGCGGGCCACTGGCTCACTTACGGCTCCATGAGTCTGTAAATCTTGCAAATTGACGCCCAAAACGTTTATTTTTACTTCATTGGCATACGATACAATCCCACCTAAAAAATAGGCCGAAGAGCCCGGAACGGCAGTAATTAAATGCGCAATATTCCCCCCCGTGCAACTTTCCGCACAGGCAATCGTTTGTCCACTTTGGCGCAAGCACTGGGCAATGTGCTCTTCAAAATTTTCTTCTTCACCTTCTGTAAACGAAAGCCCCTTCAAAGCATGCAACAAAGCAGTATACACCGATGGCAAACGCTCCACTGCTTCCTCTTTAGCCGTCAACCGCAAACGCACATACCCAACTGAAGGCAAATACGCCAGCCCCAGGTGACTAGGAAGCGTCTTTTCAAATTCAGCAAGCCGCATAGCCAAATCGGCTTCCGGGATATCATAAACGGTGACCACCTTATACTGCAAGCGCAAATCCGTAAATTTAGCTTTCAAGCGGGGCAACACTTCCGCCGGGAATAAATACTCCGTTTCAAAAGGGACCCCCGGCAAAGAAACCACTACTTTCCCCTCATATTCAAACCACATACCACACGCCGTACCTTTTAGGTTACGAAGTGGTACACAATTGGCGGGCAAAAATACTTGGGTTTGGTTACAGGCATTGAGCCGTTCCGGTCTGTCTTTAAAAAATTCTTGCAGCCAATCTTGGGCCTGTGGATTAACAACCAAAGAGGTGTGAAAAAAGTCCGCCAGGGCTTGTTTGGTAATATCGTCTTTAGTAGGGCCTAAACCGCCCGTAATAAATACAGCATCAGCCTTAGCCAAACTGTCCGAAAGAGCGTGAACAATGGCATCGTGTTCATCAGGGATAGAAAGCATCTCAATTGTATCTACCCCTAAACGGGTCAACTCCTGAGCCATAAAACGGGAATTAGTATCTAAAATTTGCCCCAGTAAAATTTCATCTCCAATGGTAACAATGACGGACTTCATATCCAACGCCCTCCTATTTCCGATATTGTAGCATTTTGACTTTTTTACAGAAATAAGTTCCTTAAAAATTATATAATAATAGCGTTACGCCGATAGACGTAACACTAAGTTCTTCCGGGAGTTTACCATGAAAAATAGCACAATTTCCCCCAACCCGTGGGCATTAGTACCTTTAGGAATTTTTTTGATTTCTTATTTGGCCGTATCGATTGTGGCCGGTGATTTCTATAAAATGCCGATTACGGTGGCATTTGTGCTTGCGTCGGTAGTGGCTATCGGCATGAGCAAAGGGAAAAATTTGCACGAACGGATAGAGCAATTTTGCAAAGGCGGCGCCAATACCAATATTATGCTTATGGTGCTTATCTTTGTCTTGGCAGGCGCGTTTGCCCAAACCGCTAAAGCCATGGGCGCCATAGATGCAACGGTTAATTTAACACTCTCCATTTTGCCCAGCAATGTGCTGGCGGCCGGTATATTTTTGGCCGCGTGCGCAATTTCTATATCGATAGGGACTTCCGTCGGGACAATTGTAGCCCTGACCCCGGTAGCTGCCGGGTTAGCCCAACAAACCGGGATTTCAACCGCCTTGATGAGTGCAGTAGTAGTCAGCGGAGCTATGTTTGGCGATAACCTATCGTTTATTTCCGACACAACCATCGTAGCCACCCGCACACAAGGCTGCAAAATGAACGAAAAATTTAAAACAAACTTCAGTATTGTAATGCCGCTAGCCATTTTGACCACTATTCTTTATATCTTGGAAGGTAGCGGAGCAAAAACGTTATTTGTTCACAATGCAGTAATATGGATAAAAGTGCTTCCGTACATTGCCGTACTGGCAGCCGCTATCATGGGAGTAAACGTAATGCTGGTACTTCTGGGCGGAACGATGTTGTGTGGTATTATCGGGCTAGCAACCGGTTCTTTTAACGTATGGGGTTGGACTACTGCCATGGGAAACGGTATTACCGGGATGGGAGAACTCGTCATTGTAACGATTTTGGCTGGTGGTATGCTGGAAATGATTCGCTACAACGGTGGCCTGGCCTGGATTATACAGAAAGTCACGACCCGTATTGAATCATTACGCGGCGCAGAATTTAGTTTGGCTGCCGTAGTCAGCTTTGCTAATTTGTGTACGGCTAATAATACCATTGCGTTAATTATGGCCGGCCCGATTGCTAAAGAAATCGCCACCCGCTTTGGAATTGCCCCCAACCGTTCGGCCAGTTTGCTAGATATATTTTCCTGCTTTGTACAGGGAATTATTCCCTACGGGGCCCAACTGCTTATGGCAGCTAGCCTAACGGGAGTTTCACCGGTGCATATCATGAGATATCTCTATTACCCGTATTTGCTGGGCATAGGAGCGCTGGTGGCTATTTGGTTTGGTCTGCCGCGCAGATACGCCCGCCGAGAGACCCAGGCGTTGCCTTAGAGATACTGGTGTTTTCAGACACTTTGATAATTTGATAGAATAGAGATTATTCGCGCTCGTAGTTCAATGGATAGAGCGTCAGCCTCCGAAGCTGGAAATGTGGGTTCGACTCCCGCCGAGCGCAAGAATTTGTCACCATGCGAAAAAAAAATTCTAGTTGGAAATTTACTCTCCTCATTATCTTATTGCTAATAGAATTGGGAACGACCCTCTGTTCCGTAATAGGCGGAGATTCTTCCTATGATTTTCTGCACTATCATCTCTATAATGCCTTTGCTTTTTGGGAAGGACGATGGTATACGGATATTATTCCGGCCGGTATTCATACATTTTTTAACCCATTATTAGATGTTCCTCTTTATTTGGCTGTAAAATACTTCAATACAACCCCCCTCCCTCTGCGGATTTATCATGGCCTTTTTTATGGGTTATTCATTTTCTTCACATTAAAAATAGCCCAAATTATTTTCCCCGGGCGTAAAAATATATGGTTTGCCGCTTTAGCCACTTTTATTGCGGTTACCGGTGTCGCTACCATGGAACAGTTGGGGATGGCATTTAACGAAGTTACCTTGGCAGCCTTATTAAGTGCTTCTTTATACTTGATGCTTGCTTTCTTTTTTACCAAACGGACCGTTTCTTCGTGGTTTATAGTAGGGAGTGCTTTCTTGGCAGGAGCATGCTGTGGACTTAAATATACAGCTGCACCGTTTGTGACCGGACTTATGGGTATTTTCTTTTTTAATTTTTTTATTTGCCCTGGGCGGCATCGGTGGGTTTTTAGTAACAAACGGATATTTTATGTACCACTTATGGGTACAATACAAAAATCCTTTCTTCCCATTTTTGAATGAATTTTTTAAGTCTCCTTATTACGAACCAAGAAATTTTGGCGAACTTAAATTTTGTCCGGCCAACTGGAAAGAATTATTGTTATTTCCCTACTCTATTGCAAAAGAAGGATGGGCGGCTAGTGAAGTACCGGTAGCGGAACCCCGTTTCTGGTTTGCCTACTTGGCGACGCTGCCCCTACTTTTCTTCTCTGCAAAAAAACGTCATCTTCAACAATGGCAGTTACGTGCATTAACTTCTGTTATAATTTTTATAGCAGCTTTTTATGCGCTATGGCTATGGCATTTTTGCATTTGGCGCTACTCCATTATGTTGGAAGTCACCTCTGCGCTTATCATTGTAGCCGCAATTTCGCTTATTAAATGGAAACATATACGAATTGGAACGATGGTGGTAACCTTCTGCTATTTCCTGTTTTCCATTTCTCTTCCGAATTGGGGCCGCTCTTACCAAGATCATTTGGTATCCCTTATTCCACAGCCTACCGTCAAAGAAAATGCTATCGTTTTACTGTTTACCACTCCGGCCGCTTTTTTAGCTCCATTTTTCCCGCCCAGTACTACTTTTATAAGTGGATTTAATGATGTGTATAAAGATATGTTTTTTATGGTACATCTTCAAACATCACGGTTATATTATGCTTATCATTTTGAGCAACAAATTGCGGATAGAATTTCACATCATCAAGGACCGATTTATATTTTATCAAGAGAGTCGGAACAATTTCTTTATGAACCCGCTCTTGAGCCCTTTCATTTGCAAGTAAATCCGAAAGAATGCACCTATTTCTCGCATTTCTATTACTGGGAAGACTTATATTTCTTGTGCGAATTAACCCCTATCGGCGCGACACACTGCATATTTTTCAGCATAAAAGCAAAAATTAGTACTAAAAATTTGACAACTTTCCCGATCTATAGTCAGGCCAAATTTTTCCCAGGTTTTTACGTTATCCTTTAGCGGCCAATTAACAGAAACTATATAAATAGGCCCTTGATGATTAGCAATTAATTGCTGTTGGTATTTTTCAAAGTGTAATTGTTCAAATGCTTTAGGATTGGCATGAAATGTTTCTAACAAAGAAGCATATCTTTTAGGGTATTCTTCGTCTTGATAGAGGAAATTCCCCATATAAGTGGCTTTTTTATTGAGTAGAGGAGCCAAATAAGAAGTAGGAAAGTTTACAAACCAAACCAAGCTATCATCTTCTATCGTTGGTTTTTTCCACATAAAATCAACTACTTGAGGTTCAAAAATAAAATGCCCTAAATCCTGCGGAGTGGTCGTTGACAACAGTACTCCACAAAGAGTTACTATCGTTACTTCTCTCCATATGGAACGATATGAAGCAATCATCACACACAACAATAAAACCGCCAAAAATTCAATCACTGTTGCATAACGTAAGACGGAAAAAGAAGTTAACCACAACACATAACTAATTACCGCGTACACCAGTATCGTACATAATAGCCGTTTATTCATCGCCACCAGACTTTTGGTCCACAATCGTATAAACAACACCACTACGGCAATATAGCCCAGCGCTAAACGCATATCTTGATGCATTACAGTTTCTTCGGCCGCATAGGGTGATAATTTGAAAGCCCAGGTAAAGGGGAAAAATAATTTATGTAACAAGAATTTCGGCAATTTTCGAGTATCTGCCAAATAAACCGATTCAAAGTACGGAGAGTGGAAAATATCGTTGTAATAAGGGAATATAGGATTGCCATACTGCACATATAATTTCCACATAAAATACCCATTAGTCAGTAAAAATCCGGCCAAACCGCTTAATGCAAAGAGGCATAATCCTTTAAACGGGTGTTTTAGTTGTTTCCACTGTAGTAAATATCCGGAAAGTAGAGCTATACAAAAGGGAGCAAGGGTTAACTTCATTCCGGCGGCGGCACCGCAAATACAGGCTGCCCAGACTATCTTTTTAAACTGTTTTTCCGGATCTTTTACAAATAAACATAACAGCCAAAAACTCATCAGTACAAAATTCCCCAATAGAATTTCGTTGGTATTAGTTCCTATTTGCGATGAAATTCCAGCAGCGGTAATGGTCAATAGCAAGATTACAGTTGTCCATAAGTATTTATTCTTCCCTTCCCAAATATCCAATGCAATACAATAAACTTGCCACGCAAATAACCCAAACGGTAATCCCATAAAGAAAGCCAAACATCGCGGATGATTAAAAAATACAGTAAAGAAGAAATAGTAGTATAAGTCTGGTAATGGGTTTAAAAAAGAGTGCGTACCGGCAGCAGCCGCAGCACTGCCCCAAGTACCTTGCAAAAGGGAAAAAGGATTATACAAGTGATAATTTAAATTATCCCACCAAATATCTTGCCCTCGCGTTATACTATACATTCCGGCAACAAACAAAAACAGGAATAATATCTTTAAACGTATTGTCCACTGTTTAGTTAAGTGCATAAAATTCCCCCTCTAACGGATATTTTTGTACCCGGCATAGAAAATGAGTATGCATATACGGTGCTAATGAACTGGAAAAGAATTGACACACCGGGAATTGTGCAGGATATAAGTCAAAACGCGCCAATGTTTTCGGATTCAGATTCATATGCCAACCAACTCCCAAAAAATAAATTGGTCCGTTATGTTGCAATATTTTATCTCGTTGTAATTGTTCCACCCGGAAACGACGATAAGCGGGCCGAATCGGTTCATCTCGCACTGGGACCTCCCATACCCCATATTGCCTCGGATAATCGGTAGCCCAGTGATTAAAACCCGACATATAAGACGCCTTCGGATTAATTAATGGGACTAAATAAGAAAGAGGATATTGTGTTAAAAAGACAAGTGCATTATCTTCCACGTACGGTTGAGGAGTTAGTGTAAGCAATTGTTGTTCAAACACACCCACACTCCAAGAAGGCAAAACGGTTAAATAAATAATAAGTCCAACCAAACAACTCCCACATACCACCTGTTTCCAAGTTGTACTAATCAATGAAGCCAACACAATCATTATTACCATACAGGCGGTTATTTCTAACATACACGCATAGCGCAAAATAGAAAAATTAAATAACCACGCTATATACCCGACTATCGTAAACAGTAAAAGCGAAATAAACAAGCAACGGGACACCGGTAATTCCTTACGACGGGCTAAAGCCCATACCCCCATAAATACGCTTATATACCACAACGCCAGACGCATATCTCGCAATTCAAATTCCACTACCATTTTTTCAACAGGTACAAAAGCCCAATAAAACGGATAAAACAATAACTGCCAAATATCCCTGGGTAAAAAACGATATTCTGTTACGAGGGCAGGCGCATAATACGACGATTTAAAAATCTGGTTGTAGTATGGAAATAACGGATTGCCCCACGCTTGCCAATTTCTCCACATAAAATAACCATTTGTAATTAAAAATCCAACAATTCCACACAGCATAAAACACAGCAGCATACGCCATGCTTTTTTACTACGGAAGGCAGGTTCTAACGCCGCCGCAAAAAGAGCCACCGCAAAAGGAGCAGCCGTCAATTTAAGGCCCACTGCTATTCCATAAATAAAAGCCGCTATATAAATAAAAGCCAAACGCCGCGGGTTCCGTATAAACCGAACAAACAACCAAAATCCCAGTAACAACAAAACCGTTACAGGGATATCCTGTGTGCAAAACCCCGCTACTGAAAAAATCCCGGCGGAAGTTACAGCTAAGACGGTTGTCAATAATGCCCAATAATACTTAAAATGGCCATCCCATATTTCTTTAGTAATCTGGTACGTACACCATATCGCTAAACCATACGGAAGTCCCATCACAAAAGCCATTAATTTAGGATGATAAAAGAAGTATTTAAACTGTAAGTAATACAACGCATCTAGTAATGGATTTAAAAAAGTATGCACGCCCGCAGCTAACAAATCGTTCGTACGCCCGGTTACAAAAGCAAAGCCATTGTATAGGTGGTAATTAAGCATATCCCACCACATATCTTGCCCGCGCGTAACGCTATAAATCCCCCCGATATACAAACACACCAACAACCCCAGCAAGGAATAAACCCAGCGGTGTCTAGGCAGTAAATAAACGGAAAGGGAACGAAAAGACATGTATTAAAATTTGCCTTTTACAATTATTTTTAAATGACGCCATCCGTCCCGCCAAGGGCGCAAGTGAGGTTGACGGTTAGCATCTGTTTGACGAAGGCCAATATTCACTTCTTGATAACGTAAATGCTTTTTAGCAGCTTCAATTAGCATTTCGCTGGCATATTCCATACCGGGTTGGCGAAGATCCAACTTTTGCCACGCCGTTTTACGTAGGGCCCGCAATCCGCCGTTACAATCATACACCGGAATATGATGTATCCACCGAAGCACCGCCGATAAGACAGGCGTACCCAAATAGTGGTTTAAAAAGGGCATAGCACCTTTTTGTAATTTATTATTTAACCGGTTACCTAGCACCAAATCCGCTTTATCTTGCACAATAGGTGCCACTAAATTGGGAATTTCACTAAACGGATAAGATCCGTCCGCATCACCGAATACTAAGATATCCCCCTCCGCAGCAGAAAGGCCCCCCTGCACGCAAGCACCATACCCCCGCCGAGTGACAGTTGCCACACGGGCCCCAAACTGACGGGCTATTTCGGCACTCTTATCGGTAGACAAATTGTCTGCAACCACTATTTCATAACGCAGCCCAGCTGTTTCGCAGGTAGATTTAATTTCCTGCAAACAACCCGGTAAAGATTTTTCTTCATTTAAACAAGGTAATACAACGCTAATTAATGGTTCTGCACACATAAAGGGCCTCCTCTTATCCGGCAAAATGTTACTTATTTAAATTGTAACAAATCTTCTTCTATAAAGCAGGCCCTTTTTCTCGGATTATTTCTTCTACAAATATAATATTTTAAACCCTACTCCCACGCTCCAATCTTTACTATGCCAATTACCGGCACCGTGCGTACTTCCATTGATGTATAATGCTGTTCCTTCATTTACCAAAGTCCCTACTTCCAACTCTGGTACAAATTCGGCTTTCCCCGTGTTATGAAAATCTTGGTAATAATACCAATTGGTTTGTACCCACCAGTTATCCGAACTTAAATAACTGATGTTCAACCGAAAACGACCAAAATTAATATCTTCCCGGCTGTGATCTCCTAACACCGAAACATAATGCTTATAACCGGCCGCCACATAAAGGCCCGGGTCAAACACCCACAATAAAAAGAAAGAAGGACTGGCTTGCAACTGCCCGCTACCTAATCGTTTATCGGTAGCCGTTGGCAAAAAAACTTCCATTTTCGCGCCGTACCCAAACCCAGTATCCCCTTGCGGTTGCACCCACGACACATTCGCTAATACGTCCCCCAGCCCACTAACAGATTTGGTAGGCGATTCATACCGCCCCAACGGAACTTCCACCCCCCAATTGTAGTGCTTGTTAATAGTGTGATAGGTCTTCACGATTAATTGAGAAGACGAAACTCCTTTACTATCTTCTATCGCCGTTAATACCGGATTGATTTCCAGCATTGTTACGTTATCCGTTGGCAATACGCCATACGAACAAAGGCGTTGCAGTTGTGCCCACCCTGTTAAAGGCAGTAAACATAACCCCATTAATAGAATAATTTTCTTTTTCATAGATCCCCCTAAGTTGTATTGTAATACGAAATACAATCTTTCCTCCTTCTAAAAAAAGATTAGATTTACTTACCCTAAACACAAAAAAAGCCGCCCCGAAAGGCGGCTTTTTTAAATTTTGAATAAACTAATCAACTGTTGGATCGTCAAAACCCATCAACCAGGTAATAACAAATCCGGCCACTACCGCTAATAAATACCCTAACGCATAAAAGATTACGCTATGCGCCCCGGACAAAGCCATTAGTAGCACTACGCCCGACACTCCAAACGGAATGGCAGACGCCACATGGAAAAACGCCACTAAAGCCCCACCAAAAGCCGCCCCGAGACAAGCCCCGACAAACGGTTTAAATAAGGGCAGTGTCACCCCGTAGATTAACGGCTCGCCAATGCCCAACAGCCCCACCGGAATTGCATTTTTAATAACGCGCTTAAATTGGGTATTGCGCGTTTTATATAGTACGGCCAACGCCGCCCCGACTTGTCCGGCTCCGGCCATACATAAAATGGGAAATAGCGGATTAGCCCCTAAAGAATCCATTAATTGTTGGTGTATGGGAACTAAACTTTGGTGAATACCCAACATCACAAGCGGCAAGAAGGTTCCGCTGAGTACCGCTCCCACCAACATCCCTCCATGACCCAGCATCCACTGAGTACCGACGGCCAACCACACCGAGGCTCTGCCCGCTATCGGTTGAATAACCAACAAGGCCACCAATCCGCCACAGGCAATAGTAAGAAGCGGTGTTAAAAACAAATCAGAACTACCCTTTAATATCCGGCGCAATTGTGTTTCCAGCAAACTTCCCAACCAACACACAAACAATACCGCCAACACCCCACCTTTCCCCGGTTCTAACGGAGATCCAAATAAAGTAATGTTAGCCAACGCCGGCGCATTTAAAATTCCGGCAAACGCCACCCCAAAAACCGGAGTCGCCCCAAACTCTTTGCTGGCGTTATAACCGACGACCGCATTAAGATAAAAGAAAATCCCTTGGCCTAACAAACTGATAAGTCCCGCCGCGTTGGGACAATCTGCCAATAACGTCTTGGCCAAAATATTGCTAATACCAATGAGTAACCCACTGCCAATATAGGCCGGAATCAGCGGTAAAAAGATATTGCCGATATGTCCGCAAATTCGGCTAATGCGATTGGTTGAATATTTCCGTTTGACAGCGGCTTTCGTTTCGGAGGCAAAATCAGCGGGATTAATTCGGATGTTATTTACTTCCATTTGGCCGCCATCTAACGAAATAAATTTATGCCGTTTATTAAAATAGGCGGTTAGTTTGGTAGCAGTAGAAGGTCCTACGATTAATTGATGTTGTACACCCGAGTAGAAATAGCCGGCAACGTCCTGTATTTTGCGCAAAGCCTGCACATTTACAAGGGCTTCGTCTTTAACGGTAAACCGTAGGCGCGTCATACAACAACCCAAACCCGAAATGTTATCTGCGCCCCCCACGGCTTCTAAAATTTTTTCATACATATACGACAAATCTGCAGGCATTTTTCCTCCAACGCCGGCACCGCGGCCAGCCACCTATAATTATATATTGTATCACTTTCTGCGGGCACAACGCGTAGGCAACCGCACATTTAGCAAGAGGATAATTCTTTACGGCTGTAAAACAGGTTTTTCACTCGGAGAGGGTTGCGAAAATGTAACAAGGTTTAATTGAACAGGTATCAACGTCGGTGAGTTATTCGGAGCGGAAGACGCTACAAAACGATTTTTGCTATCAATTAAAGAGATAAATTTAGCAGTTTTAAAATCTAACACAAACATATCTAATAATTTGCCTTCTTTATTGCCTACGGCGATAGTAAAAAATCCATGTTTATTTTCAAAGGCTTGCTGGCGCACGGTAATAAACGCCGTATGCACATCGGTCGGGCTGGTCAATTGGCCGGCTTGCAACCATTCATGCACCTGGGAGAACGTTTCTATAAACCGACCTTCAAACGTAATTGTATCTTCCAGGATACCTTGCGAAAAACGGGCCTCCATTAATACCTCCGGGGACCCGTCTGCAAATCCACTGTTACGTAAAAATAGCGGCCATTCTTTAGTAAAGTCCGCTATTAATCCAGGAAACGATTTTACTTCCATTAAGCCGCGTTTTCGCAAATTAACGCTTACACGGGCCGGTACATACGCTTTAACAGCTTCGCCTACTTTTAGGCGTAACATATAATCTTGTGTGCCCACCTGGGCGGCACGCAAGGCAGCCGGCGTACCTACCTGTAAAGCCTGGCCGATTTTTGGGCTGACCGCAATGTATGCCCGGCCGGCTTCTTCTAAACGCGATGAAGCGCGTACAACCCATTGTTGTGCGCGCCCCATTGTCGTTAAATTCAGTAACACGAAAATAAATATAAGTAGAAAAGAAAATTTTTTCATAACACCCTCAAACAGAAATCGCCTTGTCTAAAATTGGTATGGATGTGTCCCTACCCTTATTGTGACACAAAACTGATTTTCCTGCAAGAGCAAAAGGACCTATTTTTTCATCTAGGCCTTTTTTGGGAAAAATGGGCAAACTAAAACCCCCGAGGGGAATTTCCCTCGGGGGTTTAACACTCAGTTTAAACTGAATTATTTGGCTTCGGCTACGGCCACCGCTACGGCTACCGTCGCACCTACCATTGGGTTGTTGCCCATACCGATTAAGCCCATCATTTCCACGTGGGCAGGTACGGAGGACGAACCCGCAAATTGCGCATCGCTATGCATGCGGCCCATGGTGTCGGTCATACCGTAAGAGGCAGGGCCGGCGGCCATGTTGTCCGGGTGCAAAGTGCGGCCGGTACCGCCACCGGAAGCAACGGAGAAATATTTCTTACCGTTTTCGGTCGCCCATTTTTTATAGGTGCCGGCTACCGGGTGTTGAAAGCGGGTCGGGTTGGTGGAGTTACCGGTGATGGATACGTCCACGCCTTCGTGGCGCATAATGGCTACGCCTTCGTTAACGTCATCAGCTCCGTAGCATTTCACTTTGGCGCGGTCGCCGGTAGAAAATGCTTTTTCGCTTACAATTTTGAGGTTTCCGGTTTTATAGTCATATTCGGTTTCTACAGATGTAAAACCGTTAATGCGGGAAATAATGTAAGCCGCATCTTTACCTAAACCGTTTAAAATAACGCGCAAGGGTTCTTTGCGTACTTTGTTAGCGGTGCGGGCGATACCAATAGCGCCTTCGGCGGCGGCAAAACTTTCGTGCCCGGCCAAAAAGCAGAAGCATTTGGTTTCTTCGCGAAGTAACATAGCACCCAAATTACCGTGCCCTAAACCTACCGCACGTTGATCGGCCACGGAGCCGGGGATGCAGAAACTTTGCAAACCTACACCGATTTTTTCAGCGGCTTCGGCAGCGGTTTTAACACCGGATTTAATGGCAATCGCGGCACCGACGGTATAGGCCCAAACAGCGTTTTCAAAGGCAATCGGTTGGATGCCCTTTACAATGGCTTCTACATCAATACCTTTTTTCGTGCAAATATCCTTGGCTTCTTCCAAGGAGGCAATTCCGTTTTCTTTTAAAACGGAGTTGATTTTTTCAATTCTTCTTTCGTATCCTTCAAACGTTACCATAAAATTTTTCTCCTTGGGTTACTCTTTGCGCGGGTCAATGACTTTGACGGCTTCGTCAAAGCGGCCGTATTTGCTCACGTTCTTTTCAAACGCGGTCTTCGGGTCTTCGCCTTTCTTAATGGCGTCCATCATTTTGCCCAAGTTGACGAATTGGTAACCAATGATTTCGTTGTTTTTATCCAAACCGATTTTGAGCACATATCCTTCGGCCATTTCCAAATAGCGGGCGCCTTTAGCTTCGGTACCGTACATCGTGCCGATTTGGCTGCGATGGCCTTTACCCAAGTCTTCCATGCCGGCACCAATCGGTAAACCGTCATCGGAAAAAGCACTTTGCGTGCGGCCGTAAACGATTTGCAAGAAAAGTTCACGCATGGCCGTGTTGATAGCGTCGCAAACGAGGTCGGAATTTAAAGCTTCCAAAATGGTTTTACCGGGCAAGATTTCCGCGGCCATAGCGGCGGAGTGCGTCATGCCGGAGCAACCTAAGGTTTCTACTAACGCTTCTTTAATTACGCCTTTTTTGACGTTAAGCGTCAATTTGCAGGCACCTTGTTGCGGGGCACACCAACCTACACCGTGTGTAAGACCGCTAATATCGGTAATTTGTTTGGCTTTGACCCATTTTCCTTCTTCGGGAATCGGGGCCGGTTCGTGCTTGGCGCCTTTGCAGACGCAGCACATGGCTTGTACTTCAGGGGTGCATTTTTCGCAGCTCATGAATTCTCCTAATACAAAAAATAAATCTTACTTATATATTTTAGCAAATACGGAGGAGTTTCGTACTTTTTGCTACAATAATAAAGATGGAAATTAGATTAGACCCTCAAATTTTACCTAATAGTACCTTTGCCTGTGGCCCGGGGCAGGGCCACCCGCTTTTGCGTCATACTCCTTTATATCAAACCTGTTTTGAACGCAGCCACCGCGCACTTGATTTAACCACCGAGGGCCTTTATAAAAATGCGACGCTCGCCCTAAAGGAACTATTAGCTATCCCGGCCGATTACACGGTAGCGTTTTTCCCGGGAGGAGGTTCTCCCGCGCTGGATGCGGTACTGTGGAGTTTAACCAAAGATTCTCTTTCCGGCCTAGCCTTTGGAGCATTTTCCAACCGCTGGAGCCAACAAATGGCTCAACAACTTAGCTCGCAAGTGGTTTCTTCTGTGCGAACCTTACAACCGGGTGAACTTTTCCCGCAAGAACTGCCGGACTATACGGCTAGTTTAGTGGTGCTTACACCCAACGAAACTTCCTCCGGGGTGCAAATTCCAAACGATTATTTGGAGCAAGGCTGGAATAACCGCGGCAAAGACACTTTAATTGCGTGGGATACAACTTCGTGCGCGGGCGGGCGGTTACTCCCCCCCAACGCCTACGATATCAATATCTTTTCTTTACAAAAATGCTTTGGAGCGGCAGGCGGTACGAGTGTAATAGTGTTAAGCCCTAAGGCCGTAGAACGAATTGCGGAAGTAAAAAAATACCGTTCCGTTCCCTATACATTGGATCTTGCGCACGTAGTGGAAAATGCCCGAAAATTCCAAACGTTTAATACGCCCAATACTATAAACATTTGGCTTTGCTACGAAGCGTGTAAGTGGATGTTGGATAACGGCGGACTGACGGCTATGGATAAATTGTGCCGTGCGCACGCACAACACTTATTTGATTGGGCTGAAAAAACCGATTGGGTGCGCCCATACGTAGCGGACACAAACTTCCGCTCCTACACTACCCCTACTTTTGAGATTACCAACCCCCATATTTCGGCTAACGATATTAACGCCGCACTGGCCGCCACGGGTAAACCCAATTTGGCTGACGGAGTAAAACGCTTTTCCACGGCTCCAAAAAATACGCTACGTATTGCGTGCTTTCCGTTTGTGGATATCAACGGGGTAAGTGAATATCAAAAATTAACGGCTACGCTAGACGAAATTGTCCGTCAACTGTGCAAATAATTTTTCCATAAAAAAGCCCCGGCCTTACGGTCGGGGCTTTTTAAATTTCAGCGCAATTATTTGGCCAAGTGTTTGGACAAATATTTGCTCATATCAAACATGCTGATTTGTTTTTTGCCTTCAAAAATCGGGGCCAATTTGGCGTCCGAGTTAATCATGCGTTTGTTGGTTTTATCTTGCAAACCGTTCTTTTTAATGTAATCCCACATCTTTTTGACGACTTCCGTGCGCGGAAGAGCGGCAGAACCGACTACAGCGGCGAGTTCAGCACTGGGAGTTAAAGGGGCCATAAATTTTGCATTTGCTTTTGCCATAATTGTAAATCTCCTGTTTGTTTAATTTGTTTCCTACATTCTAGTATATTTGGGCCTGCGATACAATGCAGGCCCGTAAATACATATCTTTACCGAAGGTAAATTAAGCAGCTACTTTCACTTTCGGAGCGGCGGCTAACACTTCTTTGCTGCAGCCGGATTCATATTTTTTGAAGTTTTCAATGAACGATTGGGCCAAGGCTTCATATTTAGCCATGTATTCTTTTTTGTCTTTCCACAAGTTCATCGGGTTCAAAATTTCGGACGGTACACCTTCGCATTCGGTCGGGATTTGGAAACCAAACACCGGGTCGGTTACGAAGTTTACTTTGGCAAGTTTACCGTCTAACGCCGCGTTTAACAAGGCGCGGGTATATTTGATGCTGATGCGGTTGCCTACGCCGTAGGGGCCACCAATCCAGCCCGTGTTAACGAGCCAGCAATCCACGTTGTGTTCTTTAATTTTCTTTTTCAAGAGTTCCGCATACACAGACGGGTGCAACGGCATGAACGGCCCGCCGAAGCAGGTAGAGAACGTGCTGGTGGGTTCTTTTACACCTTTTTCCGTACCGGCTACTTTGGCGGTGTAACCGCTAATAAAGTGGTACAGAGCTTGGTCCGGGCTGAGTTTAGAAATAGGCGGCATGACACCGAAAGCATCACAGGTTAAGAAGATGATGTTTTTCGGGTGAGTGGCGCGTTTAGATTCTACCGCGTTATCAATGAAGTGAAGCGGATAGCAAGCGCGGGTGTTTTCGGTCAAGGTATCGTCGTCCAAGTTAAGTTTACCGGTTTGCGGGTCAAACACGACGTTTTCCAATACCGTACCAAAGCGTTGGGTAGTAGAATAAATTTGCGGTTCAGCTTCTTTGCTTAAGCGGATTACTTTAGCGTAGCAGCCGCCTTCAAAGTTAAATACACCGTCAGCATCCCAGCCGTGTTCATCGTCGCCGATCAGTCCGCGGGTAATATCGGCCGACAACGTGGTTTTGCCCGTGCCGGACAAACCGAAGAAGATAGCGCTGTCGTTTTTGCTACCCACGTTGGCGGAGCAGTGCATGGTCATGATGCCTTTTTGCGGCAAGAGGAAGTTCATGATAGTAAACAACGCTTTTTTATTTTCACCGCCGTATTCAGTACCGATTACGAGCACCATTTTTTTGGCAAAGTTAATAAGAATAGCGGTTTCGGAAACGGTTCCGTCGGTAGCCGGATCTACTTTCATTTTCGGCAAGCAGATTAACGTAAATTCCGGCACGAAAGATTTGAGTTCTTCTTGTTTGGGTTCAATGAACATGTTTTTTACGAACATGTTGCTCCACGCACATTCGGTAATGGCACGAACTTTTAAGCGGGAAGCTTCGCTGGAACCTACATAAGCATCGCGCACAAAGAGGTCTTTGTCAGCTACATATTTTTGCACTTTAGCGAAAATTTTATCAAAGTATTCGGCTTTAATACCTTTATTGCTTTTGCAATAGAAAAGTTTGCCTTCAATTTCGGGAGTTTCCACAAAATAGCGGTCGTTGGGGCTGCGGCCGGTGTGTTTGCCGGTGCTTACGCACAAAGGCCCGCCATAAACAACGTTACCTTCTTTGCGGTCTAAGGCTTCTTGATACAAGGACGGCGTAGAATAGTTCCAATAGACATTTTTGCTGGTTTTAATGTGGGCATTTTCCAAGCCGTAATCCGGTTTGAAAAAGTCCGGTGTTGCGTTTACTGTTTTCATGTTAATTCCTCGTTACTAATTTATCCCCGATCTGTATTTCGTTCGGAGCGGTTTTATCCAGCGCCCAGCGAATGCGGCGTACGCCTTCTATAATAGAAGCTTTATCCGCACAGAAACTGATGCGCAAGTACCCGTCCGCGCCAAACGCTCACAACGGCCACTAATGCTTTATCCAATAAGTACTGAGCCAGTTCTTCGGAAGAAGCATTATAATGGCTAAAATCTGCGAAAGAATAAAAAGTCCCCGCGGGTTTTGCTACGCGCACATGCGGAATTTTGGCCAGTTCCGCCAACAGCGTATTGCGGTTTTCTTCCAACATCTTTCGTAATTCCGTCACGCAGCTTTGGTCGCCGTTTAGGGCGGCGGCAGCTGCCGTTTCGGATAAATCGCTATTGCACGAAGTGCTCTGCGCCTGCATACGGCCCATGGCCGCAATAAGTTCTTTGTAGGCGCACACGGCCCAACCGATACGAAGACCGGTCAACCCGTATAATTTAGACACTCCGTTAATAATTACTAAATTTTTCCCCTCTTTGGCGTAGGCCGCCGGATTGGGAACGGTATTTCCGTCAAATACCAACTGATGATAAATATCATCCATTACCAAAAAAATATTTTTTTGTTCGGCAAATTCCACAACCGTTTTAATAAATTCTTCCGAATAAATCTGCCCGGATGGGTTACAGGGGCTATTTAATAAAATCGCTTTTGTTTTGGGAGTAACGGCCGCTAATAATTCCTGGGCAGTAACCTGCAGGTCCCTAGCCGGGAGAACCGCCACGGGTTTACCGCCGGCCATTTTAATCATTTCCGGGTAACTTACCCAATAGGGGGCCGGGAAAACGACTTCATCGCCCGCGTCCACTGCGGCTAACAAAAAATTAAACAAGGCCTGTTTGGCTCCCGCAGAAATGAGCACCTGGGAAGGCTCATACGAGCGGCCATAAAATTGTTTCGTATAATTTAAAACGGCCTCTTTTAAAGCAGGAGTCCCCGAAGAAGGCGAGTATTTAATCTTGCGGCTTTCGGCCTGTGCAATAATCGCTTTTACTGCGGACAATGGGGCGGGATAAGTAGGTTCTCCTCCTCCTAAATGAATCACCGGTTGGCCAGCGGCTTTTAATGCGCGGGCACGGGCATTGATCTTTAAGGTTGGGGAATCTCCAATGAGTCCTGCTAGTTTACTTAATACAACAGACATATCTTCCTCTATACACATTTTACCATTTAATCGGGCAAAAAGTGCAAGGCCCTATTTCGTTTGCTCCAATTGGACCAATTTCTCTACCACAGGGACGAGGGCCTCTTCCCGCACAGACTCTATCTGCCCTTCATCGATAGCCTGAGCGACTGCCGGCCGTAACGGTAGGCGGGCTACCGCCGGGATATTAAAAAGGTGGGCCGTTTCCTCCGCGTGGGACGGACCAAAAAGAGAGATTTCTTTTTTACAATCCGGGCAAGTTACATAACTCATATTCTCTACAAGCCCCAAAATAGACATTTTCATCAGTTGGGCCATTTTAACGGCTTTTCCTACAATCATCTGCACCAACTGTTGGGGTGAAGACACAATCACAATGCCTTCCACCGGCAGCGATTGGAAAACCGTCAGCGTTACATCTCCCGTGCCGGGCGGCATATCAATAAATAAATAATCAATGTCTTGCCAAATTACATCCGTCCAAAATTGTTGTACCGTTCCCGTAATAAGTGCGCCGCGCCAAATCACAGGGTCGGTTTCATTTTCCAGTAGTAAATTAAGCGACATTACCTGTACACCGCCGGCACTTGCCACCGGGTAAATACCGTCTTGATCCCCTTGTGCCCGCTCGTGAATACCAAACATTTTGGGGATAGACGGCCCCGTAATATCCGCATCTAAAATACCGCACGAAAAACCACGCCGCGTCATTTCGGTGGCGAGTAATCCCGTCACGAACGATTTTCCTACACCGCCTTTACCGCTTACCACGCCAATGACGTGTTTAATGCGGCTTAATAAATGCGGCTTAATTTTAGGCATTTCCCCACTGCGGCTGCTGCAATCGGCCTTACAACTGGAACAATCATGCGAACATTCTTGGCTCATTTTTCCCCCACCTGACGAAACTATGATTAAATATATTATACAAAACTGGGTATCTCCCCCACTCAATTGTGTTATAATTAGAAATAGATTTTATTGGAGGAGGAATCATGCAATACGCCAGTTTTTGGAAGCGCGCTGCCGCTTATTTAATTGACGGGATTATTTATGGTCTGATTGCTGGATTTGTTAACAACATTTTAGGGGCTATTATTGCAATTGCAATGGGAGTTAGCACTCAAGGAAACGATTTACCTTTATCTGCAGCACTCACGTCCATAGGGATTGCCCTGTGTGTTCATTTTGCCTTATTTATTGGCTACTATGTATGGCCGGAAGCTTCTTCATGGCAAGCCACAATCGGCAAGCGTATTTTAGGGCTGAAAGTAATGGACTTGGAGGGAAAACGTATTTCTTTCATTCGTTCGCTGTGGCGCAATTTGGCCATGTTCTTTTCCACCATTATTTTATGTATCGGTTACTTGATGAGTTTCTGGACGGAAAAGAAACAATGCTTACATGACATATTGGCCGATTGCGTAATAATAGATACTACTCCCGGAGAAAAACACGGTTGTATTATAGGTATATTTGTAGGCTTCTTTGCTTTTTTAATTTTGATATTTGTGGTAGGTATTCTTGCCGCGTTAGCCATACCTCAAATGGTAAAAGCCGAAGAGAAGGCGCGGGCCGCGAAGGCACTTTCGTATCTGGACACAGTCCGCAATCAGCAAATTATTTACGAAATGGAACACGGGCAACGGGCCAGCCAATGGAATGAACTTACTTTTGCCCCCTGTGCCGACATAAAGAGCAATTCTTGCCAGTTAAATAACCAACCGTTTGTGTTACTGTTGGGGCAAGACGGAGTAACCATCCAACGTATAAATAGCCCGTATAAGTACAGTTTATTCCGCGCGTACCGGGCACAAGATACCCAACGCGATTTACTCTGCATCCCCGCTAGTCAAAGCGCCCGGAGATTTTGCGAACAAACGTTACTGTTACCCACGCCACAATCGTAAGGGCGAAGAAATAGCGACGTGAAATTTGATATAATAGGTGTAGATGCTTGCGCCCGCCACTCGGATAATTGGAGAGGTGTGTGAGTGGTTGAAACAGCAGGTCTCGAAAACCTGTAAACCGCAAGGTTTCGAGGGTTCAAATCCCTCCCTCTCCGTTGAATTTTAAGGGCTCCCGCAAGGGGGCCCTTAAAATTTAACGGATGGAGCCACGCAAACTGCTTTGCGTGGCGTAGGGATTTGAAAGGCGCAGCGATGTACGAGTTTTGCCGTAAGGCAAAGGCGAGTACCGCGAGCCCGGCCTGCAGGAAAAATCCGTCAGGATTTTTACCGGAAGGCAAATCCCTTACGTTGAAGCGATACTAACTGTTTGATATCTCGGCAGGATTTGAAATTTCTTTCCTATCTCTTTTTCTTTTGCTACTATATACGTATGGCTACGGTTTCTACGGAAGAAAAACAATTTATTCTAATGACAAAAACCCCCATGGGTAAATTAATTGCCTCCTTGGCGGTTCCAACCGTTATCAGCACCTTAGTAACAGCCATTTATAACATTACCGATACCTTTTATGTAGCCCACTTAGGCGCTAGCGCCGCCGGTGCGGTGGGGATTGTTTTTTCGTTAATGGGTCTAATTCAAGCCCTGGGTATGGGCGTAGGAATGGGCGCTGCCAGTTTGATTAGCCGCCGTTTAGGCGAGCGTAATCAAGACGCTGCTTCCAAATATTTATCTTCGGCGTTCTTTTTTGGCATTGGAATTGGCTGTACTATTTGTGTATTGGGGCATATTAATTTAGACGGTCTAATGCGGCTTTTAGGCAGCACCGAAACGATCCTCCCTTACGCCCATGATTACGCGACTTATATCTTGCGTGCCGCACCGTTTATGTGTGGCGCGTTTGTGTTAAATACAGCGTTACGCTCCGAAGGGAAAGCGTTTTTTGCCATGATTGGCCTTGGAACGGGCACTTTGTTAAATGTAGGGGTCGCGCCTTTATTTATTTTTGTGTTCAATTGGGGAATTTCCGGAGCGGCCATCGCTGTATGGATTTGCCAAACGATTAGTTTACTCATTTTACTTTCCTTTTATCTGCGTGGAAAAAGCGTCTGTTCGTTATCGTTTAAACGTGTAAGTTTTCAATTAATTGATTATTGGAATTTAATCCGTTTGGGCTTTCCCACCACATTGCGCCAAGGATGTGCTTCGTTAGCAATGGCCCTCTTAAACGCTCAAGCCGCTTTATTTGGCGACGTAGCAGTGGCGGCTATTAGTATTACAATGAAA
The DNA here is from genome assembly GCA_902794125.1 of uncultured Elusimicrobium sp. Classification (GTDB taxonomy): domain Bacteria; phylum Elusimicrobiota; class Elusimicrobia; order Elusimicrobiales; family Elusimicrobiaceae; genus Avelusimicrobium. Next base: position 77,683 of record CADBFX010000007.1, on the reverse strand, counting down.
ATCTATATGGGTGTGCGCGGCATTGTACTTGGCATCGGCCAGGCCATGCAACCGGTCGCCGGATATAATCACGGTGCTAAATTGTACGACCGGGTTCGCCAATCTTTTTGGGTTACTACCCGGGCCGGCACTACATTGTGTTTGCTTTTTGCAATCATTTTCTACATTTGGGCAGAACCTGTCGTTGCTATCTTTAAGACAGGCAACCCCGAAGTTATCCGCTTAGGCGTAGAAACCTTACATTTCTTCTGTATAGCCATGCCATTTTTGGCCTACTCTACGTATGTAAACCAACTGTTACAAATTTTAGGGCAAAGCAAAAGTGCCATGTTTTTGGCCGCCTGCCGGCAGGGGATAATGTTCGTACCGCTCATTTTTATTTTGCCCCATTATTTTGGGAGAACCGGGGTAGAAGCAACACAAGCAGGTGCGGATATTTTGACTTTCTTTGTATCTATTCCGTTTTTGGTATATTTCTTTCGCAGTTACGACCGATTACAGACCAAAGACGAGAAAACAGTAACAACTTCTGCAAAATTAATTCACCAATTGGCTAACAAATCCCCCCATTGGGAACAATCGGACGAATAAAAAACGCCTCGTGGAAAACGAGGCGTTTTTATTAAACCGCGATTTTTAGTTACTGCTTAATATACTGCCTGGGAAATAATCTTTACATTTGGGACCTTCACACCATATACTGCTAATTTTTCCATTAGATAAACGATAATAAAGACGAGCAGCATTATAACCTTCCGGGCCATTATACGCACGCAAATCAATACTTGAACCAGAGTTGTTGGTTGTCTCCATCGTCCAATCTTTAGAATTTGGAATATCAATATCTAAATCGTTTGCAACTCCTCCGCTGCCTCCACCATAAAAGCGGGCATAAATCGAAGCTCCATCATATCTGCCGTTTTCCAAATAGTACATATTCATAGCTTTAGCAAAACTACCCATCAAGGTTACAACTTCCGTACCTTTGGCTTTCTTAACGGCTTTGGTATATTGCGGCAAAGCCACGCTGGATAATATACCGATAATTAATACCACTACTAATAGTTCCACTAACGTAAAGCCGCTCTTTATTACATTTTTCATATTTTGAGTCCTTTTTAAACAAAATATACATCTAAATAAAATTTATCAAAAAAAAAAGAAACGATTACAAGCCCTCCTAATTCTTTATTCTTTTACCCAACAAAAACCAACCCCCGACATAACCAGAGGTTGGTTTTAAACGGAAATAAATTCCTTATTTCTCGGCCTTTACTAATTCTTTTCCTAATTCAACCAGCATAGTACCATCTGCTTGTTTCATACCATAACGGCCGTAAGTTGCCCAAACTTTATTTAACTGCAGTTTGGCACCGTTTTTGGCAACAATCGGTTCTTTGGCAAGCCCCTGGGCTATGTGTGCAAATGCCGGTTTTCCCTGCAACTCATTAATCATTTTCCCTAGTGGTACAGAACGATTTATAATACCGTAGAGCTGGTTAGTATGAGTGCCTCTTAAATCGCGCAAGGCAATATTAGCTTGCGCCAAATCCGGGTCCACTGCTTCTTTTGCAAATATATCCCGTAAACGGAGCAACTCCGCGACCACTTGTTCGTAAGCCGGATAAGCCTTGCGGTCCATTTCCAACGCGCGTGCCAACTGGTTGGTTTCATATGCGCCAAAATGGGCATTAAACACGTCGCGTTTATTCTTTAACATCTTTTCCAAGTAAGAAGCCATCGTTGCGTTTTGACCGCCGGCCGCAAACCGAACATTTATCTTAGCATACTGTTCCATAGTATATAGATATGCATGTTCTTTGCGCCCTTTATTGTACGCATCCAGTAACGCGAAAGTGCCTTTAACCAGACCGTTTTCATCCCGTTTATTCTGCGCTCCGTTAATTTGCATTTCAGCCACGGCAACCAAATATTCCGTGCGGCCGGAACGGGAACGTTTTTGCTGGGCGCGGGCCGGTTGTTGGCCACCGTTGGCCGCTTGCTGTTCCAGCGCTTGGCAGTGAATCGTTTTTTCTCGATTCTGTTTCAGCTGCGTGTAATACCGTTGAACGCGCTCTTCTTTGGCCGTCAATTTCTCTTTAGCCGCTTGCTTTTGATTGATACGCTTGAGCGTACGGAAATTTTGTTGTTCGTATTGCTGCAAATCGGCTTCCGTTACCACCATGTAACTACCGCATTCGGTATTTAGTTGATTACGCAGGCGTGCCATTTCTTCATCCCGTTCGCGGGCAACTTTCAGTTCGCGTTGACGTTGCTGTTCTTTGGCAGCGGCCTGAGAACGGAACTGGCGGATACTCGTTGCGTTTAAGTCCAACGCTTTCATATCGCCGCGCGCCGTGACAACATCATTAGGCATTTTGAAGAAATAAAACGCCTCGTAGCGGGCCAACGCATCTTCATCAACGGCATGATGTTTGGCAAAGAACGTGTAAGCGCACTCGTTATGGCGGTGAATGGCTTTACTGCTGGTACGTTTGTAATACATAGTTCCTTCGGCAATTTCTTTACCGCAGATTTCACACGTAATTTTTTCACCGGCCCCCACCATCCCCACTGATGCAGGGGTTCCTTTGGGCAGCACCGGCGTAGAAACGGCTTGTGCAGTACCCGTAGAAACCGTCCCGGTAGAAACTCGGGCAGGTGTAATAACTGCGGTGGCAGAAGAAACCGCTGTGGGCCGTACGGTAGCCGGATCCTCTTTTGCGGGGGTAACAGCCGCAGATTGAGCAGAGGTGAGCGCCGCGGGTTGTGCAGAAGCAATCGTCAAACGAGTGGGTGTTCGCAAGACTGGGCCGGTACTTGCCGCACTGCCTTGCGGGATAACCCCCACCGGGCTAACCGGTTTAAAGGCAACGGCCGTCTGACCGGCTAAACCGGCTTGCACGCCACGCGTAATATCTTGCCGCGGCGAACGCGACTTAAGGGCCTTGTCCGCCACATCATAAGTAATAGCCACTTCGTCACCGGCTGCAGCTTTTTGGCTTCTAAACACGTATTCCCGTTTTAAATCGGAAAGTCCGCCGGCAAAACGATTATGTTCATCACACACATAAAACCAATGACGCCCTTGCCCGTTGCGAATTCCTTTCATGGTTCCTTCATTTGTATCTACCGACAATTCTTTTCCGCATACCGCACAATGACGCGAAGTTTGCGTATTCATAATGTATTGGCTACTGGTTGCACGCAGGGCCGCTTCGTCTATTTGGTCCGGGTGATCCGGGTAGTCCGGCAAGGTACGCCGCAACTGTTCTTCCGCTTTAAACAAGGCTTGCATATCTTCCTTTTTATAGGGGAAATAACGCTTTCCGTCCACGGTGCGGGAAGCCCACGCGGTATTGCTTGCCAACTGGTCCCGGTAAGATTCTTTTGACCCACGATACTGATTGGCAAAATAATGCAACTGATCCAAGTACTCGATATAGAATGTATCTACCGCAAGTAAGCGTTTATCATAATATTGATACAATGCTTCATTTTTCAATTGGTTTAATTCTTCTTCGCTAAATGCATCTAACGAGTGCTTTTCTTCTGTCACTTTTTTACGGTCAATAGCCTTTTGTTTGGCCTCAATGGCTTTGCGGTACGCCATAGTTTGGGCATAAATTTTTTCCATCCGGCGGATTTCTTCTACGTCAATTCCACCTACTACACTTTGGAAATTTTTCATACGCGTAAGCAACGCATCCGGCACAACCCGGTCTTCTGCGGGCCCTTTATACTCAAAGGGCATCACATACGCATAATACACATCTTTTAACGAAAAACTTTTCCAACCGCTGGAAATACGGGCACTAAAATTACCGCGTTCATAAAATTGCACAAAATCCACCGCGTTAATAAAACCGTCCACATCATCCGGGTACATTTTTTTAAGAGCCGGGCGCTGATATTCATATTCCCCTAGTAAAGAAGCGACCTTAAAACGACGCAGGTAGTTATTTAAACTCCCGCTTCCGTCGTCAATTACCGTTAGATACGAAAAATACGGATGTATATTTGTTTCACTATTGATAAAAGCCGCATGACCATACTGGTCGGCCAAACCATATAAGTGACCCACTTCATGCGTCAACACTTCCCGCCCCAACCAATCAATGCGTGTGTATATATTAATGCGGGCCTGCCCCCTTTCCGTAGTGGCATCAGCAAGGGCACGGTTTGTGGAGTCAAATGACCCAAAATTTTTGTGTCGCAAAATTTTATAGCCGTTTGTTTCTACCACCTCTGAAAAATCCCGGTACGGGGAATAATTCAAAACAAGAACATCTTTTGCATAACAATCATCTGTTTTCTTCACCGTGACCGATTGAGGCAACACCGCCAGCAAGTCGGCAAATTCTTCTTGCCGCCCTGCTTGTTCAATATTTAAGCGTACATTTTTCAACCAATAGTTAAGTGCAAATTGAGTGTTTTCCAATAATTTTTGTTCCGATACCAGGTTGTCCGGCAAGCCGGCCATATAAGTACGGCCTTCTACATGGGTGCGAATACACACCGGTTGGGTGACATTCTGTTGCCCCAAATAACGAAACAGTAACGAGGTGCCTTCCCCAATAGAAGGCAACAACCCCCACGCTCCGGCCGATACGCTACTGCAAACAGCTATCACCAAACCAAGTATTTTTTTCATAAGGAGTCCTCTCTTTAACTAAGAAAACGAAAAACCACTTTGCAATCCGTGTGCACGCTTGCAAAGCAGCCATCTAGTAATTAGTATAATGAAAAAACGTTTTCTTTTCAATAGGGAAACTTTTATTTGTTACAATATACATATATGCCAAAATTAAAAACTATTTTCTTCGGAACGCCCGATATTGCCGTCCCCTTTTTAGAAATGACCCGCCAACTGACGGATTTGCAACTCGTCGTGACGCAGGCCGATAAACCCCGCGGGCGCGGCATGGAAATCACTCCTTGCCCTGTTAAAAAACGGGCGCAGGAATTAGGGCTTGCTGTTTTATCTCCCGAAAAATTAAAAGATAGTTTTGACCAAATTGCCGCTATTCCCTTTGACGTTGGAATCGTGGTGGCGTATGGAAAAATTTTCCGGCCGAATTTTATTGCACTGCCCAAGCTGGGGCTGATTAATGTACATTTTTCGCTACTGCCGCATTTACGCGGGGCAGCCCCGGTGCAACAGGCCCTTATTCAAGGATACACTCAAACCGGCGTTTCTACTTTTTGGATTAACGAAGGGATGGATGACGGCCCGTTATTTTTGCAAAAAAACCTAGATATACTCCCGCAAGATAACGCTAAAACGCTTTTTGAAAAATTAACGACACTCGGTCTAGAATGTTTACAGGAAACCTTGAACGCCTTATCGCAAAACAACCTTATTAAAATCCCGCAAACAGGTACACATACAGCTGCTCCCATGTTACAAAAGGAAGATGCTTTATTGCGTCCGGCCGTTTTAACGGCAACTCAATTACATAATCGTGTCCGCGGTCTTGCCTGCGGGCCTAAACCCAAAGTCCCCTTCATTCACAAGGGAAATACAGAGTGGCTGCAAGTATTAAAAACCGAAGTTGCCCCTGGCGATCATCAAAAGCAACCGGGCACGGTGCTTGCCATTGAGCGCGGGCGCGGTATTTTAGTACAATGTAAGGAAGGAGCCATATGGCTAAATGAAGTACAACCGGCCGGCAAAAAAACAATGCCGGCAGAAGCCTTTGCAAACGGTCGCGGTATTAAAATTAATGATGGAGTATTTTTAGAAGTATGAGCGCGGATAGCGAACAAAATTTTGAAGATTTTTTGAATAAACCTAAAAAAGCCCGCAAAAGCCGGAAATGGTTGGCTTTTGTGTTGATTCCTTTATTTTTCATTATTTTAATTCTCATCGTGGCCGATTGGGTAGTTGGCGCGTTAGTGCATACCCGCAAAGAAGTAACCGTGCCGGATTTAACGAAAAAATCTGTTTCCCAGGCGCTCGGTTTATTAGCCACCCAAAATTTAGCCATCAAACAAGCCGGCGTGGAATTTGCCCAAAATGTTCCCCCCGGTTCGGTATTGCGTCAAATTCCGTCGGCCGGTTCTACCGTGCGGGAAGGGCGCGTCATCCGCGTGTGGATCAGCCAAGGCGACGAAATGGTCTTTGTGCCCAACACGGTCGGCACCGATTTACGTGCCGCGCAATTAGCTGTACGCCAAGCTGGATTGGTAGTAGATAAAGTAGATAATGCCTACTCACTTACTTACGAAAAAGGGTTAATTGTGGCCCAATCTCCAAAAGCCGATAGTATGGTGCAAAAAGGTAATAAAGTATCTTTAGTTTTATCTATCGGCGAACCGCCCTCCAGCGTCATTTTGGTACCTAACTTTAAAGGCCAGAAATTAGCCGAAGCCACGTTGTGGGCCAGCGCACAAAATATTAATTTGATTATTAAAGAAGATCCGACATCGGCCTTGCGTAACGGAACGATTGCACATCAATCGCCCGCGGCCGATAGCCAAATAGCCCCCAACACAAATTTAGAAGTAACCGTCAGCCGCCGCGCCGTAACAGATGCAGAAAAAACGTACCACCTGCATTATGAAATGCCACAAGGTAAAAACATGAGCCGGGTACGCGTAACGCTGGAAGATGAATCCGGCGAAACGGAAATTTTAAATGAATCTAAGCAACCGGGCTCCAAAATTGACCTGGAAATTCCGTATGCAGGCCGCGGCACACTGCGCATCTACACCGACGGGATTTTAGTCCGGGAGCGCGAAGTGGAATGAAAAATACTTCCAAAATGCCCCGCGTAAATGGTAAAATATCTATTGCGCCTTCCATTTTATCAGCGGACCTGTGCCAACTAGGCCAACAGGTAGCCTGCGTGGAGAAGGCAGGGGCAGATTGGTTGCATATTGATATCATGGACGGACATTTCGTACCCAATTTAAGTTTCGGGCCGTCCGTCGTTCGTTCTTTGAAGCAGCATACCCTTTTACCCTTAGACGTACATTTAATGGTGGAGCATCCGCGCGCTTTTGTGGAACCGTTTGCAAAAGCAGGAGCCGATTTATTGACCGTCCACATAGAAGCCGCCGACCCGGTGGCCGATACGTTGGCGTACATCAAAAGTTTCGGCCTGCAAACGGGCGTATCTGTTAAACCGGATACCGACCCAAGCACGTTAGCCCCACTGTTACCATTAGTAGATTTGGTGTTAGTAATGAGCGTATATCCCGGCTTTGGAGGTCAATCCTTCTTGCCAACAGCTCCCGCACAAATTCAGCAAGTACGTCAACAAATTAACGCTTCCGGGCGGAACATCTGGCTGGAAGTAGATGGCGGCATTAACGCGCAAACCGCAAAGCTTGCGTCGCAAGCAGGGGCGGATGCATTAGTCGCCGGAAATGCAATTTTTTCGTCCGCGGACCCTGCAACGGCCCTCAACCAAATCAGGCAAGCGGCCACGGATATTTAATAACGTCTTTTACCGCAAGTAAAAGCAAAAACAAGGAGAAACATCAATGGCAGTAGTAATCAGATTACAAAGAGTCGGCAAAAAAGCCCAACCTCAATACAGAGTGGTGGCGATTGAAAAATCTTCTGCAGTGGGAATGGAAGCCAAAGAAGTATTGGGCCAATATCATCCGTGCAATCCCAATGCTGCCGAACAAGTAAAACTCAACATGCCCAGAGTAGAATACTGGATGAAAGTCGGCGCTAAACCGTCGGAAACTGTCGCTAGCCTTATTAAAAAAGCCAGCGCTAAATAAACAGCGGAGCGCGTATGAAAGAACTCGCGACGCTAATTTTAAAATCACTTTCTTCTGCCCCGGAAAATGTAGTAGTAGAAGAAAAGATTGAACAAAACAAAGTTTTCTTATCTACGAAAGTAGATGCTGCTGATAAAGGTAAAATTATTGGCAAAGACGGATGCATTATCAAAGCCGTACGCACGGTGTTAAATGCAGCCGCCGCCAAGCAGGATAAAAAAGTTACCCTAAAGTTGGAAGACTAATGAAAATAGACGTTATCACCGCATTTGAAGAAATGGTAGACACCACGCTTTCCCACAGCATTGTAGGGCGGGCACGCAAAGCGGGGATAATTAAATTGGCAACGTTAAGCCCCCGGCAATTCACCGAGGACAAACACAAAACGATTGACGACCGTCCGTACGGCGGCGGGCCCGGAATGTTACTCAAGGCCGAACCGTTGTACCAAGCGATTCAACAAGTTCGCAAGAAAACGTCGTACGTTATTTTAACCAGCCCGCGCGGACAAACATTCACGCAGGAACTGGCTAAAAAACTAGCCAAAAAACGCCACTTGATTTTTGTGTGCGGCCACTATGAAGGAATAGACGCGCGCATTTATCCGGAAGTGGATTTAGAAGTATCTATTGGCAATTTTATTTTAACAGGCGGAGAACTCGCCGCTTGCGCTATGATAGATGCCATTACGCGTTTGCAAAAAGGTACTTTTAAAAAAGAAGGCGTTACAACGGCGGAATCGTTTGAGGGCAATCTGTTAGAAGCCCCACAATATACGCGCCCGGAAGTATGGCGCGGACGGAAAGTTCCGGCGGTACTACTTAACGGAAACCATAAAGAAATAGAAGCGTGGAAACGCGAACAAGCTTTACAATTAACAAAAAAAATGAGACCCGATTTGCTTGAAATTGCCTCTCAACCAAAGCCAAAAAAGGTCCTAAAGAAAAAAACGATTCGGAGGAAGTAATTTGTATGAACATCAACGATATTAAACATAATCTTAAAACCAACATCCCGGTTTTCAAAGCCGGCGACACGGTACGCGTAAAAGTAAAAGTAGTAGAAGGCGATACCGAACGCTTGCAAGCTTTTGACGGGGTTGTGATTGCTCGCCGCGGTGCTGGCATCAGCGAAACGTTTACCGTACGCAAAATCTCCTTTGGCGTAGGCGTGGAACGTATTTTCCCGATTCATTCCCCCCGCGTGGACAGCATTGAAGTACTCAAAGTCGGTAAAGTACGCCGTGCGAAACTTAACTACTTAACCAAACTATCCGGTAAAGCTGCACGCTTACAAGAACTTAAAAAAACTACCGCCGAAACAGCCACTGCTGAAACGGCGCAAGAGGCAAAATAATTACCAACCGGTAATAAACTCCGATTCTAACCCCCGTTATCAAAACGGGGGTTTTTTATGTCCTCAAAAGGCACAAATTAAAAAAGGGCCTTTGGGCCTATTCACTTTTTTGTTATTTATTGGTATGCTGTAAGTATGCGAGACTGTAATTGGAGACGTTTTCTGGGCCTAATGCTCTGCATATTGGTCGGAGCAAATACGGTTTCGTTCGCTCAAAAAATAACCCTTTCTAAAAAAGTATTGCGGGCGCTGCGCCGCCAAGAAGCGGCTGGGCTAATTTCAGCCGAACAATTGGAACAACTTACTAAATCTTCTGCTACCACCGCTCAAATCACTAAAGCCACCTCCGAGGCACTCCGTACCGCCCAACGCAACAGGCGTTACGTCCGTTTGCATGCTATTACACCTATTTCCGTAAAGCGGTTACCCTGGCCTCCCGAACAAAAAATTAAAGAGCTGGTTCGCACGGAAAAAAATATTTTTTCGGCACTTCATAAAATTGGGCTCTTCCAACAAGAATACGGAGACCACCAACTTTTTGAAATTTTAGGCCGCAATTATTATAAACAGCATTTTGGAACGATTACCCCCCACTTACAACAATTTTTCACTCGGATCGCCCAACAAAACGACCGCCAATTAGAAACCCGTGTCTTGAAAAGAATGCGTTTTCTAGCAGAAAATTCCGATTTGCTATCGCAAGAAGTAGCCCCTCAGGTTCCCCGCGCGGCCCTCCGCTTGCGTTATTTGGCAAATGTCGGAGAATTAACAGCCCAACGCTTTAACCCCAATTTATTGGTATTATCTATAGAAAGAAAAATGTCCGCTAATCCGGAAAAAGATTTTCCTCTCCGCCACATTAACGGACAATCTACCCTTAAAGTAGGAGATTCCGAATTTGCTATTTTTGAATACGCAGGGCCGCTGGAATACCTCGGCAATTTATACCGTTACTTAGTAAACGGCAACCATTCCCGCGCTCACATGACACTTGTCTTTGACGAAGAAAACCAAGCGCTGGCCGTTTATAATGAAGACAACTCCCTGTGGATACGCATTACCTCACATGAGTTTTCACACCCGAATCAATTACATATTCATCTCAACGAAATTCGCCCGGTGCTGTTTCAAAATGCTTACGGAAACGAAAGCCATGAATTAGTAAACATCAATCTAACCATTCCGTTAATGACGCCGGACAATTTACCAAGTCACGGGATGTCAGCGTTTTTATTTAAAAATTTACTGCTTAACCCTGTCAAGCATTTCCAAGGAGATGCACACGTGACCATAGAACGGCGGCCGATTTTCTAACAGACGCCGCCACAGCCGTCTGATTATTGGTATAATAATAACATGACCAGCGCTTTATTTGATTTTGATAAAACAAAAGCACTCCAAATGGAAACCGATTTTTTAATTGGGATTGATGAAGCCGGTCGCGGACCTCTGGCCGGGCCGGTGGTAGCGTGTGCATGCTGCCTTCCTCCCTCGGCGGCATCCTCTTTTTTAGACGTTAATGATAGCAAAAAACTAACCGAACGTAAACGCGAAGATTTGTTTAAACGTTTGACCCAATCTGATATTTTATACGGTATCGGTTTTGCTTCTGCCGCCGAAATTGACCGTTTGAATATTTTACAAGCCACGTTTTTAGCCATGCGCCGCGCGGCTGAACCGTTGTCCAATTTACCAGGAGCTATGGCCTTAGTTGATGGACCACATGCCGTAGTCGGCTTGCCCATGTTGCGCCAAGCGCCCATTGTGGACGGAGATGCCAAATCGCTGTCCATTGCCGCCGCCAGCATTATCGCCAAAGTAACGCGGGACCATTATATGCAACAATTAGATGCGCTTTACCCCGGTTACGACTTTGCTGGACATAAAGGGTATGGCACCGCTAAGCATTTAGAAGCGTTACGTAAATTAGGGCCTTGCCGGGAACACCGCCGTACGTTTGCGCCGGTAAAAAATTTAATTACTCCCTCTTTTTTACCATGAACACGCGCACAAAGGGCCAACATGGCGAGGAGGAGGCCACCCGATTTTTAGAATCTAAGGGCTACCGAGTGTTAGCCCGCAACGTTTTGGCACAAGGAGGCGAGTTGGACATTGTAGCCTCCGTAAAAAAAACCTTAGTATTCGTGGAAGTAAAAGCGCGTGCTTATGAAGCATTTGGTGGGCCGTTAGCGGCTATCACGTCCGCCAAAAAAAAGCGCCTGGAACGGGCCGCCTTGCAATATATAAAAGAACACGGCCTGAAATTTGATAGCGTAAGATTTGATGTTGTCTGCGTTTTGCCAACAGGAATAGAGCATATTGAAAATGCTTTTTCCCCGAGCAGAACGACTCTATAAATAGAACGGAGGGAACTTATGTCCCAGCTAGCACTTGTACAAAAAGCAGTCGCCTTCATCAACAAAAAAACTAAAAATTTTAAACCACAAATTGGCTTGATTGCCGGTTCCGGTTTGGGATGGGCTATCCCCCCGTTTGAAAACAAAGTGATTGTACCGTATTCCACTATTCCCGGTTTTTTACAGAGCACCGTGCCCGGCCATGCCGGCAATTTAATTTTCGGCGAATATAAAGGAAATAAGATTGTGGTTATGCAGGGTCGTTTCCATTTTTACGAAGGCTATCAAATGCAGGAATTTGCCATTTCCGTACGCACCCTTAAAATGTTAGGCGTAGAAAAACTACTCGTTTCGGCAGCCGTAGGTTCTATGGATAAGCAACTTCCCCCCGGAGCATTGTGCGTTCTTAAAGACCATATCAATTTTATGTGCAACAATCCGCTGATCGGTAATAGCCGTGAACCGGCCTTTGGCCCGATGTTCTTTGATATGTCGGAAGCGTACGATAAAACGATGCGCAAAATCACGTTAGCCGCGTGTAAAAAAATCGGCATGCGCGCCAAGGAAGGCGTATATATTTCCGTTACCGGTCCGAACTTTGAAACACCCAGCGAAATTAAAATGTTCAAAAAAATGGGTGCTAGCGTAGTGGGCATGTCCGTTGTCCCGGAAGTGCTGGTGGCCCGTCAGTGCGGCATCAAAGTATTGGGGCTTGGTGTAGTAACCAATATGGCTTGCGGCATCCAAAAGAAACCGCTCACGCACGAACAAACCATCCGCGAATCTAAAAATGCGGAAAGCAACTTTAAAAAACTGATGGAAATCTTGTTTGTAAAATTATAATTAACTGTGCCCGCGTCGGTATGTTTTTCCGGTGCGGGCATTTTTACTATGGCAAAAGACATCAAGCGGCTTGGCAAAGAAACTCTTATCTACGGCACTTCCACGGTGCTGGCTCGCTTGCTGAACTTTTGTTTAGTTCCTTTTTACACGTACTATCTTCTTCCGGGCGATTATGGAATCATCGCCACCGTATTTGCTGCTATTGCACTAATCAACGTTGTTTTTTTATTCGGCATGGACCAAAGCTACTTACGATTTGCCAGTGACGCCGAAGATAAACATAAAATTTTCCGCCAATGTTTTTTGGGCGTATTAATTAACGGGCTCGTATTGGGGTCTTTATTATGGATTACCAACGCCGCTTTTGCCCGCGTGATTGGGATCCCCCCGCAAGCCGGGTATTTATTAAAATTAGCCGCCGGAATTTTATTTTTAGATGTACTTAACATGATTGCGTTTACGAAGTTGCGCCTAGAGCGGCGGGCCTGGTATTTTGCCGGAGTACGCACCCTTTCCATTATCGTAAATGTGGTCTGTAACATCTTCTTTATTGCCGTGCTACACAAGGGAATTGCATCTATTTTATGGGCCAATGTGTTCGCTTCGCTCGCCTCGCTTTGCTGTTTATCCCCCGTTATTTGGAGCGAACTAAAACACCAATTTACCTGGAAATTTGATTGGACACTGGAAAAGGAAATGCTCGCGTTTGCCTGGCCGTTTGTACCGTCGGGGTTAGCCAGTTTACTCGTTAGCGTAATAGACAAGCCCATTTTGGTCCATTTGGTGGGAACGGAACAGGTGGGCGTATATCAAGCTAATTTTAAAATCGGCGTATTTATGATGCTCATTGTGTCCATGTTTGACCAAGCATGGCGCCCGTTCTTTCTCGCCCACGCCAAAGACACCGACGCAAAAGACACGTTTGCCCGCGTCGGCACGTACTTTACGGCGCTGGCCAGTTGGGTACTTTTGGGGCTGGCTTTCTTAATGCCAACAATTATCCAAAGTAATATCTTTGGGTCCTTTCACTTGATTGCTCCCGCCTACTGGGGTGGCTTACACATTATTCCGCTAATTTTAACCGGCTATTTTTTCTATGGGCTTTATATTAATTTTATGGTGGGCCCCGTGCTTACTAAAAAAACACGCGTGCTGATGTGGATTACCCTTTTGGGGGCAGCCGTTAGCATTACCACTAACTTAACACTCGTGCCGCGGCTGGGCATTTTAGGCGCGGGCTGGGCCGTTGCGCTTAGTTACGGTTCTATGGCCGCTGCGCTATTTTTCTTCACACAAAAAGTATATGGAATACCTTACGAATATAAAAAACTGGCTTGTATGTTAACAGCATGTGTGGGAACGGTACTTCTTGTGGGAACAACCCGCGGGCAACAACCCGGAACCATCTTGGGCGTAAAACTGGCCCTTCTTACCTTATACCCCGTATTCATGGGGCTAATTATCAAAAAAGCTTAAAACTTTTACTTCAAGTATGGCTTAATTTCTTTATACACGTGTTCTGCCACCAGCCGGTATCCGGCTCCGTTGGGGTGGATCATGTCTGATTTATATTGTTTTTTATTAAAGATTCCTTTCAAAATCCCCGATACAAAAAGCGCCTGTTTTTCTTGGGCCAGTTTCTTATAAGCCTTCGTATAAAGCCCCATGCCCGGGCCGCCGGTGTCCACAATAACGGCCACCGCTCCTTGGGCCTGCACCGCATCTACTATCTGCGCCACAGCTGCCACTGCCACCTCCAAACTGCGCCCTTGCATAAAATCGTTAGCACCAAACTCAATAAGCACCATATCGGCCTGATGGGAAAGAACCTGTTCCAATCGTTCGGGTGCATGAGCGGCCGTTTCACCGGAAAGGCCTTCGTTAATTACGGTTAATCCCGTCAATTCGGCTAGTACCCCCGGATAACTTACTCCGCCCCCGCCATAGCCCGCTGTTAAACTATCGCCAAAAGCCACCAGCGTGTGCACCGGGCGACCGACATTCTTAACAACCGGTTTATCCGTCATAAAATACCACACCCCCAGCAAAATCAAAACACCTAAAATAATTTTCTTCATGGTTCTATTATAACAAATACCTGCTCCGTACGCGTGCGGGGGTTGACTTTTCCGGCTTTTATTATAAAATAGAGATATGGAGAAACCTCTTACAAAACAAGAAATTTCCGACTTACTGGACGCAGCCCAACAAGCACGGGCTAATTCCTACTCACCTTATTCGCATTTTAAGGTGGGTGCGGCTGTTTTGACACAAAAAGGAGCCATTTTTACCGGTACTAATATAGAAAATGCTTCCTACGGGCTGACGGTATGTGCAGAGCGAAATGCTATCTTTGCTGCCGTCGGAGCGGGGCAACGCCGGTTTCGGGCTTTGGCGTTAATTACCCAAAAATTACCGGGGTTAGCTTTTAATTCTCCTTGCGGGGCTTGCCGCCAAGTAATGAGCGAATTTATGGCCCCGACCATGCCCGTTTTTATCGCCGTATTAGACGGTGCTAAACGCACCGTTTACAAAAAGCAGTTAAAAGATTTAATGCCGTTTCCGTTTGATAAGTTTTCGGAAAAATAACTTGCGCCCACCGGCGCTATCCGAGGTGTTTATGACCACTATGTATAAAGGCCTGCCGGCCAACTTGTTGGAAAACGACTTTTTGCGACTCACTTTTCTGCCTTCTTACGGATGTAAACTTGCCAGTTTAGTTTCTAAAAAATCAGGACGCGAATTTTTATTTCAGTCCCAAGCGGACACCTTAAAAGTGCCCCCCTACGCGGCCCCTTTTTCGGAGTATGATTCCAGTGGCTTTGACGAAGTTTTCCCCTCCATTGATGCCTGTCCATACCCGGACGGCCCTTTCAAAGGCACCCCCATCCCCGACCACGGCGAAGTGTGGGCACTACCTTGGGAAAGCCATTTTGAAGCTGATAAATTGCAATTTACCGCCTCTGTAAAAAGTTTGTGTTTGCCGTATATTTTTTCCAAAGAAGTACATCTAAAAGATAACGAAATTACTTTTTCTTATACCGTAAAAAATACTTCGCAAACTCCCTTTAAATTTATCTGGACACCACACTCTTTGCTAGCTTGCTCCCCGGCCACGCGATTATTAATTCCGGACAATTTAACCCAAGTAATGACGGTAGAACATTCTACCCAACACTTAGGTCCGTGGGGCACCAAACATCCTTATCCCCACACGATTGACGTACATGGTCAAGCGTTAGATTTAGCCGCCACTGAACCGGTAACCGCTAACAACTGCGAAAAATTTTATTTTACTGCTCCCAATACCGACGGTTGGTGCGGCATAGAACATACCGATACTCACGAACAATTAATCTACACATACGACGCCGATCAAGTACCTTATTTGGGCGTGTGGAAAACACAAGGCGGCTATCGCGGCGATTATAACATTGCGCTAGAACCTTGCACCGGCGTCTATGATGATCTATACGCCGCTAACAAAATCCGTCGCGTGGCTCAAGCCGAAGCAAACAGCACCTATTCTTGGAATTTCAAAATGACCGTACGCTAACAACAGGAGAAACGTATGAACCAACTAGCACTCAGAAGCAAGTTTAACGAAGTTTTCAAAAAGGAAAAACTCTACTTTTTTGCGCCGGGGCGTGTGAATTTAATCGGCGAACATACCGACTATAACGGCGGACACGTATTTCCGTGTGCCCTGTCTTTCGGTACGCATTGCGTTTTCTGTAAGCGCGACGACCACAAAATTCGTTTGCACTCATTAAACTTGCCCGAAAAAGGCATTATTGATGTGGATTTGGATCATATCGCCTACGATGAAAAACAAGATTGGGCCAACTATCCGCTGGGCGTTATTAAAACGTTGCAAAACCACGGCTACCACTTGAACCAAGGTTTTGAACTCCTGTTTTGGGGCGATATTCCCAGTGGGGCGGGTCTTTCTTCTTCAGCGTCTATTGAACTCGCCACCGCGGTAGCCATGAACGCCGTATTTAATTTACATATTCCGCAAATTGAACTCGTCAAATTCTGCCAAGAAGCCGAGAATAAATTCGTCGGTATGAACTGCGGCATTATGGACCAATTTGCCAGCGGCATGGGTAAAGAGAACCATGCCATTTTATTAGATTGCAACACACTTAAATACGAGCATGTACCGCTTAATTTACAAGGCGTTTCTATCGTTATTATTAACAGCAATAAAAAACATTCGCTGGTTACTTCGGCCTATAACGACCGTCGGCGCGAAAGTGAAAACGCTCTAAAAGCATTGCAAACCAAACTTCCTGTCAAATCACTGGGAGAACTTTCCATAGAAGAATTTGAGGCCAATAAAGAACTCATCAAAGATCCTATTGAACAAAAGCGCGCTAAACACGCCGTCTATGAAAACCAACGTACTTTACAGGCCACCAAAGCGCTGAAAGAAGGTGATTTAAAAACCTTCGGCAAACTCATGAACGAGTCACACATTTCGCTACGAGATGATTACCAAACCAGCTGCCCGGAATTAGACATTATTGCCGAAACAGCCTGGAGCGTACCCGGCGTGCTGGGTGCACGTATTACCGGTGGCGGCTTTGGCGGTTGCGCGGTAAGTTTAGTAAAAGATGAAGCGGTAAAAAATCTCATTGATACCGTCAGTAAAGTATATCACGAAAAAACCGGATTAAAGGCCGATTTTTACATTGCTTCCGTGGGTGGTCCTGCCCGCCAGGAAACAAAAATGTATTAACTTTTAAAGGAGAAAATAAAAATGAAAAATATTTTAGTTATTGGCGGAGCCGGATATATCGGTTCTCACACCGTTCGGATGTTAGCCGCAAAAGGATATAATCCCGTCGTGCTGGATAATTTATCCAAAGGCCATAAAGAGGCCGTGCAAGGCTACCCGTTTGAACTGGCCGACTTGGGAGATAAAGCCCGCCTAGCCGAAACTTTTAAAAAATATAATATTGAAGCCGTGATGCACTTTGCCGCCTTTGCCGAAGTGGGCGAAAGCGTGAAAGAGCCGTCTAAATACTATCACAATAACGTGGCCAAAGTGCTCGATTTATTAGATGCCATGGTAGAAAACAATATTCATTATTTTGTATTTTCTTCCACGGCGGCTACCTTTGGCGAACCTGTTAAACCCACCATCAACGAACAGCATCCGCAATTGCCCATTAACCCCTACGGTAATACGAAACTGATGGTAGAAAAAATGCTTGCAGATTTTGATGTGGCCTACGGCTTAAAAGCCACCGCCCTTCGTTACTTTAACGCCAGCGGTGCCGACGATTCCGGCGAAATCGGCGAATCGCATAATCCGGAATCCCATTTAATTCCGATCGTGTTGCAAGCCGCTGCCGGTAAACGCCCCAGCATCAAAATGTTCGGCAACGACTACCCCACCCCCGACGGGACCTGCGTGCGCGACTATATTCACGTCAACGATTTGGCCCGCGCACACATTTTGGCGTTGGAGAAAATGGCCAAAGATAATGTCAGCGAACGCTTCAATTTAGGAAGCGGCAGCGGTTTTTCCGTCAAAGAACTGGTGGATGAAGCCCGCAAAATTACCGGCATTAACTTTAAGGCCGAAGTAGCCCCCCGCCGCCCCGGTGACCCGGCAGTTTTAGTGGCCGATAGCACCAAAGCACAACAAGTGTTGGGCTGGAAACCGGAATATAATCTAACCCGTATTATTGAAACAGCTTGGAACTGGGAACAACACCGTAAATACTAAGGAGAAATTATGGATATTAATTTACTTATTGACCAACTAGTCGCCTACGGCGTGGCCCAAAAATTACTCTCCGCGCGGGACAAAGATTGGGCCGTCAATCAATTGCTTACGTTACTGCACCTATCCGATTACACTCCCAGCGGCTTTAAGGGAAAATCGCCCGAGTATCCGTGTGAAATCTTGAAAAACATCTGCGACTTCGCCGCCAAACAAGGCCTTATCTCACCGGACACCGTCACCATGCGTGATTTATTTGACACCCAACTCATGGGCGTATTTGCGGGCCAGCCCTCGTACGTAACAAATGATTTTTTTGCCTTGTACAAGAAATCTCCTAAAAAAGCGACGGACAAATTTTATCATGACGCCCGCGCCTTGGATTATATCCGCACGGAACGCGTGGCAAAAAATAAAATTTGGAAGGCCCGTACTAAATATGGTCTGTTAGACATTACGATTAATATGTCTAAACCCGAAAAAGACCCCAAAGATATTGCCGCCGCCTTAAAAATGAAGGCCGCTTCTTATCCCAAGTGTCTGCTGTGCAAAGAAAATGAGGGTTACGCCGGACGTATTAACCACCCGGCCCGCCAGAATTTACGGCTCGTTCCGTTAGATTTGCTCAAAGATAAAGACCCATGGTATCTGCAATACTCGCCATACGTGTACTACAACGAACACTGTATTTGTCTATCGGCACACCACGAACCCATGAAACTTACTAAAAAAAGTTTCGCGCGGCTGCTCAACTTTGTTGACATCTTGCCGCACTATTTCATTGGGTCCAATGCCGATTTGCCGATTGTCGGCGGTTCTATTTTAACGCATGACCATTTTCAAGGCGGGCGTTACACCTTTGCGATGGCCAAAGCTCCTATAGAAACGCCCTTTAAACTGGCTAAATTCCCGCACGTAAAAGCGGGTATCGTAAAATGGCCGATGAGTGTCATCCGTCTAAACGGCTCTAAAAAAGATTTAATTGAAGCCGGGGATTATATCCTCAAAAAATGGCGCAACTATAACGATCCGAAAGCAGATATCCTATCTAAAACGGGCGATACGCCCCACAACACCGTCACGCCGATTGCCCGGCGCCGCGGTAAATTATTTGAACTGGATATTGTGCTGCGCAACAACCGTACCACAGCAGAATTCCCACTCGGTATTTTCCACCCGCACGCGGAAGTGCACCATATTAAAAAGGAGAATATCGGGCTCATTGAAGTAATGGGTCTGGCGGTACTCCCGGCCCGGTTAGCCAAAGAACTACAAGAATTGGAAGGATACCTTATCCGTAAGGATATTAAGGGCCTGCGCAAAAACGAAACGTTGGCCAAACATGCCGATTGGGCCGAAACTTTGCTTAAGAAGCATACCTTTACCGCTAAAAATGCCACGGCTATTTTACAAGCGGAAGTAGGCCATGTGTTTGCCCAAGTGCTGGAATATGCTGGCGTTTATAAACGTACTCCGGCAGGCCAAGAAGCCTTCTTGCGGTTTATCAAAAAGCTGTAATTTAGAGCTCTAAAAGCCCCGGGAAACCGGGGCTTTTTTATTGCCAAAAAATAAAAATATAGAACAAAATATAATTTCCTTAAATTTAAAAATACTTATTTTTTAAGTACTTTTAAATTTTACTTTACTTTTTTATTTAAATTTTATAGAACAATATATAGAACAACAAAAAATTAAAAAGAGGTGTGTTATGAAAGCGCTTCACCAAAAACAGCTGGAATTATTGGAAATTTTAAAGACAAATATCAGCGACCCGCTGACCATGGAAGAACTAGCAGATCGCTTAAATGTGAGTGCCAAAAGCGTGGTATTTCACCACATTAAACAACTGGAAAAGAAAGGGTATCTAAAGCGCAACCCGGCCAACCCTCGTGATTACATCATTTTAAAAGACCCGGAACGCAATGTGGTATATTTAAAGATGTACGGCATGGCTAAATGCGGCCCGGAAGGGACCCTTTTGGATGGGCAACCCACCCGCATTGTACCGGTGGACCCTAACATGATTTACTTCCCGGCTTGCAAAGGGTTTATGGTGGAAGCCAAGGGTGACTCTATGGAGAACCTGATTGCCCCTAAAGATTGGCTGATTGTGGAACAAAGCCACCAACCCCAGAATAAAGACGTGGTAGTTTGCGTGAATAACGGAGAAGTGCTCGTCAAACGGTTTAACCAAGACGGGGACACTGTTATTTTACAGTCGGAAAACCCACATTACTCCCCCATCGTGGCTGATAAGACGTCTTTCCACGTGGAAGGTATCGTACGAAGCATTATTAAAAGAAACGTTACTTGCTAATTTCCCGCGCCACCGTAAAGAGGTTAAACAATGGCGGACGTTTTAATCCTGGGAATTTAGACTCCGGGAAGTGATTGGTTGCAACTAATGCCAGAACTTTACATTAAAAGCATAACAATACATATTGTTATGCTTTTTTCAATTTTCGGTTTTAGCTTTTAATACCTTTAAATCGGAGCGGAATTCAAAGATAAGCACCAGGAGCCAAAACAGAAATATCATCGTTACAACATCATCACACATACGATTTTTAACAATATCAATAAGCGCAAAAATATAACCTTGTTCCGTCGTCACAAAAAGCATGGCGAGTTCCCACGCAAACATAGAGAACCGTCTATCAATAATTGGAATTAAGTTATTGTGTTCATCATAAACAATACGACGAACACGCTTCGTTTTGTAGGAAAGGTACTTAACTATAAATACAAAAACACAAATAAACAGTTGAAGAAGGAGATTATACAATATACATTTTTTCTCGCAGATATTATTAGGCACCCCGGAAAAATCATAATCATATTGAATCATATCCGGAATAGAATCCCAATGGATGTAATATACGAGAATTTCTATAATAAGAACAGAAAAAGTTAAGACGATGGATAAAACAGTTCTAAACTTAATTCCCCGCGGCGTGTTTCCGGATATAAACTGTTTAACTAATTGTATAAGGGACGACATGTTTTCTCCTGCTTAATAGAATATACTGGCATATTATTTCAGAAAAAAATAAAAGCCGGCGTTTCTTGTACTAATAATCAATAAGAGGGACCTGTAAAAGGCCCCTCTTTTTCTTTTAAACTTCAACTAAATTTATTTTACTTCTACAACGGAACGACCGTCTTTTTCCGGCGAATATGGGTCTTGCTTGTTTTCGCCGTCAATGATGTACAAAAATTTATAAGAACCCGGAGCAATCGCCAGGGTCGTTTCCCAATAATCGCCCACTTTTCTGAGGGCTTGCGGTTTGCGATTGGTGAACCCGCTGACAATCGCCACGTCGTTACCTTCCCCGAACCAGCGGAACGTCACTTTGCGGTAATTGGCACTTTTCGGATTTATTTCCACGATCACGCTTTGTTTCTTTTCTTCTACCGGCTGAATTTCACTGGTCAACGGTTGGACAGCAGCCGCTTCGGCCGTTTCTTTTTCAAGCACGGCTTCCATGGAAACTTCTTTCGGAGTCACTGTTACCGGGGCCGGGGCTTCCACTTCTACCGTTGTTTGCGAAACGGTAACCGTTTCTTCCACAGGTTGAGCAACCGGCGTTTGGGCGGCGGGCTGTTCTTCTTGTTCTATTGCGGCAGGACGGGCCCACGCAAAAACTTGCGGTGCAAAGTGTTTATACAGAAAAAATCCGCACACACACAACGCCACAATATCAATAATGATAAGAAATAACCAAAGGTCTTTATTTCCGGTAGGTTTTACGTCAAAATCAAGGTTTTCGTTTTCCATAATATTCCTGATTAAAAAAGCGGGCGAAGGGAATCGAACCCTCGTCTAAAGCTTGGGAAGCTTCCATTCTACCATTGAACCACGCCCGCATAACGTAAGTTGGCTCTGCTCTACTATTGTAGCAAAGTTTCACAGGAAGAACAACTATTTTCCCTTCGCTATTTGTAAGGTTTTAATAAAAGCCAAGGCTTCTTCCCGATCGGTTACTTTCCCTTCTACTTGCGCAACCGCTACCGCTTCTAAAATTTCGCCAATTTTCGGGCTGGGCGGTAAAGAAAGTTCATTCATTACATCCCGCCCTGTAATCAGGCGCGTAGGTTGTATTTTTTTAGGTTGGTCAAAATACTTTTTAAACAGCAAAGATAACACTTGCAAATGCCGCAACGTTTTGCCAACGTTGGCCGTGCGTTGAGCTTGGGCCAAACTCATCATGGGTTCGGCACTTTTGGGTAGCACGCGGCGCAATTGAGCGTCCGTAATATAGCTGGTATAGTCGGCCCAGCATAAAAGGAGCATCGGCAAAGCGGCTTCCCCCAAATCGCGGAAAAAGTGATACGCACCTTTATCGGTAATTACGTCGTTACTGGCCAAATTGCTCGGGCGCAAATGCTCGCCAATCATCGCACAAATTAACCGTATTTCCGCGCGGCTGTAATGCAGACGCTCTAAAATCACCTTGGCCATGCGCGCGCCTTTTTGTTCGTGATAGAAAAAGCGTAATCGGTCGCCTTGTACTTTGGCGGTAGCGGGTTTGGCCACGTCATGAAGTAACGCTGCCATTTTATAGAGCGGTTTTTGCGTCGTGGCAAAGGATAGTTTCTTGGCATACTTAGCAAATGCCTTATCCAAATGATCCAACAAATATTCAATCCGGTGGAACACTTCCAACGTGTGCTTCAGCACCCCCCCCTGGCCGTAATAAACTTCCGCACAGGAGCGTTGCGGCTCCAGTTCCGGGAATAGAGCCGTCAGTAATCCGCATTTATCCATTAATAACAAATTTTCATACGCTTTAGAGGTAGCAAACAAGCGTTCCAACTCTTCACGCACGCGCTCACCGGCCGGTTTGGAAATTAAAGCGGCATCTTTTTTAATTTGTTTAAGTGTACGGGGCGAAATGGTGAACCCCAACTCTGCCGCCGAACGAAAAGCACGCAACATCCGCAAAGGATCGTCTTTAAACACACGCGGATTATTCATTTCAATCATTTTTTCGGTGACGGCTTGAAACCCGTTTGAATAATCTATTATGTTTTCTTTTTTTAATTTTTTAAGACGTATAAGGGCTGTGCCTTCTTTGCGAGGTTGAACAGAGATTTCCGGCAAAGCGCAAACCGGGTACGCCAGCGCATTAAAACTAAAATCACGGCGGAGCAAATCAGCCTTTAAATCTTTGCCTTGAAAAGCCGTGAGGTCTATTTGAATTTTTTCTTTATGAGTAACCAGCCGCCATACCCCAAATTCGGCGTCCATTTCAAACACGGCGGCTTTTAATTTTTTGGCAAGGGCAAGCGCCACTTCTTTTACGTCTTTGGGCGGCAGGGCAAGGTCTATATCGGTAGAATCGCGCCGTAAAAGGCTACTGCGCACAATCCCCCCCACATAATACGCTTGCGGAGCGGTCTGGTGCAGTACGCGCGCCAAATTAATCAAGGCTTTCCTCCGCCGAAGCCCCTCCGGCCGCCACACGGGCCGCCAGCTTGGCTACCGCATCTTTACGTAGTTCGCGTTTCAACACTTTGCGAAGCGCATTTTTGGGTAACGCTTCCACAAATTCAAAATCGCGCGGACGTTTATAGTTGTCCAGGTGGGTTTTAAGGAACATTCTAAATTCTTTTTCGTTGAGTTCCACCCCTTCCTTTTTAACGGCGTAGAGTTTAATAAATTCGCCGCCGCGACCGTCCGGCACGCCAATAATGGCACATTCTTCAATCGCCGGATATTCGCAAATAGTGGCTTCTACTTGGGCGGAAAATACTTTTAGACCTTTAATAATAATCATGTCTTTTTTGCGGTCTTTAATAAAAATAAATCCGTCGTCATCAATTTCCACAATATCGCCGGTTTTAAACCAACCGTCTTCGGTAAAGGCGTCTCTAGTAGCGGTCTCGTTGCCCCAATACCCGCGGAACACGTTAGGACCTTTAACGCACAATTCCCCTTCATGGTTGCGCGGCACTTCGTGGCCTTCGTCATCCACCACTAGTGTACTGACAGCCGGCAAAGCCGGCCCGACAGATTTAATCTTTTGCAGTTCTTCGGTATTCACGCTTACTACCGGGCTCGTTTCGGTCAAACCATAACCTTCCAATATCGGAACACCGATTTTTTCTTCAAAACGGTCCTTAATCTCCTGGGTTAAAGGAGCCGCACCGGATACGGCAAACCGCACCGATTTAAACGGCCAGAACCGCAAGTAAAGTTGTTTAAGCCCTTTGGCTTCTTTAGATAGCACCGCGTAAATCTGCGGTACAGCCAAAATAAGTGTTACGTGTTCTGTTCCCATGGCACCCAACCATTTACTGGCCGGCATTACGTTGGCCACGATGACTACTTTTAAGTTAAGGTACAACGGAATTACTACACACGTCGTCCACGCAAACGAGTGGAACATGGGCAATAAACACAAAAACACATCATCATCGTTAATTTTAAAAATCTGCGCACAGGAAATAACGTTAGAGGCCAAATTCCCGTGGGAAATCATCGCGCCTTTGGGTTGACCCGTTGTGCCGGACGTGTAGAGAATAAATGCCAAGTCGTCTAACCCGGCAGCCGGGGCGGACGTTTCATCATGTGCGGTAGATTTTTCTAACGCGTCCCAAAATTTCACAACGGCCGGGCAATCCGCCGCGGAGGACGGGATTTCATCGGTCGTAAAAATATATTTAATGGTAGGAGTGTTCGGAAACGCCTTCACGTAATGGCGGATAAATTCCGCTTGCGTTACCACCGCTTTGGCTTGGGCATTATTTAAGATGTATTGGATTTCTTCTTGCTTGGTAACCATGAAGTTCATCGGGATACTGACAGCCCCTAATTTGTAAAGCCCATAGTTAGCCACTACCGTATCAATTGCATTGCGGTGTACAATACCCACCCGGTCCCCTTTGCGGATACCGTGCTCAAAAAACATATCGGCGGCACGGTCCACCTGCATCAACAGTTCATGGTAAGATACCTTTTTGCCCGTACCCGCTTCCACTAAAGCAATTTTATCCGGAAAACGAAAAGCACTGTCAACCAAAGAAGTATATAAATCTTTACGGCGAATCATAACACACCTCTTAAATAATGCATATATCTTAATTGTAGTAAACTTTAGCCCTGTCTGGGGTCTAAAATATCGCGGAAGGCATCTCCCAATAGGTTCCACCCAAGCACAAACAGGAAAATCGCTCCCCCGGGTGCTACGACGGTGTACCAATACGCAAACGGATGCCCGGCCGTGCCTAACACCCAGTTACGCGCCATGGCAATTAATTGGCCCCAATCAGCCGTTCCGGGCTGGGCGCCCAACCCTAAAAAGGAAAGCGAAGCGGCCGTTAACACCACGTATCCGATATCCAAGCTGGCTACCACAACGGACGGATAAATGGAGTTAGGCAAAATATGGCGCAGTAAAATCCGCGGGCCGCTGGCCCCCAAAGTGCGGGCCGCAGTCACATAATCACCCTCACGAGTCTTGCGTACGAAGGCCACGCCACGGCTGTAAGCGCAATCATCATGTTTTTAATATCCGGCCCCAGCATGGCGGCAATAACCATCGCCAGCACGAGTGAAGGAACGGCAAATACTACATCGGTTAAACGCATGAGCACTTCATCCACTTTCCCGCCGAAATAAGCCGCAATAGAACCAATTAAAAGACCAATTAAAAAAGCAAAAAATGTCACGGTTACGCCCACCACAAACGCGAGCCGCGCCCCCCACACAACCCCGTAATAAAGGTCGCCAATTCTGCGCAGAAGGCGGTTGCGGGGCAATAGCGTAACTTTTCTGCGGCATTTGATAAGGATTATTTTTATTGTGAACCGGAGCCAACCACGGGGCTAGTAGCGCCACCAGCAAGAAAAACGCCACCAAACAAAACCCAATAAGCGAAGTTTTGTTTGTATAAATACGTTTTACAATACGGTTTTGCAACATATCTACTCCAACCGAATCCGCGGGTCCACCGCCGTGTATAGTAAGTCCGATAGTAAATTCCCGATTACAAATAAGACGGCAACTAATAACGAAAACCCTAAAATACCAGCAATATCTAATTGTTGCGCCGCCAACACCCCAAAACGGCCAATGCCGGGATAATCAAAAATCGTTTCCACAATAACCGTTCCACCCAGCAAACGGATAAATTGGATACTGGCAAGCGTAATGACAGGAATAATGGCATTTTTTCCGGCGTGCTTATACACCACCTGCCACTCTGTTAACCCTTTGGCACGTGCCGTACGGACGTATTCTTTGTTTAACTCTTCCAGCATGCTTGAACGCATGACCCGCACCATAAGTGCGAACGAACCAATACATAAGGTAACTGCCGGCAGTACTAAATGAGAAAGTACATCCAAAAATACGCGCATATTCCCATTTAAAAGTGCATCTATCAGCAAAAAGCCGGTATATGTTTTAAAGGCTCCCCCGTGCACCACCAAATCGGTTTGCAACGAATACCCGCCCGGAGCAAACCACCCTAACTGCCCATAAAACACCATTAAGAGTAGTAACCCCAACACAAAAATCGGTAACGAAAATCCACCCACGCTTATAAAACGCGCCACGATATCTTGCCACTTGTTTTTATGAACAGCCGACGACGCCCCAAACCATACCCCAAAAAATACAACCAATATCATGGTAACAAACGCCAGTTGAATCGTAGCGGGGAGATACTGTTTAATGGCTTTGGCCACCGGCATATTGGCACTGGGGCTATAGCCCAGATCTCCGTGCGCCACTTGCCCAAGCCATCGCCCGTATTGCTTAAAAACATTATCCCGCAATCCATACTGCCGGATGACTTCTTCCAAAGCGTTCATCTGGCGCGGATCTTTTACATATAAGGAGGCACGCATTTCGGGGCTCAAGCGCTGCGTAAGCAAAAACAGTAGAAACGTAACTCCCAGCGCCACCAAAGGCAACAGTAAAAGTCTGCGAGTAATAAAACGAAGCATACAATTCCTTATTTCTTATAATTTAACACGGTTTGTAATACAATTTCAAACGCGGCAAAAAATTCCTTGAGTAATAATTTTTCGTGAACGGTGTGGCAGTTACGCACCCCAAGCCCTAAGTTGGGCAGCGTAAAACCTTTCCCGCTAAGCACATTGGCATCACACCCGCCGCCGGATGCATTGGCCCGGATTATAACTCCCTGCTCTTTGGCCGCTTTCAGCACGGCTTTTACTACCGGATGCGTTTTAGACACATTCACCGCACTGTAACGCTTAATCACATTAAAAGTAATTTTCGGGCAGCATATCTTACCATTTATTTTTTTTGTAAATTTTTTAGCAGCCGCTTCAAAACAAGCTTTCATATGCGCCGTTTGTTTGGCCAGTTTAGCTTCGGCCAAACTGCGCGCTTCGCCTTTTAAATAAACTTCTTCCGTAACGATATTGGTGGCTTTTCCCCCTTGAATAAGGCCGATATTGGCAACCGTTTCTTTATCAATGCGCCCCAACTTCATCTGGGCAATTGCGTATGCTGCTACTTCCACAGCACTAATCCCTTTTTCCGGGCAAACCCCGGCATGTGCCGCCAACCCTTTTATAGTTACTTCAATTGTATTAACAGCGGGCCCTTGCACAAGCAAATCGTTGATTTCTTCGTGATCCAACACCAATCCTTCGCGCCCTTTGATAAGGGAGATATCCAAATTTTTAGAACCGCCCATTCCGTTTTCTTCACACAACGTAAATACTATTTCCACCGGCGGATGCGGAAGTTTTCTGGTTTGTAAATAGCGCACAAGTTCCAAAGCAGTTGCCACACCGGCTTTGTCGTCGGCGCCTAAAATAGTTTTTCCGTCAGATGTAATTTCCGTTTTCTGGACGAGCGGTTTAACTCCGTTTCCCGGCGTTACGGTATCCAAATGCGCTACAAGTACAAACGGAGCACTTTTAATGGTACCCGGCAAGAAACCGATTACATTTCCTTTGGCGGTTGTTTTAAATTTTTTCCCGGCGTTATCTACTTGCACGCGGCAACCTAATTTTTTAAGTTCGCCCGCCACAAAAGCTTGTATTTTCCCTTCGTTGTAAGATTCGCTATCTATTTTTACCAACGATAAAAAAGTGTTTAGTAAATGTTGTTGGGTTTCTTTCATTTGTTTTTCTCCTTGGCTAATACGCAGGCGCAAAAATGGCCCGGCGTTACTTGTGTTAATTCGTTCCCGGCTTTTTTACACGCCTCTTTTACACGCGGGCAACGCGGCGCAAACGGACACGCAAAATCGTCTGAGTTTTCTGTTTCGCTTTCGACAGCCGCAGACAACTTCCCCCCCACTTCCGGCACTGCGGCAAGTAAGGCCTGTGTATAAGGATGTAGCGGGTGCGTGAATAATTCATCCGCTAAGGCACGTTCTACAAGGCGCCCTTTATACATAACAGCTATCTCATCACATAAAAACCGGGCCACGGCAAAATCGTGCGTTACAAATAACATAGATAATTTGCGTTCACGTTTAATTTCTTTTAATAGATTTAAAATTTGTGCTTGTACGGAAACATCTAAGGCCGATACCGGCTCATCCGCTACTAAAATAGAGGGCGACAACACCAAAGCCCGCGCCAAACAAATACGCTGGCGTTGCCCGCCGGAAAATTCATGCGGGTACCGCGTCAAATAATCTGCCGATAAACCTACCGAACTAAGTGTGTCTTTTAATACTTTTTCTCTTTCAGTCGAATCCGGATACAGCCCATGGATATCTAACGGCTCGCAAAGTAATTGTCGCACGTTCATACGCGGGTCCAAACTGGAATACGGGTCCTGAAATACTACCTGCAATTCCCGGCGTAAATTCTTCCACTCCAAACGTGAAAGTTGCTGCGTATTTTTTCCGTTTACAATCACTTTTCCATCCGTTGCATTTTCAATACCTAAAAGCACTTTGCAAAGCGTGCTCTTTCCGCAGCCGGACTCGCCCACCAACCCCAGCACTTTATTTTCGGAAATTTCCAACGAAACATCTTTCAAAACCGGGAATTCTTCGGCCTTACTAAACCACCATTTCCGGCGGTAATATGTTTTAAATAAATTACAAATCTGCACGCGGGCCGTCATAAAGTTTCCTCCCGCCAGCAACGCACACGGCGTGCACCTTTTTGTGTGAGTGCCGGCAGTTCTTGGCGGCATTTTTCCATGGCGTACGGGCAACGCGGTGCAAACGGACAACCTTGTAAATTTTCTCCTGCTATCGGCGGATAACCGGCAATCGCCGGCAATTTGTCTACCGGATGTTGAACAGACGGCAAAGACGCTAACAGCCCTTGCGTATAAGGATGTAGCGGACGAGAAAAAAGTTCTTTTGCCGGAGCTTGCTCCATGCACAGTCCCGCATATAACACTAATACTTCATCGGCAATTTCCGAGGCCAACGCCAAATTATGCGTAATAAAAATAACGCTGGTACCCCGTTCTTGTTGTAAATTTTTAATTAAACGTAAAATTTGGGCTTGAATGGTAACATCCAGCGCGGTCGTCGGCTCGTCGGCAATGAGCACAGCTGGGCGCAAAGCCAAGGCCATGGCAATCATCACGCGCTGACACATACCGCCGGAAAATTGAAACGGATATTCGTCCAATCGTTTTTCGGCCTGGGCAATCCCCACTTGGCTCAGCAGCGCTACGGCTTGTTTGCGGGCTTCT
Source organism: uncultured Elusimicrobium sp. (assembly GCA_902794125.1). Classification (GTDB taxonomy): domain Bacteria; phylum Elusimicrobiota; class Elusimicrobia; order Elusimicrobiales; family Elusimicrobiaceae; genus Avelusimicrobium. The sequence continues at coordinate 47,997 of CADBFX010000007.1, read as the reverse complement.
TGCCGGGATAAATGTTGATGGGCCCGCAACGTTTCTATCAATTGCTCCCCGATAGTAAGCACCGGGTTTAAACTGGCAGCCGGATCTTGAAAAATCATGGAAATTTCCTGGCCGCGCAACGCGCGTAACTGCACATTAGAAAGTGAAAAAATATCTTTGGAATTTAATAACACGCGCCCTTGCGTTACCCGCGCAGTGGATGGCAACAACTTAAGTAGCGACAACGCATGCACGCTTTTGCCACTTCCGGACTCGCCCACCACTGCTAATACTTTTCCTTTGGGAAGGGTATACGAAAGGCCGCGCACCACCGGCACGGTCCGTTTATCTACCTGAAAAGATACGTGCAAGTCTTGCACGTCTAACACTGCAGAAACCGACATATTTTTATTATACTAATTTAACCGACGAAAATTATCACTTCCCTCTGCGCTCAAAAGGCAATTAGGGCCTTTTACACGCCGTGCTAATTTGCTACACTTATAACATGAGAAAGTTACTGCTTCCTTTATTGATTTCGTTTTTTTTAACGGCTTGTGCCCCCACCAGCCAACCGACCGTTACAATTACGCTGCCGGACGGATTTAACGTACAAGCCCGCGTGGCTATCACCCCCGAAGAACACGAACAAGGACTGATGTTTGTGAAAAACTTGCCTGAAAACGAAGGCATGATTTTTGTGTTTGACACTCCCCAAAATCAACTTTTTTGGATGAAAAACACTTTAATTGATTTAGACATTGTATTTATCGGAGCGGATAAAACAGTAACTTCCGTAGATGAACAAGTGCCGCACTCCTATACCTACACACCCGACGATCAAGTCGCCCGCTCGGCCGGATATGGTCAATACGTTTTGGAATTAGCTGCTAAAACAGCCGCCAAACACCAAGTTCTGCCCGGGCAAACACTTCGTTTTTCCCTACCGGAGAAATTATGAAACGCAGACTTAGTTTGTTAGCCATTGCTTTACTTACGCTCCCCGCTGTGGCTCAACAAACGCCGGATGCTTGGCAACCGCTAGAGCAAGAAGCCAAACGTCATTTAATTAACCTAATTAATATAGATACTTCTGTTCCGTCGCCGGATGAAATTCGTGCCGCCCGTTATATTTATAAAGAATTTAATAAGCACGGTATTGATTGGGATATTTTTATTCCGCAAAAAGGCCGTGCCAATTTGATGGCCCGCATCAAGGGAACGGACCCAAAACAAAAACCGCTTCTTTTAATTTCGCATTTAGATACTTCTTCCGCCACGGAAGGGTGGATTTACCCCCCCTTCAAAGCCACCGAAGAAAACGGTAATATATATGGCTTGGGTGCTACGGATGCCAAAAACTACACAGCCGCGTATTTGGCATTATTTACGTGGCTAAAGGAACAACCAAAAGCTCCTAAGCGCGACATCATCTTTTTGGCCACCTCCGGCGAAGAAACAGGCAGTGGCGCCGGGTTATTGTGGCTTAGCAGTACACATTGGGACAAAATTAACCCCGGCTTTGCTTTAAACGAAGGCGGCGGCGTTATCCGCAATCCGGACGGCGTGGATATTGTGTTTGCCGAAGCTGCTACTAAACTTTATATGGACATTAAGATTACAGCGTACGGAACCGGCGTACATTCTTCTATGCCTACTGACGACAACGCGGTTTATGCACTTTCCCAGGCACTGGCCAAAATTGCCGATTATAATCCGCCGGCCCGGGTGACTCCTACGGCTCGCACTTTTTTTAAATCTATTTTGCCCTTGCAAGATGAAGACGGTCAAACAACTATTCATTTCCTGTTAGAAGGAACTCCACAAAATCAACAATCCGCCGCTGAAGTAATGGCGTTTGACCCATTTTTCCGATCCCAACTTAAAGATACTTTTAATCCCACCGTACTGGCCGCCAGCCAAGATACCGGGGTAACAAAAGGAGAGGCCAGTGCCATTATCAATGTGCGCTTACTTCCCGGCTCAGATCCGGATGAACTGTTTGAAAATTTGAAAAATTTATTTACTGAAAGCGATAATATCTCGTTGGAAATCATCGAGCGCCCACAACTCCCCGCTCCCAAACCGATGGACGGTACGGACCCGCTTTTCGCCTCTATCCAACACACTACCTCCAAATTACTTCCGGGGGCAATTACAGTGCCGGGTTTAAGTCCCGCTTCCGGCGACAATGAATTTTTACGCAAATTAAACGTAATTACGTACGGCTTAGGCCCCAACATGGACCCATTATCCAGCAACACCGCCCACGCCGCCAACGAATTTATCAGCGAACAAGATTTCTTCCAACAACTACAATTTATAGCCGGTGTTGTGTTTGATTTTGCCTACGGGGAAGATTTGCTGCCTTTGGCCTCGTTGCAAGAAGACACCCCCGTTGAACCGGAACAAACCGCCCAGGCAGACGAAGCCGTAAAATAGTATAATAGGAGTGTTGTTTTCCCCCTCAAATTTGTATTTAGGAGCAAAAAATGATTAAACAGGGCCATTGTTTTTTTACCTCAGAATCCGTTTCCAAAGGTCACCCGGATAAAGTGTGCGACCAAATTTCCGATGCTATTTTAGATGAAATTTTAAGAAAAGATAAAACCGCCCGTGTTGCTTGCGAAACGTACATTACGAGGGGGCTCGTAATCGTAGGCGGCGAAATTACTACACGCACCTGGGTAGATGTGGAGCAAATAGCACGCGACGTAATTAAAGATATCGGTTACAATAATGCCCAATTTGGTTTTAACGGCAATACGTGCGCCGTGGTAAACGTAATCGGCAAACAATCGCCCGATATTAGCCAAGGCGTAGATGTCGGCGGCGCAGGGGACCAAGGGTTGATGGTAGGTTATGCCGTCAACGAAACGAAAGAATTTATGCCGCTTTCACTGGTCCTTTCACACGAAATTTTGAAAAAGTTGGAAACAGTCCGCACTAAAAAAATCTTGCCGTATTTAGGGCCGGACGCTAAAAGCCAAGTAACCGTTGAATATAAAGACGGTAAACCGTTACGTGTGGATACGGTAGTTGTTTCCACCCAACACACCGAAGCTATTTTGGATAAAACCGGCAACCAAATCACCGAAAAATCTAAAAAACAAATTGCCGATGCCGCCATTTGGCCGGTGATTAAAAGCTGGGCCGATAAAAACACGAAAATTTACATCAACCCCACCGGGAAATTTGTAATTGGCGGACCGCAGTCCGACACCGGGCTGACCGGGCGAAAAATTATCGTGGATACCTATGGCGGACGCTGTCCGCACGGCGGGGGCGCTTTCTCAGGCAAAGACCCGACCAAAGTGGATCGCTCGGCCGCGTATATGGCGCGCTATATTGCTAAAAATATCGTAGCTGCCAAACTGGCCAACGAATGCACGGTACAAATTGCCTATGCTATCGGGCGCGAAGAACCCGTCGGATTTTACGTGGATACGGACGGAACGGGCGTTCTGCCTGATGAAAAATTAGCGCAACTGGCGCGTAAAGTATTCCCGCTTACCCCGCTTGGTATCATTGAGCACTTTAAATTGCGTAACCCCATTTACCTGCAAACGGCCTCTTTCGGGCATTTCGGCCGCAAAGAATTCCCGTGGGAAAAGACAGATAAAGTAAGTGCTTTAAAAGCCGCTATAAAATAAAATGAAACGCCCCGCTTTAGCGGGGCATTTTTTAGGAGAGAATATGAAAAAAGTCGCTTTAATGCTAGCCAACGGATTTGAAGAAATTGAAGCCATCGGCACGTACGCCATTTTAAGCCGCGCCGGCTTACAAGTAGATATTTATGCACTGTCGGACGAGGATACCACCGGACGCTTTGGTTTAACCTGCACAAAATTAAATAAATTCGCTTCGTTTGACGGGACCATTTATGATGCGTTGGTGCTACCCGGCGGGCCGGGGTATAAGGTGTTACAAAACAACCCCCGCCTGCAGCAACTTATTAAAGAATTTATAGACGGCGGGAAAGTGGTTGCCGCTATTTGTGCCTCCCCCACCATTTTGGGACACCAAGGGTATTTAAAAGGCAAAAACTATACGTGCTTTACCGCCATGGATGAAAATTTTGGCGGCCATTTTACCGGCGAATATGCTGCTGCTGACGGAAATATTATCACCGGGCAAAGCGCAGCCGCAACGATAGATTTTGCGTTTGCGATTGCAGAAAAGTTACTTGGCAAAGAAAAAGTAGATCAAGTAAAAAAAAGTATTTATTATAAGAAGTAAAAACTTTCCAGTAAAAACGGGCGCAAACTAAAAAGTTTACGCCCGTTTTATTTTAAAAAACCGTCTAGAACCGCAAGGAAAGCGATGCTTCCGCTCCCAACCCGTAATGCGCATAGTTAGCAGCTAAACTTAAATCCAAATATGACGGCAATTTAAAGTTAGCCCCTACGGTGGCACGCGCCGTGGCCGCATGTTCGCGCGAGCCGCGCAAATCAGCGCCTTGCACTCCAATACCGTTGCTCACATTGACCGTTGTGTAATCTACTCCTCCGCCAATATAAGGAACAAAATATTTGTATTTCATGGAAAGCACTAAGCTAGCATTGTAGTGCGAGGCAGAAAAATCTTTCGCCGTAGCACTATGGGCAGATACTACAAGCATCGGCTGAAATGCACCCGGCAGTTCGCTCGGGCGGGTAATTCCCCACCGAAGCCCACCGCCGGCAATCGTTAAGCCCTGAAAGCTGCTCGCGCGGATAAAACCGTCAATGCGAAAGGGCATCCCGATGTCGGCTTGTAACCACGGGCTATATACAGAACCGACATCATTTCTGTCGCCCAAGGCCGTGTGGTTACGTTCGGCTTCCGTATCACCATGGCCCTTACTCATTTTAAAAATCATACCTGCACGCGGACCGATTTGAAAGCCTCCCCAACCTAAAATACGACCCGTTGTATATGTACCGGCTCCAATCAAACCGCCGATATCTTTTGTAAAAGCGCGAATATTGTTTTTAGTTACATTGGCGCCAAAATCATCCCAATGATGTGCAGTGGCACTTACCGCCCCTACACATATCACGGCTACTACCGTCAACCATTTCTTCATCATTTATTTTTTCTCCTGCACAGGATTCTGTGTAAAATAATCTGCAAAAACGAGCACGTCTCCCTTCTGCACCCGCCCGGCTAATACCCCACCGGGGAGCTCTAACGTGTAGCGGCTACCGCGCACATAGCGCCCCCACCGCCACGGTTTCATCTGTTCTTTTACGTATAAAACAGTACCTTGTTTATCTAAAAAAACCGCATCAATCGCAAAATTCATAAAACACGTATGAATTTGAGGACAAGGGTCCAATAACAACGCATTTCCTTTGGCCAATTCACGGCGGAACATCAGCCCTTTTAAGCGCGACACATACGTATTGGCCAATTCCACTTGGCTGGCTAACACTTCACCGGTACGTTGTAGAAAGCACTGCATTATTTATCCTCTAAAGCGGCCAGCAGTTGTTCTTCCACTTGCTTTTGCCACTTTTTATTTAAAATAATCACGCTCGGAGGAAACTTTACCGATACGTCCTTACCTTTGCGAAAAATTAAACTAACCAGCAACCATTTGCCGTCTATTTCCAACTCGGCAATCCACATATTCTCCCGCGTTTTGGCAGGCCGAATATTCGGGAGCACCTTCCCCGCCTGTAAAGCCGGTTGTTTACAAACAGTGTTGCACGTTTTTAAAAAATCAAACGTTTCTTTATCCAGTACACGCACATCTGCATATTTCCCGTTAGATAACGGCATGACAGGTAGTCCGTCTACTTGCTGCACATCTGTAATTTTAAAGAGCGCTGCGTACTGCACTTCAAAAGCGCGCAGGGCAGGTGAAATAAGCCCGATCAATACGACTGCCACTGCGCACTTTTTAATAAACATATTTGTTAAGCAGCAACACGTTCCACGTAGTTGCCGGTACGAGTATCAACCAGCACCACATCGCCTTCGTTAATAAAAAGCGGCACTTTAATCACAGCACCCGTTTCCAAAGTGGCTTCTTTGGTGGTATTGGCTACCGTATCACCTTTGACACCGGGAACGGTAGACGCAATTTTAAGCGGCACTTTGATAGGCAATTCTACGTTAAAAAGTTGATCGTTAATATAAATGCCGGTGGCATCCATATTGTCTTTTAAATATTTGGTTAAATCGCCCAATTTGGCTACCGGAACTTCCACTTGGTCATACGTTTCCGCGTTCATAAACGTGGCCATATCACCGGTGGTGTATAAGTAGGTAAACGGACGTTTTTCTACTTCCACTTCTTTAAATTTATCTTCGGGGCGGTAAGAAGTTTCAATCACAGACCCCGTATTGATGTTGCGTAATTTCACACGCACGACCGCGCGGGCTTGGCTTTTGCGGTGGTGTTGAAATTCAATAATTTCCACTAATTGTCCGTTTTCGTCTTCAAAAATCAGACCTTCGCGAAATTCTGTTGTGCTTAACATAGTTACTCCTTCGTTTCGGGCGTAGCGCCCGGAATTGTGTTACGTCAATTTTTTAGAACCCGTTTTTGTGATGAGCAAACTGTCTTCCAACCGAATGCCCCATTTATGCGTAAAATAAATACCGGGTTCTACCGTTACGACATAATTTTCTTCCAATACATCCGTTGCGCCGGCGCGCAATATCGGCGCGTCGTGCTCTTCTAGGCCAATGCCATGGCCTACCGTATGGAAAAATTCTTTACCATAACCCGCCTTTGTAATCAGTTGGCGGGCAGCGGCATCCACTTCGCCGGCTTGTACACCGGGGCGCAATGTTTTTACCCCGGCCCGGCGGGCCGCCTCTACAATGTTCCAAATCCGAGTGTATTCAGCAGGTTCTTTATCCCCATGCCACCAACTGCGGGTAATATCCGAAGTATATCCTTCGTAAAAACAACCAAAATCCATTAATACGGCTTCGTTCTTTTTTAATTTGCGGGTTTTAGAAGGCGTGTGATGACAATCTGCCGTGTTTTCCCCAAAACAAACAATGTTAAACGGGATACTGTCCGCCCCGCGTTTGAGCATGGCCAGTGCCATTAAAATGCGCACATCTTCTTCTGTCATGCCGGTTTTAATTTGCGGTTTTACTTCGGCAAAAGCATCTTTGGCAATTTGGCACGCTTTGCGAAGTTTAGCCACTTCGTCCGCATATTTTTGCCGACGCATCTCTTGCACGAGTCCGTCCGCTCGGGAAAGACCCGCTTTTAGTAAAAGTGCTCCGGTGGCATAATCAGTAAGTGCCGGGTCAAAAACGACCGGTTTAATACCTAGCTCTTTTATTTTGGCTAATGCTCCATTAAGCATAGAACCATAAGGAACATCTACCGTTTGCAAAAATTTTTTGGCCGGAGCCATTTTACTAACAATGAGTTTTTTGGTAATGCAGTAGGCTTTTTTCGGGGTAATCAAAAACACGGCTTCGCCGGCCGACAATTCCACCCCTGATAAATAACGCTGTTCCAACGGACAAACGGTTAAATAGCCCCCCACTGCACCGTCTTTTAACAAGCGGCGCAAGTCTGCCATGCGAACAGAAGTTAAATCTTTTATTGCCATGTTATTTTTTCGTCAAAATGTTAGCACCCGTTTTGGCAACAGCCATGGTGTCTTCTAACCGCACCCCAAATTTACCCGGCAGATAAATGCCCGGTTCTACGGTTACAATATTCCCTTCTTTTAAAATGGCGGTAGAATCCGCGCTGTTGCAAGGATTTTCATGCACTTCCAACCCTACTCCATGCCCGGTGCGGTGCGTGAAATAAACGCCGTAGCCGGCACTTTCAATGATACCGCGCGCAGCAGCATCCACATCTTTCGTGGCGGTGCCGATACATACTTTTTTCACACCTGCGCGGCGTGCTTTTTCTACTAAATTCCAAATTTTAGTATATTCGGCCGGGGCATGAGTGCCATGCCACCAACTGCGCGTAATATCCGAACAGTATCCTTTGTAAACACAACCAAAATCCATTAAAATTGCATCTTCTTTTTTGAGTTTCCGGGTTCCCGTTTCGTGGTGCGGGTTGGCGGTATTTTCGCCGAAACAGACAATGGAGAGAAAAGAAGTAGTCGTAGCGCCGTGATCGCGCATATATTTTTCTAACAAAGCGGCCACTTCACACTCGGTCATGCCGGTTTTAACCCGCGGACGAACGTATTCGTAGGCCATGTAAGCAATGCGATTAGATTGGCGCATTAATTTCAATTCGTCTGCCGCTTTTTGCTCACGCAGTTGCGAAATAAGGCTAGGCAATTCCACTAGACCGTTTTTGTGCATCAGAGAACCGGAAAAATACGGCTCTTTGGTGGCGTCAAACCCAACTCGTTTCAACCCTAATTTTTTAGCATACTGCACCGCGGCTTGAACGCGATTTTCCGTGCCGATTACTCTAATTTGAGACGCATACGCACCAAACGGCCCTACGTACAAGTCGCGCGTGAAGCACACCACGCCTTTTGAATGAATTAAAAATACCGATTCTTCCGGGTAAAAAAAGAAATTGGTTAAATAAAACTGGTCCAAATTATTCGTCAATACAAAACCGTCTACTTTTTGACTGCGCAACAAAGCACGCAAGGCCGCTAACCGGGCACTCCAGGATTTTTTATCTAACATAATCCACCCTTTTATAATAATGTATTTATATGATATCACTTTTTCCCCCTGTCCCACAATAGAAATTCGTAGTACAAACACGGAAAAATAACTTAAAAACCACTTGGATAATTTGTATAATGATTTTATATGGCAAAAAGGCCTTTTTTAAAATTATTTCTATTTTTTTCTATCTTCGCCGCGTCCCCGTACGCTGGTGCCGTTTCGTTTACCTCTACCGACGGTGCTTTCTCTATAGATATGCCCTCCGGGTGGACGGCTCCGGCTAAACTTCCGCAGCGGGGCGTTTTGTCTTTACAAAAAGGCACCGCCCGCATTGATATCAAAACAATTGCCTGCACCACCGAAACTTGTATTGAAAAGAAAGTAAATACCGATTTGGTGGACGTGAAACGTAAAAAAATGCAGATCGTCGGTAATTCTTATACCGGCGAAGAAGTAAAACGCATTGAATTTTCCACGGGAGAACCTTTTTTCTACATCAGTTTTTTCACCCCCAAAAACGACTTTAGCGCGGGGTATTTTTTAATTAACGAACAGGCCTACTCCATTTTGGCAAAGGACTTATCCTACGCAGAAGCCGACCTGATTTTTTCGTTTATTTCCCCCATGGCTCCTAAAAAGCCGTCTTTGGAAATAGCCACCGAAGACAAACGAGCTTATAACATTGCAGCTATGCCCGAAGTATCCGAAGAAGATTTAAGCGCGCCGCAAGTCTTACCGGAAGAAATAGATGCACCGGTGCCGGTTGCCACCAAGGCCCCCGCAGAAACCAAACCCGAAAACGCCCCGCGAGTTACCGCGCCCAAAAAAGATTTTCGTTCTTATTTGCGACAGTTAAAAAACCGTGTGAAAAAACTAAACATCAACACATTGGTTTCCCCACATATGCCGCCGTACATCCGGCAGTTGGGACCGTTGTTTGATGTAATCATTACGTTACTCATGTTGTATCTGTTAATCCAAACGATAGGGCTCCTGGCCCATTGGATTTTTTATCGTGCTTCCGTTGCACAGCCGGCTAATCCTAATTCGCTCTACCCCATTCGTTTTATGCGTTTGTATGGTACGCCGTCGCTCATTTTCCGCGCCAAAGACAACCAAGGCAATACGCTAATTGCTTTGTCTTCACGCTGGGATAGTTTATTTTTGTGGTCCGGCTCTCTTTTGATTGTCTTTACGTTACTTGCTTTGGGTGGAACTGGCCTTTGCGAAGCATTACATTTGTGGCCAAACTCTTCGTTTGCGTACAACACCATTTACTCGGTATGCTCATTACTCTTACCGCTTGGAGTTGCTATTTTTTGTTGTGGCGTAGTGTGGAGCCAATTGGTGCTCAGCGAAATTACACTCTTCGACCGCAAAGGCAAAAAAGCCGCCTTACTCGTGCAGAAAGGTTTTGCGGTAACCAAAGAAACATATGAAATTTATTTTGCCCGCTCCAAAGATAAATTAGTGGCCGTCCGCCAACGCTTCCGTTTACGCCGGACGTGGAAAGTAATATCCAAAGACGGACAAGAAATTGCGCAAATTACCGAAAAATCACTTTGGCGTTCTTTATTCCGAAGAATAACCGGACATTTGTGGGGATTCTTCCGAGCCGATTATCAAATCTCCGGGCAAATGGATAGCCAAGGGAGTATCCAAAACGATCACGCGGCCTTTAACCGTTTCACTTGCAATTTAGATAAACCGCAAGCCATCAACGCCCGGGATATGTTGGCCGTATCTCTTTTAATCAACATCCGCGACCGTGATAAATGGTACCCGTGGATTAACTAACCGGTTATGCGTTTTTTATCTCTTTTTTTATCTCTTTTATGCTTGCCCGCCTTTTCGTCGGCACAAGTATTACAATCCTTTGTGGAAGAACAACAATCGCTTCCTGTTTTGCAAGGTGCTATTTGGGGCGGAGTAGCCGCTTATGCCGATGCACCCACAACGCCGATTTTTGCCCTACACGAAAACACCCGCTTGACACCCGCCAGTACTCTTAAATTATTAACTACCGCCGCCGCACTGGAAACTTTTGGGCCGGACCACCGTTTTGAAACGCGCTTGTATGCCCAAACACGCCCGGATGAAAACGGCGTACTGCACGGCAACTTATATCTACAAGGCGGTGCAGACCCTACCTTAGGTTCCACCCGCGTAACGGGCGGGCAACCGTGGCAACAAGTCGTGGAACAATGGGTAAAAGCCGTGCAAAAAGCCGGCATTACTAAAATAACCGGTACGGTAATAGCCGATGTTTCTGCCTTTGAAGGACCGTCCGTTTCGCCGAAAGTTAACTGGGAAAATATGGGCAACTACTTTGCGGCTCCGGCCAGCCCGCTTTGTTTTAACGACAATTCATTTGAGATTCATTTCAAACCCCAGTTGCGCGCCAATCAACTTACGGAACTTGCCGGCACCACCCCGCAACTTCCCCAATTACATTTGCAAAATTTCGTAACAACCGACGGAAAAACAAAAAAAGATAATGCGTATGTCTATGGCGCGCCCGAACAATATAATTTAAAAATTTTCGGCACGATTCCCACGAATCTAAACGGATTTACAATTAAAGCCGCCCTGCCCGACCCGGCCTTATTTGCCGCACAAATGTTGCAAAATGCCTTGGTGGAAAATAATATCCCGGTTCAGAAAGAGGCGCAAACGACCCTCCAAGCGCCCGATTATACACAGCAACAACTTTTACACACATATTATTCCCCCCGCCTAAAAGATATTGTTGTGATTGTGAACAAACGCAGTTTCAATTTGTATGCCGATATGCTGCTACGCAATTTGGCTTTAAAAGAAGGCAAAAAAGGAAGTATAGAAAATGGCTTAAACGCCTTAAACCGCTTTTTACAACAACACAAAATCGCTACGGCAAACGATACCGTGTTATACGACGGAAGCGGCCTCGCGCGCGATAATTTGCTCACGCCGCAAACGCTTTTAAATACGTTAGTTTATATGGCCAATAGCCCCTATTTTGATATTTACTATCATTCTCTTGCCACGCCGGACGACCGGGGCGATTTACTACTGCTTCGCCGCTTTTTAAAACCTTTCAAAAAGGTGGACCAAGTTCGTGTAAAGGGTGGCACGATTGACGGTGTAAAGGCCGCCGCCGGGTATGTACACGATAAAGATGGCAAGCTAATTGCGTTTGTGCTGATGGCGAATAACTTAGCCAGTAAAGATGAAAGTTTACTACGTATGCATGAAGCTGTTATTAAGCAACTCTTACAATTACCTTAAAAAGTACATTTAAAAAGAGCCGGTTTTTAAGCCGGCTCTTTTTATTTGCTTTGTATTAGAAATTAAGTTGTGTAGTATTAGCACAATTACAAGAACGCTCTTGCAACGGAATTCTTTCTACCATTTTAAACAGAAGCGATTTTAATTTTTCAATATTACTGTTAAATACTTTTAATACATCTTCATGCGACACGGGGGCCACATCTCCCACAAGCCCGGCATCATAATCGGTAATCAGCGAAATATTGAGCGGACACATATTTAATTCCTTGGCCAAATAGGCCTCCGGGAAAGCAGTCATATTAATTACCTGCCAACCCTGCCGGGTGAAAAAGGCCGATTCCGCCTTGGTAGAAAAACGCGGCCCGTTAATTACCACCACCGTACCCCCGTCATGAACAGGGATATTTAAATCCCGGGCGGTTTCTACCGCCAATTGGCGCAGTTGTGGACAATATATTTCTGCGGCGGACGGATGTTGCACGGCACTTCCTTGCACCACGGAACCTTTTTCAAAAAAGGTACTTTTACGATTATCGGTCCAATCTACAAATTGGTCGCAAATCACAAAATCTCCCGGCTTAATTTCTTTTTGCAAACTGCCTGCCGCACAAGGAGAAATGACACGGGTGCAACCTAATTTTTTCATAGCCCAAGCGTTGGCACGATAGTTAATTTGATGCGGCGGAAGGGAATGGTCCCGCCCGTGGCGCGGCATAAAAGCCACTCTATGCGAACCAATAGTTCCAATAAAAACGCTATCGCTCGTCTCGCCAAACGGCGTATCTATATTTACTTCTTCAATATCACTTAAAAAACTGTAAAAACCGGAACCGCCAAAAACACCGATATCTGCTTTGTGTAAAACTTCCATACGTACACCTCCCCAAGTATCAAGCAAGATTGGCTCGTTATTCCCCCAAAATGTACAAAATTTTTATGCTTTTGTCACTTCCAGCGTTTTCCACTTTCCGCGTAAGAAACGCACGAGCATAAACACGGCCGTCAGCCCGGCATAAAAAGTAAGCCAGCTCCACACCCAAAACACAGAGGCTTGCAGTTTGTACACCAACACCCACGTGCCGGGCACTAAAAGCCCCCAGGCGCAAAACACCATTACATACATGTAAAATTTTGTGTCTCCCGCACCGCGTAACGCCTCTCCAAAGATAAGATACGTTGCATCCATCAGTACAAAACTACTCACCAACTTCATAAGCGGCAACGTAACCGCCATTAATTGCGGCGCATTTTGCGTCTGCGTTGGAACAAACAAATGCAGAAAAAGCGGTGCGCCGAAAAAGAATAATAAAGATACCGCTCCGGCATAGGCATAACCTAACTTGCACGCATTTTTTACTACTTGCACGCTTAAATCCGGCCTTTTGAGTCCCTGGTATTTACTGACTAAAATTTGAATACCGCCCCCCATCCCCAAAATAACCATAAATACTACCGGTTGCATGGACATAACAATATTACTGGCTTGCAAGGAAACCGTGTCTATATTACCAATCATAAATGTAAACAACGTAAAGGATAATACGTCCATCAAAAAGCCAAAACCGTTAGGCACGCCGTAGCGCACCATTTGCACAAATATAGGTTTATAAAATCCTGCCAAGCGGGAGACTTTAAACGTGTACTGGTTTTTCCGCGCCCCTATCAACCTGCAAAAAATGAAGGTAGAAAAAGCACAACTTATCACCGTTGCCCAGGCCGCGCCCCGAATACCCAAAGCAGGGAAACCTAATTTGCCGAAAATAAGCACATAGTCCAGCCCCACATTAAGCACAATTCCCGCCAGGGCTGTGTACATAGGAACTTTAGTGTTTCCGCGCCCGCTAAAAAAACTTCCCAGCGCATTGTTGGTTACAGCAAAACCGCCGAAAATATTTAAAATGGTAAAGTAGGTAAGTTCCAAGTGCAATACGGCATCTTCGTGCCCGAAGGAATAAATAAGCCCCCGGCCCACAGGCGTCAGCGCCGCCAATAAACCGGCTGAAATAAGGGACAAAAGTACCCCTTGCCATAACGAAAGCGTGACAGAAGCTCTTTTTTTCTTAGCGGAAAACTGCGAAATAAATACACTTGTATATCCGGCCAGTCCCATAAAAAGAGAAGCAAACGTCATAGCCAAAAGGCCCGCCGGTACACAAGCTGCCAGGGCATCCGCCGAATACCAGGCCAAAAACATCCGGTCCACAAATTGCATCACCATCTGCGCCCCCATAAGCACGATGAGCGGATAAGAAAGTTTCCATAATTCTTTTAACGAGGCAGAAGGACCTTTTTTCATCTAATACTCCAAAAAAAAGAGCCCCTTGCGGGGCCCTTTAATAAAGTGTTAAAACTTATAGTTTAACGACTTTAACGGCTTTCGGGCCTTTTTCAGATTCAACGACTTCAAATTCAACTTCTTGACCTTCGGCCAAAGTTTTGAAACCGTCACCCTGAATTTCTTGATAGTGAACAAAGAGATCTTTAGAACCGTCTTCGGGGGTTACGAAACCGTAACCTTTTTGGTCATTAAACCACTTTACTTTTCCTTTAGGCATTTTACTAATACTTCCTTTTTTAAATATTTAGGTGCTTACTTTCGCAAGTACCTACAATTATTATACTATAAATCTATAAAAATAACACAACTCTTTTTTATAATTTTTTTATTATACAATTACAAAGAAAAAGCATATAATACAATTATGCAATTAATAGAAGCCGTGCCAAACGTGTCCGAAGGTAAAAATGATTCCCTGCTAAGAGAACTTTCCCTGGCCATTCGCAACGAAGCGGGAGTTCGTCTGTTGCATGTGGACCCGAATGCCGACGCTAACCGCACGGTATTTACCTTTGTGGGCGAGCCGCAAGCCGTATGCCGGGCATGCTTGGCATTGTACAAAACCATGATTACCCATGCCGATATGCGCACGCACCATGGAACGCATCCGCGCTTGGGGCTGGTGGATGTATGTCCGCTTGTGCCGGTAAAAGATATTACCCTGTCGGAAGTGGCTACTTACGCCAAACAGTTGGGGCAACAAGTAGCTACTCAATTTAACATCCCCGTTTATCTGTATGAAGCCAGCGCCACAACAACCGAGCGAAAAAATTTAGCGTTCTTGCGAAAAGGTGAATATGAAAACTTGCGGGAAAAGTTAACGGCTCTTCCACCGGACTTTGGGCCCAAAACGTATTCCGACACGATTGCCCGTACCGGAGCGACGGTTATCGGTGCGCGTAATTTTTTAATTGCATTTAATATTTCTCTTAATACGCAAGACGTAACCCCCGCCAAAGCCATAGCCGCCGTATTGCGCGAAAAAAACGGTGGGTTAAAATCCGTCAAAGCCATCGGTTGGTATATGGAAAATTACCGCTGCGCGCAAGTATCTTTTAACTTAACAGATTTTTATACAACGGGTCTTGCATCGGTTTTTGAAGCTTGCAAAAAGGAAGCCGCCAAGTGGAATTTAGAAGTAACCGGGAGTGAAATCATCGGCTTAGTGCCACAAGAAGCGTTGCAACAAGCCGGCCAATTTTATGCCCCCCACCTCGCCGGAGAAGCACAATTATACGCCGCCACAGAATCTCTCCTATTACATAAAATCCGCCCGTTTGTATTAAACGAGCGGATCTTAGAAAAACTGCTATAAATACTACTATTTATAATTTGGAAACAATCTCTTCATTGGTTGTATTGCTGTCGCAAGGGGGCACCTTTTGATGATATTCTTTTGGAGAGTCCCACACCGCCTTAAAAACTACGCGGGGGACAATTCCAATAATTACCGACGGATAACCGCCCGATTCAAAGAACGGAGCAAATTCTTCAAACGAAGCGTTGCCTAAATCCGTATGCTTTATGCGGCAATTAATTTTCCCATTTTGCCTTAAGCAAGCACATATTCGGTCCTTAGAAGTATATTCATACGAAACGGAGGCGGCCAAACGCTGGTTCTCTTGTGTGAGAGCACAGGCGCTGATAGATGTCTTCATTTCTTCAGCAGGAGCTTCAATCATAGCATCTCTCATTTGCGGATATACTTTAGCTTGGATGAGATAATACAAATCTAGGCGGTCTTTTTTGTATACATAAAACCACTCAAAATTATTCCGGGTAGATTTCCCAACAACTTCTCTTATCCGTGCTTTCAATTCATTGTTGTTTAAAAATTTATATCCATCTCCTTGTTTCTCTACCACACATACCTCATTAAGAGATTCGTATTTTTCTATTTGAGCGAATGCTCCCAATGGCAACAGCAAAGTGCTAAGTAAAATGATATTTTTAATGGTATTTTTCATATATAACCTCCTCTCTATATTATAGTAATCTAAAAAATATTTACAAGTATTGTGCCAATTTTACATATTGCTGCGGGGTTACTTCTTCCGGCCGGACTGTAAGTTTAAGCCCACACGCGGCAATCGCGCCGGTCACTTTTTCTTTATCGCATCCCCCTAATACAAGAGCATTTAGTAACGTTTTACGCCGGTGCAAAAAAGCTACCCGCACTGCGCGGCTAATCTTCTGCCACGGAATTTCCGGCGGAGTAATTTTTTCAAACGCAAGCACCGCACTTTCCACTTTGGGTGGCGGCGCAAAACAGTTGCGCCCCACTTTGCAAATAGGGCTTATCCGGGCACGCAATTGGCTAAAGATACTCAGTGGGCCATAAAAATCTTCCCCCGCCCGCGCCCGTATTTTTAGTACGTGTTCCTTTTGAAACATAAATACGGCCGTTTTAAAATACGGCCAAGAAAGTACTTTATCCAAAATATCCGCGGCCGATTCGTACGGCAAATTACTAACAAATACCGTCGGGATCTGTGGCAAAGAAGATAAATCTGCCTCTAAAAAATTTTGCTCTACAATGTGGATATTGGCCGAGGCAGGCAATGTCTTTTCCAAATACGCTACCATGGCCGGATCAATCTCTATTACCGAAAAATCATGTTCGCCGCGCGCAATTAACTCCTGCGTTAGCGCCCCTTTGCCGGGGCCGATTTCCACCAAATTTTCTGCCCGCAACAAAAGTGCCGCATCCACAATTTGCGTGATGATATTTTTATCTATTAAAAAATGTTGTCCGTACTTTTGCCGCATTTATTCCGCCAATATTTTTAAATTCCGCGATGCAGTTTTATTACCGGGTTGCAGTGTGAGTGCCTGCTCGTAGTACCGACGCGCCAATTCGTCCTCGCCGGCAATGACAGCCGCCGTACCCCGGCCCAATAGCGGTAACACATCTTTTGGGGCCGACTCGCTTGCCTGTTCAAAAACAACCTGCGCCGAACCGGCTTCCCCGCGGGCCAAAGAAGATAGCCCCTTAAGTAGCAAACACATATTGCCGGGCAGGCATGTATATTCCTGCAAATCTTCCGCAGTCTCATCTACAAATTTAAGCCAACTGCGCCCCATAACCCACAACCCCATATCATTCCCGACGACCCGCGGGTCGTACACCGCTTTGGGGGTGGTGGTGTTTGTTTGGGTAATGGCTCCCGGGGCGGCGTAATCGGCTGTACGACCTTGGAGTGATAAATTGACTTGATATTTATCTTCCCCCTGCGCCACGGCCTGGCGCACGCCAGAAATAAAATCGTTGATTTGTTGTTCACGGGAAGTCCGGTCCGTCGCGGGCAACGTAAATGTACGCTGGAACGTACGTTTATTTAATTGGCCTGGCAAATCGACGCCGGTGGCGCGCATTTGTTGGTAAACTTGCTCAAAAGAGTTCCCTTTGCCTTTGCTGGGCGGAGCGGGCGGAGTTTCGGGGTCGTACTCTAGCGCTACTTCTATTTGGACAGGTTTAGCGGGAGATACTTTACCTAAACTTTCCGCAAATTCATTAATTTGCTTTTCAAAGGCCTGAGCCGTGCGCCCGCTGGCGCGATAAACCGCATTTAAGGCAAGGCCTTCGTCGTTAAATTTAGCAATAGAGAAGGACTCCTCTATCACTTCGCGTGCTTTTTGTTCTTGCCCTTGGCGCACGAGTAAAAACGCATACCGAAGGCGCGCCACATAATCGCCGGGTTTTGTTTTAACAGCTTTTTTATAAAATTTGAGAGCCTGTTCGGGTTGCCCCATTTTTTCGTACAACGCTCCTAAACTTAGTTGTGCGTCTTCGTAGGCGGAAAAATAATGAAGTGCTCTTTTAAAAGATTCTTCCGCTTGTTCATCGCGCCCTAGGGCTTCGTAAAGCGTCCCTAATTGATAGTGATACAATGGCTCCCGCGGGGCAAGTTCTGTCGAGCGGCGGAAATGCTCCAACGCTTTATCCAAATTATGTTGTACAGCGTATGTAGAGCCCAAATTCATATGTGTATCGGCTTTGTTTGGGTCCAATGCGTTGGCTTTTAAAAAATAATTTTGCGCCGTAGTTACATCGCCTTTCCAACCGGCGGCAATACCTAAAAGTTGGTAAGCCATGGCGTTATTGGGGTCTAGTATCAGGGCTTCTTTATACTCGCTAATCGCATCATCCACTTTCCCCGCCCAATAAAGCGAAGCTCCTAACAACAAATATCCTAAAGGATTTTTGGCATTTTTAATAACGGCTTTCGCAAAACTATTAGAGGCGGCAGAATATTGGGCCTGAGCCATTTCGCCCATACCGCGGCGGATATCCGAAACGGCTTGCTCCTGCATAATTTGGTCCCACACGGTTTGGGAATAATCGGTCCTGATAGCGGGCTTGCGGAAAGAAAACGGGAACCCTGCCTGCGCCGGAAGCGCTGCCGATAAGACAGTAATACACAAAACAAGAATAAAAAACCGTTTTTCCGTCATATGTATATGATAGAAAAAAGAAAGAAACGGGTAAAGAAAAATCCCCGGGAATAAATTCCCGGGGATTCTTTATTTAGTTGGTTGTTGGATGATTTCCTTGGCCATGTTCTTGTTGGTGATGCGTGTTATTACTATGTTGAGGATTTCCATAGGCCTTATATGGATGCCACGCTTTGGGCTTAGTTCTTTCCCCATTCTTACACAACAAGTCAACATATTCCAATACTTTGGCTTGCGTTATTTTCTTTCCTACTTGGTAGGTACAAGGATTCCGTTTCATTAAGTCCGGATAAATTTCATCATGATATTTCTTCCGGTTTGCTTCATCATCCTTGTTTTTCATTAGATTCCCTTGTTTTTCTAAGGGCGTTCTATTTAACTCGGCCAATGGGAACGTTGTCCAAATACCGCTATCTTTGAGTTGCTTCTCATAAGGTTCACGGTCTCCCTTCCAGACATAACCGCCCCACCAGTATCCCGAATTAGGTAAGAAACGTCTATCGGTGATAGGCACTCCGTCCTTATTGTAAGTCTTTTTACTCGGGAACGAAGCCGAGTCATTATTCATATACGCTAAGAACGCACCGAACAGGTTGTCAAACGTATCGGCTTGCGGGTCCCGGGCGGCAGCACCAATCGTTTTACCTAACAGACAAACCGTATTGGCAGGAACCGTTCCGTTACCCGGATCTATCATAATAGCATCCACCAAGTTGGCTACCGTTAATTGGTCTTCTTGATATTCCAACGTTACTTTGGCGTCTTTGTTGGCGTTATCAAACTTGGCTTTGGCAGCCTTGAAATAATCCTTCGTTTCTTGTTCTTTGGGCAATAGTAACGTTTCATCTACCGTTAATTTACAGTCGCTCCATTTGGGATTACCGTTCTCATCTTTCCCAGGGCGCGGACCCGGTTTTAAAATATCCGGCTTATCAGTTATCTTTTTTACACGCGGATAGAAACGCACCGTTGACGGCGGGACTGGCGCTGTCTTGCAATCCGGATCGTCCGGATTGTTTTGCCAGCCATTCCACTGTCCATTTTGGCAAACGCGTATTTTTTGGCATTGCCCCGCAACTTTCGGATCGGGATCGAATTGTTTTTCCCCATCGCGGCATCGTTGTGTACAATCCGGGTCATCCGGATTATTCTGCCAAGCACCCCAAGCGTCATTTTGGCAAACACGCACTTTCTGGCATTGCCCTTCTACTTTCGGGTTAGGATTGAACTGTTTTTCGCCATCTCTACAAACGGGGATATACGGGTTAATAGAATCATCCCCATCGTAGTACACACAAGTAGCGGAACTGACTACCGTACCCGGGATGGAGCTAGCTACAACGCCCTCTTTTACGTTACCCTTTTCATCCCTTTGCACTGGGCGGCCGCAAGCACCGTCAAAAATTGCACGGCCTCCGGCCCACGGAGTAACATAGTCGTAACATTGACGGATTTCCCACGTTACAATGGCACGGCGTTCACTATTAGCTGCGGAAGCGTTCATTTTTTCCAACATTTCCTTCCCGCGGCCCGTTACGGCCAACGTGTACTTGATATCATCATTAGAAAAATCTAAACCTCCGTCATTGACAATCTGGGCATCGTTCGGATAGCCCGTGTTAGAAGCATGCACGTTAGCAAAGAATGCACGGCTATTAGCCTTATCGGTTTGTACCGTCATGCTGGTAGCATCTGTGTTATCTTCCCCTTGGATGCGGTACACAACCATGAATTGGTTGTTAATTTTATCTTTCATCCGTACCGCATTGGGAATTGTAATAAACGCCGCAGGCATACCGGCTTTTGTTTCTCCACCGGCCGCTTTAGCTACCAAAGCACCGTTATTATGGCACGTTGCAAACGCTAACGGATAGGCACAACGGGCACCTGTCACCCAACCTTTGCCTTGTTTACCACCTTTAGCAGATAATATAGGAGTAGAAACTTCCTCTCCTGCTGTTGCTGTATAAGTGGTATTGCTGACCATAATGCCACCCTTTCTCAATTTGGCAAGAAGGTCGTTGTATTTAAGTACAGTAGCGCTGGCCTTAGAACTTCTTTTGCCGGACGGCGTGACCAGCTGAGCCAACATGCCTTCCAAATCATCGCTCTCAATAGTGGCTTTACCAGAAGCAACCCGATTAGAAACGCCTGATTGTTTCCGGTCGTGCACGCAATACATATCATCGTCGCTTTCGCATTTCTCTTTCAGTTTGCTATTCTTAACAGCAACGCTCTCAATAAAAAGCGGGATAAATGTTTTTTCGTTAATCCGTTGGGAAAAGTCATTCGGGTCAACGGCAAAATCTCCACCGCGGCCGATATAACCAACGACTAAATACTCTTTGCGTTTATCGGCAGAGTTTTCCCGGTTATATTGCCCCAGATCTTGCTCGCGAACACCCACCACATAATGGAATAAGGTGTATTTACCTCTTACCGTGGCACGATATCTACCATCTAAGTAGAATGAGTTACAATCGTTCGCCTCGGACACAACGCCCTCGCCTGCTTTGCGGTTTTTGCGCGCACCAAAGATACCATTGGTCAAACAATCCAACCGGGAACCGAAGAAGCCCAAGTTCGTTTCGGCAGTAGCTCCATCTTGCCACGGAGAATCTACACTTGGATACATACCTACGCAAGATTTTTTACCAAAAGGCCCATATTTTAAACATTCACTACATTGTTCCCAAGCTTCTTTTGTAAATTTCAGACACTTGGCCGCTTTACCGGAGCCTTCTTTAGCACCGAACATCCGGCCCATAGACCAATCATCCGTACCGGTGAGCACACAGGACAAAATGCCGTCAAATAATTTTTGCAGTAATTTGTCGCCCCATTCAATCCAGTTCCACTTGCGGTTGAATTTCTTTTCCCATTCCATTTGGGAACGAGTTTTCATCAAATCCCACCACCAGGGTTCTTTACCATTAAAGGTGAAGGCACGGTCCAATTTACCGTTACCGCCGCCCGGGCCACCAAAATCGCCGCCAAAGATACCCCCAATCTTGCCGGGGTCCACCGGGCGCATTTGGGCATCATTCAAGGCCTGAAGCGCGTTGGATTTAGACATAGCATCGCGCGAACGGCGAGCTTCCGCCCCCGCATTGTTACCAAAGTACGAGCGGGAAGGCTTCCCAGCCGCTTGCAACGGTTGCAAAGATACCGGTTTCGGAGCAGATTGAGGCGTTTCACCGCGGACTTTTTTGGCCGCCGTTTTCAAACCGCCCCCCCACATGCCTACGCCTAATCTACTCCCGCTGCGGTTTGCCGCACCAGCTGAGCCTAAGCGGTTAAGCTTGGTGGCCGCACGGCGGAAAGCCGCACGCGTAGCCGGTTTGGCATTTTTGCGATAGCGGTAGATGTTGGTGGTGTTATTTTCTTCATCACCAATTTCGGTAGAAGCCGAAGTAGCGACAGAAGAATCATCAAATCCACTGCGATATAATTCATCTAACGAAGAAGAATCGGACTCTTCTTCGTTTTTAGATTTCAGCCCCAAAATAAGATCTATGGAATCACGGCCGGACTGCAAGGCAACCACTTGTTCGGGGTCGCCGGTAAAGTCAAAGCCGGAACGCATAGCATCCGGGTCAAAAATTGTATCTGTTCCCCCGGGGGTAACCATAGTGGGTTCTTCGTTTACATTACCGCTGTACTTGTATAAAAACGGTAATAACAAAAGTGCCACTAAAGCCGCAATAAAGAACGGTGCATCCCGTTTAGTACGCTCAAAAAGCGTTTGACGCGGTTTGCCGTCACTCCCAATTTTGGAGGAAGCACGATTGGCAAAAGATTTAGAACTCGCTTGTTTGCTGTTCTTAATCTTATCGCTAAAGGTAAAGGCTTCCTTCTTTTTCCCTCCTGCGGAAGGTGCCAAGTTAGGAGTAGCCTTGTTTTCTTTCTTTTCCTCTGGCATAAGAGCCTCCTGTAAAAATAAAACTGCTGTTGGGGTTATCCCCGGGGAAGAGGTTGCCTCGCAGCGCAACTTTCCCACTGAAAAACGTACAACTACATAATAAAAATTTCGCTGTTCGGAGATGGTCCCCCACTCCGTAACAACTTATGTACTGACACTACCTTACTTCTATTATACTAATAAATGCCATATTTTCAAGGGGTAATTTTTTAATTTTAATAGTCGCGCCCCTTTCTACCGAAACCGGTCATCGTCGGGAAATAGCCGCCTCTTAACTGGCCACGCTCGCCTCCACCCGCGTTGGCCACATCAAAATTTCCTTCATAGTAAGTGTTTCCAATCGTGCTTTGTACTTCGCTGTTAGAGGCCAAATCCGTTTTGCCGGCTTTGTGGCTATCCGTCCAGTTATTGTTTTTAGCGTTCTCTTTATCTTCTTCGGCTTTCTTTTTATCTTTTTCGGCTTGAGCTTTATCATCTTCTGCCTGCTTCTTATCTTTTTCGGCTTGCTCTTTATCAGCTGTAACTGCATTAATTTGGCTTTGCACGCCGGCACGGCAGGCATCATCTTCACACGCCGCCAATTGAGTATTTAAATTAGCTAGTCTTCCTTCAAGTGTGGTTATTGTGGCTTTCAAAGTGGAAATTTCATCTGTTTTGGCAGCTATCGTCGCTATTGCCTCGTCTATTAATTGTTGATAATAGCTAAAAGTTTCTATACAGTAATCATTAAAATTATTAACCTGGGGTAGCCATGCAGGCGAATAACACTGGGAAGTATCCACCGATACCACGGCGCCACATTCTTTACCGATGTTTTGATAAGCGGCTTGCATAGACCGACAAGCCGCCTGTATGTCACCTATATTATTTCTAAAAGAACTAATAACACTTTCTACCGTTCCACAATTTTCAGGGAAGAAGCTCGTCACTAATTGCTTAATAGAAGCTACCATATTGTTTACAGTGGCTTGGTATTCTGCCGTATTGGAATTGTTAATTGCTTTTTCACACTTTTCATCCTGCTCAAAATAGTCCTTCATGCGTTCCATATCGGCTTCAAATTCATCCGGGTTAAAACCTAATCCGCCGCTACTACCCATTACAAATACATAACGGGGCAACTCGCCCCCCATATATGCCATCGACGCTAATTTCTTTTGTAAACTGGCCTGGCGGGCACGGCGCGCTGCACGCGACAAAAGCCAAGCGTAATACAAATCTTCCCGGCCGGGGTTATCGCTGCCTAATTTCATGATATTGCCCAAATTGCCGAAAGAATTGCTTGAATCTACTGCTTGCAAAATAGAATCAATGTTTGAATCTACCCGCACGGCACGGTCAATTAACAAGCCAAGCGTATTAGTTCCACCGCCACCAATAATCCCTTTAGCGGAAGCCAAGCGTTTTAAATTTTGAGTAGAGTTGTAAGCATCTTTTGGGTTGCGCTGTATCATGCCGGAATCATCGCCAAAAAACACTTCGGAAACACCAGCTTCGTTGGCCTGCGTTTGGGCCGACACGTCACTCCCCTTTAAAGCAATTGCATCCGGCGATTTATTCGCCCCGGGGGCATTATCCGCCACGCCCGAAATCATATCCACCCGGCGTTTCCCGTTTTGGCGGGCTTGGGCAGCATATAACCGTTGGAAATTAATCAAAGAGGAAGTAGCAGCTCCCTTACGGTTGGCTGCATCTAAAAATCCACCGTCCCTGCCAAACACTAAAACAGCATTCGGGTCCGGCAGTTCCCCGCGGGCAATTTTGGCGTGTTCGTTCCAGCCTAAGAATGCTTTAAAGAAAGTAAGATTTGCGGCTTCTTCGCTGGAATAGCCCATCGCATACACGATATTACGCAAAAAAGGCAACCGGCCGACCGGAATCGTAGTAGTAACCACTAACAACGTGGCCACCAAACCAATGGTCAGCCACCCCAACCAAGTGCGAAAAAAAAGAAGCATTCGCATCCACCATAACAGCAGAAGCGATGATTCTTTTCGTTTTTTCTCCACCCCTGGTTCCGGTTGTTGGGCAGGTGGAGTGGTTGGTAATTCTTCCGGCATAAAGACCTCTTAAAATAGTGGGAGAAACACCCTTGGGCATTTCTCCCACTTAGATTATTTACTTATTGGCGCCGCTACCATTGTTATTATTATCGTGCTTATTATTCTCGGCACCTTGTCCGTCATCGTTCATTGCATTAGCAAGGGCTTCTTTCCCCGTACTTAAAGCGGTAGAAACAGCCGCTCCTTTAATGGCATCTCCCATAAAGTGCCGCATTTTACCCATGGCTTTATCCATAAACTTATGCAAGGGAGATTGTTGGTTAGACATAGCCGCAATACCCGTAAAGATTAACGCACCAATAGCAACCCCGCCGACAATATAGGAAACAGTAGATGTTGTTCCGCCGGTATAATCGTGTGCAAATTTTGCCGCTTTAACAATAAGCGTCGTTGCCACAGCTGCGGCAGCCGCTAAAAGCACAAACCCGGCAATCATCATGGCAACACCCCAGAAACCGCCGGAACTTCTACCTTTATTAATCAAATGGTATCCAAACGGAATTGCTAGAGCGGTTGCCACCACGGTTCCTAACAACCACATAATAATTTCGTTACGTCTCTTGCTACGTTCCAGGGCCTCCGTATCTATCGTATTTCCCCAGTCTTTAATCCCTTTTAAACGGGCGGCATTGGGAGCTTCAAAATCAGCCGAGCCGGATGTAGTTGCATCGGTGGCTCCCTCAAATTGCATACCACCTGATTCAGTAGAATTGGCCATAAAAGCACGCGCGCCTTCGTTGTTAGAGCGCTCGCTGTTTCTGGCCGCAGCGGCAGAGCGTTTGGTAATATCTTTTAACTCAGTGTCCCCTCTGGGAGTTTGTCTTCCTTTATATGTCCGGGAACCGCGGCTGCTTGCCAAAAAGTTAGGGTTCCCCATTCCGTTGCCGGTTCCTAACGCCTCTGCACGCGCGGAAACCAAGTTGGACCCGCTAGGCATAGCACCCGAAAATTGATAGCCGTCTCTTCCCGCTCCGCCACGGCCTAAACTACGGGGTTCATTTCCGCTACCGCCCCCGGCACCCGAAGCACCAATACCCGTACCGGAAGCTCTTGCCATAGAAGCATTGGCCAGTTGCGCACCAGATCCGGAACCGCCTTCGCCAACGGGTCTACCGGCAGCACGACTGCGGCTAGGGCCAGCTCCACCGGCTCCGTTACTTCCTTCACCGCCGCCCAAGTCTATACCCGGCGCACGGAAAGAAACCCCTGAATTACCGGCCGAGCCGCTGGGAATTTCATCCGTTTCGTTAGAGCCCATGGTAAGGGCCTCGGAGTCGCCCATTGTGTTAGCGCGGCCAAAAGCACCGCTAACCGTAGCGTCTAAATTATCAATGTGGCGTAAGGTTTCGTCGCTAAACCCACGGCGGCGATAGCCTTCCAACCGTTCCCGTTCTTCGCGACTGGCAATTTGGTTACGACCATCTTTTACGTTGATGGACGTCATATTATTGTCCGCCCCGCGGCGCATCCCCTCATAATTGTAGGGGTTGCTGATAGACGACACAGAACGTACAGCCAGTTCTCTTTCCGCTTGCACGGTAGCCGCGTTCTGGATAATTAAAGTGGCTCCCACTCCGACCCCGGCCGAAATCAGCAAGGCTTTTTGGGTCGTCATGGTGACCTTTCCAACGGTACTTTTTAAAATAGTAAGCCATTTCATAAGGTTCACCTCTTATTTAAAGCATCTACGGCATTTTTTACCGTATTCGTAGAAAACTGTTGCTCGGTACGGGCCTTATCATACGCGGCGGCCCGGCGGATACGGTCTTCTCTTTGTTGCTGTTGCAAGTGCAACGCATCCAACGCGCGTTGGTCTTCGTTAATAAGCGCCTGGAAATAGAATATTCCGGCCACCCAAACTAATGTTAGTATTCCCCACACCACGTACCAAGTTTTTGACGGCCGCTTGGGATTGCGCCAGTCAATAAAGGGGGCTTTTTCTTCCAACATTTTTATTATTTCTTCTTTTGTCATAGCATCCCCCTATTGGTTACGCGGGTTTTCCAAAATATCGGAATTATATGTCTCTTGGTTCTGCTGAATAGTTGACTCGTCCCCTTGACCCGCAAAACTATTAATCGCCCACGCAAGACCCGCACCAATTAGCGGGAAAGTGGCCCACACGCCCACCGATACGGAAGCTACTACGTTTCCGATAAATGGGATAAGGGAAGACAGAATTCCTCCTGTTAACACAGACGATACCGCAATACCCCAGGTGGAAATACCTTCCCCACCATACTTATTGGCATATTGGATACTTTGAGTTAATAGCATAATGGTTGGCACCAACGCAGCAACCGCCAACAAGCCAGCTGTTATCCAAAACGCAAGAGATAACGCGTGCCCAATTATCGGGATACTTGCAACGATGCTTGCCAATGTAGAAAATGCCCCAATTAGAGGAATCAATGTCAATGCGAGAGGCAATGCAATCCACAATAATTTTTTAATTTTATTGCGGTCTTGTTTGCGCTGTTGGTCTATGTCAGTCAGATCATCCAACTTATTATCACCCCAAGATCGGATACCGCTTATCGCCCCTACGGAAGGTGCTTCAAAATCTTTAGACCCGGCACCTTGCCCGGTCATTACATTGTCTGCTGAAAAACGAAGCCCGCCGGAAATATTACTGCTGGCCAAGAAAGCACGTGCACCTTCGTTGGGAGAGCGAAACTTATTTTTGGCCGCATCTATGGAGCGTTTGCGGATGTTGCCTAATTCTTTTGTTTCTTTAGAGTTTTTACCATCTAATGCAATAGAGTTACGACCTTGCGAAAATCTGTCTTCGTTTCCAAAAAACTTTTGAGCCCGCATATTGGCTTCGGACACGGCTCCTTGGGCACTTTTTTGGGCATTGGCTACCATTTCGCCAATGTTGCCTAAATTCTCAGCACCTCCACCTCTATTCTTGCCACTGTCCTGCAATACAAAGGAAGACCCGCTACCACCACCGCCGGAACCACTACCGCCACCCTTCCAGCCTGGGGTTGCACTAGCTAATTTAGGACCACCAGCCGCACCGGGTCCACCCGCTGCGCCGTCCTGCCCGGCACCGGGGTCGCCGTTCCCGGGTGCACCGTTCGGGCCGCCACCGGTTCCGCTGGCTCCTTGCCCTTGCTGCATGGCACCGGATACCATATTCTGGATACCCGCCATCGTACCGGCCAAGCCACCTTCGCCCAGGCCGCCAGGCCCATTAAAAGCATCCGCTCCTAATGCGTTAGCGCCCATGCCCAAACCTTCGGCCATGTCGCCCATATTCACCGCTCCGCCACCGGTGGGAGGAGCACCGCCTCCCTCAGAGGCCGGGGCCTCCGGGATAGTATAAGATTCATTTTCAGCCATTTCTTCAGCGGCTTTGGCGGCAATTTCCGAACGCTCTAATTGTTTAAAATTACGCGTAGAAAACCGCATAGAAGATGGCGTAGTAGGGGATTCTGTCCCGTCCGCCGCAAAAGAAGTACCACGGTACCGGGGTTATATTGCGGCAAACTAAACTCTGGTGCTTCCGCGGGCGCACTTAGATACTGCCAAGCACCTACCCCGGCCGCCCCGACTACCGCCGTAAGGCCTGCTAGTTGCAAGCCCGACAAAGCCATTTTACCGGCCTTATCTAACAGTTTTTTAAAGATATTCATAAATTCCTCCCACTAAAAAGAATACAACCTCGGCTCACAGGAACACGTACTAGAATTCCAAACATAGTCTAAATCACAAGAATATCTAACGCATCCGCCTGAACTCCGTTGCTGTCCGCCGCCATTCGAAGAACGTTGGCTTTCGTCAAGCCGACGGTTATATTCTCGCACCTGTTCGTTATATCTGTCCACATCGTCATTGTATCTGTCTGTATCAGACAGCGTGCTTCGACGACGTGCATTTTGACGACCAGAAGAATATGTAGTAGCGTTAGGATCCGTCACCCCAATAAACATACCATTTTCATCGGTCGTCGTTGAAATAGAACCGCCGTTACTCTTCATATTTCTTCGCAAATCACTCTTACTCAAATCGTTGGACTTCATAAAACTATTCAGATCTTGATCAGACGTTAAATAGTTGTATGCCTTTTCTTTACTTCCAAGCATTGAGGTAAAGTTTTGCATACACTGATAGCTCTGTTTACAAGCATCCTTATTCACAGTTCCCATTTTATCAATAAACTCATTCCCATAATTTCTAGAGGCACTATTTCTAGATCCCATAGAGAACAAACTATCAAGCCCTTGGTTCATTAAATTACCAAGGCCATCCACCATTTTATCCACCATTCCTTCCAAAAAACGCTGGCCCAATTTTTCCCAAAAGGAAAGCTCGTCTTTATTGTTTGGATTTTACTTTATCACTCAAATCACTCAAGTCAAGCGAAGTGGGCACCGGCGCGTTGGTGTCCAGCGCCAAAGCCCCCAATTTGCTCAAATCTACTCCGTCATCGCCAAAGGCTTCGCCACCTTTAATGTTACCACCCATCATGGCACGTTTTGCGTTAGCACCTTTATTGTCGCGCAAGCGTGCCGCGGCGGAACTGCCACGGGCAAATTGAGAAAGCGCTTTTTTAGCATCCTGGTTTTGCAAACTTGCCATACCGCCGGAACCTTTATCTTGGTCGGAGAAAGGTCTAAAATCACCGCGCGGATTGCTGCCCCATGTGTAACTGTTTCCGCTACCGTCTGCTTTGGCACTTCCGGCAAAACCTAATTGACCAATGGACGTTGCTCCGCCTCCGGCACTACCACCGCGCCCTACACCACGGCCAAAACGACGAGAAGAAGATCCCCCCTCGTCGGAAGTAGCACCCCCGGAAGAAGACGAATCGTCCCCGTCTATATCCATTTCCCGTCCGCCTTCTGCCTCAGCATCGGCTTCTTGGCGTTCTTCTTTCTCTTGCGGAGAATAGAACAAAGAGGATTGGTTGTTCTGCATATCCGGATATTTAGAGGAAAGTAAATAAGCTTCCGCTTCGTCGTTTACGAACGGAAGTTGCGCCAAATCGTACCCTTGCGCATCAAACCCCGCCATGGAAGAATCGTCCGCATTCCCAATATAAGAAGCCAAGGTGAGCAACGCAATAAATGCAACGACCACGACCGCGCCCCACGTATAGGCCTGTTTACGGTCCATGCCGTTAATCTTTTGGAACACATTTCCCGGTTTTAACTTGAACATATCAAACCCCTTTTACAGAATAATAAAAATGACTCTTGTTGACCCGTTCCACCAGAACGCTCAGCACAGAGTTATAACAGCCTACTTCTTAAGTATAAGCCCCCATTCTTTGTTTGTCAAGGCCTAAACCCACCATGTTTTGCTACTTACTTTCCGGGCGTAAGTACGGCAACGGGCGTTCGTTAAAACCAACGTATTTAATGACGCTAATTTCGCCCCCCTTCTCGCACAGAAAAGAGTAGCCGCGCAAACAATTACTTTTGTTCTGGCAAACATGGTCCTTATTATAATTACACAAAAATTTAATATTAAACGGCTTAGTTCGGGCCGTTATTTTTATTTTAATATACGTGCTGCCGGTATCTACCGTCATTTTTAAATCTTGCAAACTTAAAAACTTGCGCATTCCCGGGTTGTTAAAGCCCAAATAATTTTCCACCTTGGTTTGAATATCTTTTTGAAGGTAACGCCTATCCCACGAGTTAGCAAATGTGTCCGTCGTGTGGGACTGCAACTGATAACGCCGGCCCGCATAATAACCGGCAATTTCCATTTTTTGTGTAAGCACTAAAAGCCCAAAAATTTTAATAATAAATACAATAAAAATAACAAAAAACGGGAACAGCAACACGACTTCCGTCGTTGCCTGGCCTTTGCGGGAACGTAAACAAGATAAGTTAAGCATTAAGGATCCAACGTAACGCTGTACTTGGGGAGCGGATTAGGCCACACACAATTATTATTGGAGCGCGGACACGTTACCGACACCCGCGTACGAACGTACGGTTTGTATTTATTTTCCAAGTTAATATTAAAATTGTTTTTCGGCAATTTAAAACGCTGCTTTAATAAAATGCCTTGCCCCATGTTACGCAGCCGCCCCCGGCTGGAAGGGTCCAAATAAGCAAATTGAAATAATTTACTACCGTTTAAAGTTTCTACAGCACCAATAGATACCGGATGTGCTCCCCCGTGCGGTGTACCAGGCCCATCCGAATCCGACACATAAAAACGCATTTTATCCAATTCCATCTTTTTTGTTTGTACCGTAAAACGGTTAATCGTACGCGCACTTTCGGAAGCACATTGGGATAATTTACAATCACTAACGTTAGCATAGTAAACTTCGCGAAATGTTTTTGCATTTTTGGTCAGCTCTTTATACACATATTCCTGGGAATCATAAATGGTACCCAGCTGGGCATAGGTGGACAAATACTGCACGATAACGGGCACCGCAATTAAGTGGGTAGAAAAGTGATACTTATCCGCCAAATCTTTGCTTGTCATAACAACTTCACCCTCTTCCTCCGGAGGGTTCCCCGGTGTTTCCTTTTCCCAACTGGGGCGTGTATTTGGGTAGTATTTAATTCCCCAATCGTCCGATTCCGGCTTGGGCGGTTTTGCATTTTCTCCGGTTTCTTGATCGGCCGTATTAATAACTGGCACGGCACCCGCTTTGTAAAACATTTCAAAAATCATAATTGGATTGCCTCCAACACTCTCTTTTGGTTGTAGTGGAGGAGTTTTTTCCGCATAATAACTTACTACACGGTACGCCAGCGGCCCATTACTCATGGCCACTGCATTTAAATAAGAACTGGCAGAAGTCATTTGGGAATAGGCGGCGTTATCCAACGCAAACTGCTGGCGAATTTTCGTCATGGACACTTTGGCTGTTTCAAAGAGCAAATAAATAACCAAAATAAAAATAGGCGCAAGCAAAACTGAGGGCAGCAGAATCTGCGCCCTTTTGTTTTTAAGTGTATTTATCATCCGCCCGCTACACATACTTCACCCCGTTTTGGTAGGTAACATCTGCCCTACGAAAGAAAACAACCAACGCACAATATCGTTGTGAAATGCCGTCATAAAAGCAGACAACAACACCACTATCGTGGAGAGCATCAGCACGTATTCAATCGTTGCTTGGCCCTGCACTTTTAGTAAGGCGTTGCAAAAAGTCTGCTTATAACGTTTCAATTAATAATCCTCTTCCCCTTCTTCCGGCACGATAGTACCTTCCGAGGAAATAAGTCCTTTTTCAATAGCTTTCACCACCGCTTCCGTGCGGCTGCTGACCCCTAATTTATGAAAAGCACTATTTAAGTGGTTTTTAATGGTTTTTACACTGCAACCAAGTTCTTTGGCTAATTCTTTGTTGCTAAGACCTTTACCTAAATAGTCCATTACTTTAATTTCGGTTTTGGTAAGCGAAGATTGCGACGGCATACCGCTGTCGCCCATCTTGCGAAGACCGTGGAGGAGTTTGCCCATCAATTGTTGCGGAATCATAAGCCCTTCACTGGTGAAGGTTTTAATAGAATTGACGAGTTCTGCCGCCGGTAACATCTTGGATAAGTAACCGTTCGCACCGGCTTGAATGGCATCCAGCACGTGGGCTTCATCTTCAAAGCTGGACAACATAAGCACATTTACCGTCGGGCAAGCTTCGCGAATTTGGCGTGTGGCATTAATACCGTCCATTTTGGGCAGTTTAATATCCATAAGAACCACATCCGGTTTTAATTTTTTGGCTTTAGCCACAGCTTCAATTCCATCCGCCGCTTCACCAACTACTTCCAACCATTTTTCCCCGGTTAAAACATCTTTGATCCCTTCCCGGAACAACGTTTGGTCATCCGCAATTAATACCGTTATTTTTTTCTT
The DNA here is from genome assembly GCA_902794125.1 of uncultured Elusimicrobium sp. GTDB lineage: Bacteria > Elusimicrobiota > Elusimicrobia > Elusimicrobiales > Elusimicrobiaceae > Avelusimicrobium. The sequence goes on along the minus strand of CADBFX010000007.1, from coordinate 15,518 downwards.
CGCCATATTTTTTCACTCCCTTTTAAATTAAGCATTTTCCACGGGTAACGTAAAATTAAACGAGGCCCCTTTTCCAAGCCCGTCGCTCTGGGCCCAAATTTGCCCACCGTGATTCATTACAATTTCTTTCGCAATCGACAGCCCTAGCCCTAAACGGCCAACCCGGTCTTTGGCCCCTACTTGGATAAAACTCGTAAATAAGTTGGGCGCTGCAGCCGGATCAATGCCATCGCCAGAGTCCGTTACCGACACTTTAGCATTTTTTTCATCTATTTTGCTAACGACAATTTCTATCGTACCGTTATCGGGCGTATGACGTACCGCATTTTCTAACAAATTGGAAATCACTTGCCGGATACGTTTCTCGTCGGCAAGCACGTTAACCGCCCCGCAACTTTCAAACGTAACGCGGATGTTATGTTTAGCGGCTTTTGCCTTAAAAATTTCTGCCGTTTTCTTTAGGCTCTCCGTAAGTTCAAAGCGTGTTTTTTCAATACGCAACTTGCCTTTTTCAATAGCGGCCCAGTCCACCAAATCTTTAATCAAATGCTCAATTTGGCTGATAGACTCATCCATAAACATCATTTTTTTCTGTTGGTCTTCATCCGGCGTTAGTTTCTTTTTGAGCATATCAAAACTCATCTTAAGCGTCATCAGCGAGTTTGATAAGTCGTGCGACACAATAGAGAAAAATTTGGATTTCATGTTATTTAATCGGTCCAAATCTTCGTTGCGGGTTTTCAACTGTGCTAGTAATGCCTTATTACTTTCTTCCAAGAAGTACTTGTCTAGCGCGCGGTTGATGGTGCGTTTTAAATAATCAAAATCTACCGGTTTAATCAAAAAGTCGTACACCGATTCCTGCATAGCCTCCATGATAGCACCCAAAGAAGCGAATGCGGTAATCATAATAATTTGCGAATCTTGGTTAAAAGCGCGGATTTTGCGGATAAGTTCCATCCCGTTTTCATCCGGCAAGTTATAATCCATTAAAATAATGTTAAAAAATTCGCTGGCGCAAATTTCCAAACATTCTGCCGCGGTGCCGGCTTGGTAAACTTTGTACCCTTCAATTTCTAGCAAGTCCACCAGCGTTTCGCGCAGGTTATTATCGTCATCCACTACTAAAATCTTAACTTGCTGTTCCATAGTCTGTATCTCCTGTTTTGCGATAAATTTTTAGATAAATTTGAAAACAAGTTCCTTTCCCGGGACCGCTGGTAATGAGCAACTTCCCATGGTGACGGCTAATGGCTTTACCCACAACTGCCAGCCCTAACCCCGTTCCGCGCGCTTTGGTGGTAAAGAAAGGCGCAAACATTTTACGACGGATTTCTTCCGTAATACCCGGGCCGGTATCTGTTACAAAAATACACACTACCCGGCGGCCCACTTTGGTTCCTACCGTCAAAGTTCCCTCCGTTCCCATCGCCTCTACCGCGTTAGAAATAATATTGCGAAGCGCCTGTTTAATTTCTTCCGCATCTACTTTCATCCGCACAGATTCTTCGTCAATTTGCCGCTCTAAATGAATGCCGGGCGGTAACGGGTAGGCCGCTAATAAATCGTTTACATAACTGTTCACTTCCACCGTGCTAAGCATTAGTTCACGGGTGCGGGCATATCCTAACACTTCGCTGATAATGCTGTTGGCTTGTTTGATTTCCGCTTCAATAATGCCAAATTGTTTGATAATTTTGGGATCCGGCGAAGCTACCAGCATTTTAATTAAACGCGTAGCGTTACTAATTACCGCCAGCGGATTGCGTATTTCGTGGCTGATAATAGAAGCCATCTGCCCGATAGCCGCCAGCCGTTCCGTTTTGACTAGTTCGTTCGTAGTCTCTTTTAATTCGCGGGTACGCTCTTCCACCCGTTGTTCCAAATCCTGGTTGGAAGAAGCCAATTTTTGCTGTACCTGCAGCAATTCTTTCCGACGAGAATAAAGAGCCTCTGACATTTCTACAAATAGTTCCGATAAATCACCGATTTCGTTATTGGGAATTTCCACATCTTCCCGACGGATAAGTTCCCCCTCCGTTTCCCGCAAACGCAATATAGCGCGGCGCAAACGGTCTAGCGGCCGGATAATGGGAATAATAACTAAATAACTGACCCCTACCACAAACAACAACATAACCGCAAAAATAAATACTACATCCCACACCGAATTAACGGTGCTTTCCCGCAATAGTTGTGTGGCGACATTGGCCCGTTGGGCGACATACACTTTCCAACCCGGCAAAAATAAATTGGCCGACGTTACCAGCCACGAACCCGAATCCGGAAATGTAACTTTTCCGCTAGACGAAACTCCTAATTGGGCTTGAATAGCAGAAGTTCGTTCTAATAAGGCTTGCGTGGTTTCCGATAAAAATTCTCGCGGAGCGCCGCTGTAAGAAACAACATCCCCGTCCCCCGAAACGACCCATGCTTCCATGTCCAACGGATAGGCTTGGGCGAGGGTTCGGCCCATTTCCCGCAAGTCAAGTTCTGCCAGCAAAACTCCTTGTACGTGCGTATCTTCCAAATGCTGGCGCAACGGGAAAGTCATCAACGTAAATAACTGGTTCTCTATCCGGTAAACTTTACCTAAGAATTCTTCGCCTGCTTGGAAGGAAGACTCCTTAATTTGCGGCCATAATTCCGGGAATTGGTCCCCTAAAACAGACTCGCCGGAAGAAATAACTGCCCGGGCATTTTGGTCCAACACGGCCAAATAAACAATAGAAGGATTGCGGGTGCGAAGATAAGTTAAATCTTGCTGGTGGACAAATTCATGCCCGCCGAAATCAGTATGTAAATCCGCAAAGACGGAAAACAATTGAGCGGTATGCGTAATGTGAGAATGAAGTACCGACGACAAGCGGCCGACTACCGTGCGTTGCTTTTGCAGAATTTCGTTTTGTAAGATGCGGCTATCCACCCGCATCACGTGAAAGCCAATAAAGAACACCGGCACCAGCGAAATTAAACTCAGTGCCAAGATTGCATTAAAAAATAAACCTCTCAATCTTTTTTTCTTCATGATGTCTTTACCAGCAAGTTCATTTTAGGAAAACGGGGGCCGGAACATCCTCCAGCCCCCGTCTGTTGTAAATTACTAAAATGCTTAGCAACTACCCGTTGGGGCGGCAGCAGCTCCCGGTCTGTTTTTGTTCGGATTTAAAAATCCAAAACCGTCAATTTGGGAAGCTGTACCAAAATCCAATTGCACTTTACCTTCCCACAAGAAAGTCGGCGAAGCATTTACGCCATATTCTTCGGCATATTTGGCTTCGGCTTTCAAGAGTTCCAAACCTTCCGTATCAAATTTTTTCATAATTTTTTTAGCATTGATACCGGCATCTTCCATGGCTTTATCCCAGCGGCTGGAACGATAATCTTTATTGCGGATTTCTAAATATTTCCAGAATTTGGTTGGATAATATTTAGCAATTAACAATTGGCGGACATCTTCTTCCCATTCGCCGGAACCATGCAAGCTATTGAAACCATTTTTTTCATCATAGTTCACGATGTAGTGCAAGCGCACTTCTTTGTCTGTCGGGAAAGTGCCTTCTTTTTTGGCTTCAATCACCATGTTTTCGGCCATTACACCGTACGGGCATTGGGACATTACAAAAATTTCCATCACACCCGGTTTAGCCGTTTTTTCCGTATAAACACCTTGACGAGTTTGATGTTCCAAAATTACAAAATCATTATTTTCTTTTACATATCCGTGTTCAATATGTTGGGCCATTTTTTTGCGCACAGCATCAGTCTTTTTAATTAAATAGACAGGCAAGAAATCATATTGAATACCCGCAAAACGTGTATCATTTTTTGCTTCGGACACGGGAACATGGGTTACCACCGGTTCAACTTCCAAAAAACCAGCTACGCCTTGGGTTAATCGGGGTTCTTCTTTCCCAGCCGCATATACATCATCTTCAATAATGATAAATTCGGCTTTGGCTTTTTTAGCTGCCTTATTTGCTGAGGTTTTAGCAGCAGGAGCTGCAAAAGATGTGCCAGCCATGACGGCTGCCATCAACAATACAATTATTTTTTTCATGTAAAATAAGTCTCCCTTTTTATTTATCTTCCAAATCTACACGTACCCCGCGGATCCCAATGGCACACAAGAGATTGTAGGCTAACAGGAAAAACACGGTGGATACCAGGAACAACAACGTGCTTTGCACGGCCCGGAAAATAAGGCCCATGATGTACGCCGCGTTGAGCACCGCATCCGGATTGAAAATTTCCATAAACGCGCTGACCAGCATTACCAGGAATACGGCCACCGGGAATACGGAAAATAAGACAGATGTAATACCAACCTTCTTGATTTCTATTTTCATATACACTCCCTTATCAAATGGTTATTTGGGTTCCAGCACCAACACAATGCGGTTTTTACCCGCATCATCCGGCAATTGAACTGCTTTCAATAAAAATTGTACATCATTATTATCTATCGTGCTACGTAAAACTTTTGTGGGGTTCTCAAATGCTTCGCCCACCACTTGGATAATACCCTGCTGACGGCTATCAAAAATATCCAACAAGTGAACTTTATCTTTCCCCGGAATATTGATTTCAAAATTGCTATATAGCACGTTGTTGTTCTCATCTACCACAAGCGCGCGCGATCCTTTCGGAACAGCTACGGCAAAAATAGTTTTCCACCATGTCTTTTCTTTTTCAACAGACATGATTTCCATATCTTCCAGGCCTTTAATGTCTTCGCGTATCTTATATAACAAGTCCGAAACGGAACGACCGACATCGCCGATTTCATCTTTTCGGGACGGGAACGACAACACCAAATGGTTAAGTGATACGGCATCAATGCTATCTTTTAAAGCGGCTAACGGGCGGATAATGCGCAATAACAAGAATAAATATAACACCCCGCCGATGAGTAGCATCATAATACAAGCGCCCAGGGCGTAGCGGATCATGGAAGAATGAATTAACTGTTTGGCCCCCGCACGCGATACCGTTACGTTGACTACCCCCGCCACCATATTGTCTTTGGCTAATAACGGAATAGCCATATCGTAATAATCGCCGTTACCAAACATAATGGCTCGCGGTAAACGATCTCGAATCGCCAAAACCACGGCATTGGTGTCAAAACCGACGCTATTATTGTAGTCGGTGTACGCCATGCGCAAGAATTTTGTGTTTTCGTGCCAGCGGATAGAGCCGTCGTAGTTTAAGTAAATTAAACTTTTAATACGGTCATCGTTGCGAACCATTCCTTTCATTACTTCCGCTTCCCGGAAGGTAGACTCGCTCTTGGGGCGGGCCGCCAGCCATTGCACCAAATCCGGCGCTTTGGAGCGGACCATTTCCACCATTTCGTTTTGCAATTTTTTGTCAAACACGAATTTAAATAAATTGTAATAGAACAATCCTCCTACAATAGAGGCATAGATAGCTACCAGGCCGAACCATAAGACCCACTTAGAAGTTAATTTCATGTTACACAATCCTCGTTATTTCAATAATTCTTCAATTTTACGTAAGCCCAAATCAGCATCCGTGTTGCCCGGATCTAATTGTTTGGCCACGTTCCACGCGTTGCGGGCGCGTTCATAATCATCTTGGTTAAAAGCGTCCAATCCTTCAATGTATTTGGCACGAGAAGCAGCGCTGGCTTCAGCAGATACCCGGGTCATGGAACCGCCAATGGTCGGTAAAGCTTCGCTACCTTCACGCCCCGCCGGGCCGTTTCCGCCGGCTGTACTTCCGGGCACTCCGGGCACTCCGGGCACTGAACCAGATCCGCCCACCGTTGAGCCACCCACTGTTGAACTGCCGGGAGTAGCCCCCGGGATCGTGTCAATCACGTCCACCGTTTCAATCTGTTCTTCTTCGTCTTCTTTTTGCTGCTTAGCGATGGCTTCCTCTTCGGCTTTTTTCGCTTCTTCCTGAGCCTGAATAGCGGCTTGTTCAGCGCGTTTAGTTTCAATAATTTTTTGCTCTTGTTTGATACGAATGCGATTTTCTTTTGCATCGCGGGCATTCTTAATCAAACAATCAATCGTATGCGCATCGGCCCCCCACTTTTTGGCGTTATTCCAATAAGCGATGGCTTGATCAAAACGATTAGCATTGTAAGATTTGTTGCCTGCATTATAATAACCGGCGGCAATTTCGTTTTTAAGTTGGGACATGTATTTTTGTACCCGTGCATCACCGGGTTGGATTTTCGTAATACGTTCAAATACCGCATACGATTCCACGTATTGCCCTTTGTTATAAAATTCCAACGCTTGGCGCATGGATTCTTCCACTTGCTGTTTGCGCAATTTGTTTTCCGCATCGGCAATTTTGGTTACCAATTTCGGGTCATCTTTACGCATCAAAAGCGAATTATACCAAGCTTCTAATGCTTCTTGATAATTGCCGTTTTTAGCAGCCACGTCCCCGCGGCGGGCATATTCGCGGGCGATTTCCTCATCAATTTTTTGTTTCCACGATTGTGCCTGCAAATTACCGGGTTGAATGGTTAAAATTTCATTTAATTTATCGTTCGCTTCCACCAAGCGGCCACTGTCATATAAGCGAGATGCTTCTTGGAATTTAGCTTCAATTACTTGCGCCTCCGAAGTAGTGCCGTACGTTCCCATGTATTGGGCTTGGCGGGCCAAGGTTTGGGCTTGCTTAAAATTCGGATCAATGCTTAAAATCGTTTGTGCCATTTCTTGTGCACGTTGGTAATCCCCCACCTTATACAACTGATAAGCATTATCATACACCATACGAAGCGTATAATTTTGGATACGTTGCTTTTCCAATTGAACGGTAGAAAGGTACTGTTTCTTTTCTTCTACATCATTTAAAGTTCCCAACGAAATTTTACCTAAATCCAAGAACATCCCTTCTTCTTTGCCATGTTGGCGAACCGGGATTTCTTTGCGAAACGTATTAGCAGAAGATGTAGCCGCTTGCGCCGCCACACCCAACATCAGTAAAAAACTCACCAAGGAAACTGTTTTTTTCATAGCTATTCCTCTAAAAACCAATCCCGCCGCTGACAAGGCCCATAATCATTGGCGATAAAATTAAAATAAAAATCGTCGGGAAGATGAACATAAACATCGGAAACAACATCTTCGTAGAAGCTTGCGCGGCCAATTTCTCTGCGCGGCTTAAACGGCGCGAGCGCAAGTCCGATGAGAAGTTGCGCAGCAAGTCCACTAAGCTGGTACCGAGTTCGTCGGATTGAATAATCAATCCCACCAAAGAACGTACTTCCTGTACGCCGGTGCGGGCAGAAAAGCGTTCCAACGCTTCGCGGCGGGAATAACCCAGTTTAATTTCGTTAATAGTTTTTTCCAATTCTTCTTCCAAAATCGTTTTTTCTTTGGCAATTTTAATAATTCTTTCAAAAGCGGTTAAATAATCCAAACCGGATTCAATAATCAAGGCAGCCAAATCCACCGTCGTAGAAAAGTTGCCCAAAATTTCGGCTTGGCGTTTTTGAATTTTACTTAAAATCAGCAAATCCGGCAGATAAAAACATACCGGCACAAAAATCACCATCCACAAAGATTGGAACAACAACATCAGTGCCGCCGGAATAACCAACGCAGCAATTACCTTGGTATACAAGATGTCCACCGGTTGTGGGTTATCCGGGCTGCCTAACAGCAGGTGCATCTGCTCTAATTTAGATTCCAAATTGAAATTACGTAAGCAGAAAACGGCCAGCCTATCTAAAAATTTTTCTTCCGGTTTTAAGCGGGCAAAGCTGGACGTAGATTTAAAACGCCGAACGGCCACGTCCATGAGTTCTTCTTTTTTCTCTTTCGGGGCCAAAAGCGCAAACACACCCACGAACATACCGAACATGCCGGCTGCCAAGAGTAAATTAAGCCCTAAGGAAAATGCAAGACTATTCATAAATTACACCTTCACTTCGCCCATTTTCTGTAGTACTTTCATACCGATACCGATCCACACCACACAGAACATAAAGATACAAAGTCCCAGCGGGCTGGTATAGAACGAGAGCATTTGATCCGGGTTAAACATAAACATAACCAGCATCATCACAAACGGCATGATACTGACCACGATAGACTGGATTTTCTGTTGTGCCGTCATAGCTTGCAACTTTTCTTCCAGTTTACTTTCTTCGCGGATGTTTTCTACTAAGCGCGCAAAAATAACGGTTAAGTTACCACCGACCTGGCGCTGAATAATAATAGCTTTAATAATATACGAAAGCATGCGGCTTTCCACACGCTCGGACAGACCATCCAATGCTTTTTCAAAGGGAGTTCCTAATTGGTAGTTTTTTACTACCAAGCCAAATTCGTCGGAAATCGGGGGCGTCATATCGCGCGAAACAAGTTCAAATCCTTGCACAATATCCATACCCGAACGAAGCGAGTTGGAAAGCAAAATCAGCGAATCCATCAATTGGGCGTTAATGCGTTTACCGCGACTCTTTTTTAAAGCATCCAACACGGCTCCCGGCATCCGCACGCTAAGCACTGCCCCGAAAAATAAGACAATTAAGAAAAGCAGCACGCCCAAAAAACCACCAGCCATAAGCCCCATCACTAACCCAAACACGGCAAATACGGCTATTGTACCAAACACGATATATTTAATATCAATCGTTACGAATTGGCGGTTGAAATCTTCGGCCCACACCACACTTTTTTCCCGGTAGTCCGCCCAGATTTCCAACATGCGGTCGCGCTTGTTTTCCAGTAATAAATAGACGGCAAACCCAGCCAAGAAAGAGCCAATTAAAATAAGTAACGTACTAAAGGCTTTGTCGGCACGGGTAGTTACATAAATCTTCGGGTCCGGCGGATAAGTGGGGATAGGCGCTCCCATAAATTGTGAAAATAAATGGTTAGCCAATACCACAACCGCCATTACAGACTGACGATATTTATTTTCGCGCTGTTTAAGCGGGCTGGAAAAAGATTCAATCGTACTAAAAAATTCGCTGTTAATTAATTCAAAGGTAGATAACATAGAACGCGCCCGACCGTCCATGCTGTCCTTCATCACAAAGAGTTGGTTATTACGCAGTAAATCTTTGTTTAAACGGTCCACCGTGGCCATTAAGTTGATGCGGTTTCCTACATACCCGCGGGAAAGTTGGTCCAACACGATGGGTTGATTGGGGTCTAACGACTTATCGGCCCGTTCCAAGAAAACATATACGTTGGAAAAAGCCTGGCGCCACAGATCCACTTCGCTGTATGTTTGGTTTTCGGTTTTAATAAAAACGATTTTGTTTTTATCCATGCGGGCCAGTTCGTCGGCAAACCATTCCGGCATTTTGTATTTACGAGGTTGACCGTTGCTGGTACATTCACCCGGATACTCATACACCTTTTGATCATTAGGAACTTTAACGTTAAAAATATCTGCCAAAATACGCATCTTTTCTTGGGCACAGCGAATTTTTGTGCGGTCTTTGGCACTCAGTTCGCGGGCCTGCAACGGAGCCAGGGCTCCTGTTACCAAAAGCCCTATTGCTACCAAAATTCCCCAAGATAAACGATGTTTATTCATCTTCAAAACCTCAATTAAGCCCCTTTCGGCGCACGCGGCGGTTTCGGAGCCGGCGGAACAGGAGGCGGTGGAGTGTCCGTCTTGCCGGCTTGCAAACGCTTTACAGCGGCTAAATCCGGCTCTCCGTTTTCATCTAACGGAACCGCTCCTTTCTTAAATACCATTTCATCAACCGGCTGTCCTTTAGCTGCAAATTCTTCATAAAACGTCGGCAAATTGCCGGTAGGCGCAAACACACCTTGCACTTTTCCGTTTTCATCTACCCCGGTCTGCACATAGCGGAACAAATCGGTAGATTGGATTTGCCCGTCCTTTTGACCGTGCATTTCGGTAATATAGGTTACTTTACGGGAACCGTCCGAGAAACGCGACAACTGTACAATCATGTTTACAGCCGAGGAAATCATTTCGCGGATAGCGAAAATCGGCAAATCGGCCCCGGTCTGCATACACATTGCTTCCAAACGGGATAAACCGTCGCGCGGAGTGTTGGCGTGAATTGTGGTCAAAGAACCTTCGTGACCGGTGTTCATGGCCTGTAACATGTCCAATGCTTCGCCACCGCGGCACTCCCCTACTACAATGCGGTCCGGACGCATACGCAAACAGTTTTTAACTAAATCTTGAATTGTTACCGCCCCTTTTCCTTCTACGTTTGGCGGACGGCTTTCCAGCGATACCCAGTGCGGCTGTTGCAAACGAAGTTCCGCGGTATCTTCTACGGTGATGATACGTTCGTCATCGGCAATGTAACCGGAAATAGCGTTTAGGAACGTAGTTTTACCGGTACCGGTACCACCGCAAACAATAATGTTCTTGCGGATCTTAACGCATTTTTTAATAAATTCCATACATTCCGGGCTGATTGTACCAAAACGGTAGTAATCTTCCGGGCCGAACGGTTTGGTGGAGAAACGGCGGATAGTAAGCGTCGGGCCGGAAACAGCCAACGGCGCAATAATTGCGTTTACACGGGAACCGTCTTTCAAGCGCGCGTCCACCAGCGGCACAGATTCGTCAATACGGCGGCCAAGCGGGGCCACAATACGTTTAATAACCTGCACCACCTGTTCGTTATTTCTAAATTTGTATTTTGTGAGGGTCAACTTACCTTTTTGTTCGATAAAGATACGGTCAAAGGCGTTGACCATGATTTCCGTGACGGCTGGGTCCCTCATGAGTACTTCCAGCGGCCCTAACCCTAAAATTTCGTCTAATAATTCAGACGTAAACCGGGTGCGCTGATCACGTGAAAATTGCAAATTCGGTTGTTTCTGTAAAATATCGTCCACAATCGCGGCCACGCGTTTGCGGGTTTGCTCGCTGGCGGTACTTTCATCGCTAATAACGATGTGTTCAATTTCCAGCGTGTGCACCACTTCTTTATGGATTTTTTGTTTCAAATCGTCCCAGAACGACATCTTATTTTTGTTGCTGGGTTCTTCCCCTTCCGCCAGGGCCACGTGGTCCGTGCCGACCGCACCGCCTTTGCCGTCGTCAAACAGAATAGGCGACCAAATTTCTTTGGCGGCTTGGGTAAATTCTTCATCGGAAACAGACGCTTCCCAATCTTTCGGGGCCGGTTTTAAATCACGGATTTTAGCCAATACCAAGCGCAATCCTTTTACCCATTCCGATTGAGGATTGGTAATAATTTCCACTTCGCGTTGGTTAGAAGAAGTCATTACCGAGGCATCCCACGGCAAAAACACATCCACTTCACGCCCTAATTGTGCATAAAAACGCTCCATTTCCTCGTAAGGAATGGAACCCGGCATATCATAACCGTTACAAATCACGCTCACGCGGTCCATCGGATAGCGTTGCTCTTTGTAATCGTTAAAAAGTTGTACGGTGGAGTTAATGTGCGTGCGCGTAGCGTTGGATACCCAGAAAATTTTGTCAGCAATATCAAACGAGAACGCCTGCATAGGAAAACTGGAATCTACATCTAAAAAGATATCAAAGGTTTGGGCAAGACGGGATAAAATCGGAATTAAAATTTTCGGGCTAATGGAAGCCACTTGCACGCGGGTATTTCCCAGCGGCAATAAACCCACTCCCCATTGGGACATGGAAATTTTACCACGCAACAACCCCCCTACCACCGCGATAGAGGTATTCCCTAACACTTGCAACAAATCGGCCACACTGACGGGATTAGCAATATCCAAATAAAAACTATGCTCTTGGCGGGCGAGTGGGTCCAACGGTACAATAAGCACCGGGCGCTTCTGAATGCCTGCCCACCCCAATGCCAAATTCAGCACCAGGGTTGTTTTCCCTGCGCCTTCCTTCGGCCCGGCAAAAGCAATAATTTTTGCGTCTGTTTTTTGGGATTCGTTTTCTTCTGCCATAACAAAATTACTCTACAATTTCTACGGTAATGAACAGGAAGAGCGAACGTTGCTCTTCGGTAACGTCTTTGTTCTTAAAGAACAAACCAATGAGCGGCAAGCGGCCCAAGAAAGGTACGCGGTCTTCTGCCACGTTGCGGGCACTGCTTTTCAACCCGCCCAACACCAACGTTTCGCCACTGTTAAGTTCCACGTGGGTTTCCACTTCGCGGTTGTTGAAAGAAGGCGCGGAAGCAGACCCGACGACTACGGTTCGGGAATAGTCCACCGTAGAAACCATTAATTGTACTTGCAAATCAATGATGTTATTGCGTTCCGGGATGATAGTGGGAAGCACGTTTAACAAAATACCGTATTCTTCCAACTGGGAACCTACCCCTTGGTTGTTTACAATCGGTATTGGCACTTTACCACCGACAGAAATTTTTGCACTGTTTCCGGACGCGGTAACGATTTTCGGGTTAGAAAGCACTTGAGCCCGGCCTTCGGTTTCCATCAAACGAAGACGAGTCGTAACGGCTGTTTTACGTTCAAATTCACCGAGCGATAAAATACCGGGGATCGTGGCTTCTTCAAAGTCAAATAATTGGTTCCATGAAAAACCTTTTACGCTTTGCATGGTACCGCTGATTTCCACCACATCAGCACTAACCGCCACCAGCCGTGTTTTTTTGGCCGCTGCCACAGACGGCAGAAGCACACACGACAGTAACGTTAGTAAAGAAACTTTTGTAATAAATTTTGTATTAATCATGATTGATCCTATTAATTGTTAAATAATTTATCAAAAGTTGCTACTTCGATTAAGAAGTTCGTTACATCCCCGTGCGAACGCAAGATAACGGAAATGTCCCCTTCCGATTGCGCCAGCGCCAAGTACTGTGCATCACGCGGCGAAAGCGAAAGAGCCAAGGTGGAGCTATCCGTAAAAGCAGCACCGTCTTCTTCTTTGCTCTTCATCGCAGCGGCAGTTTTGGCATCTAAGCCTTGGCCTAAATCGGAACCGACACCCAACACCTTTACGTTTTGTAATAACGTAATGGCTACTTTTTGGCGGGCACCTGTTTTCATCAGGGCTTCAAACGTTAAGAGTACGTCCACGTTATCGTCCGGCTTAATCATGCTGGCCGTGGCTATCGGCACGTTAATAACGTAACCGCGCATCTGCACCGGGATTTTGCTGGAAAGCCCAGCTTCCGGCGAGAGCGACGTAATAGCATACTTAGAAATTTGGTTGCCTTTGGGGATTTGAATACGCGCAACGGCGTTTTCAATGGATTTAAAATCAGAGTCCGTCGTATAAGTAAAGGCATCTTTTTGCAAATAAGCCGCCGGAACGGGAACAGGCTTAATAAAGTCCCGCTTGATGACTTCACGTTCCTTAATATCACGAATCGGCACAAACACCTGTTTGATGTTTTTAGACGCGTTTAACTTCTTTTCCGCGCTGCTAACAATCATGGCATAAACGATGGCGGCCAGTAAAGCTACTACCAACGGAAGAAAAATTCCCTTTTTCATGTATTCTCCTTAAACGGCTTATAAAATAATAATACCAAATCTTTATTTCGTATCGGAACTGACATATGCCTTTTCAATCGGCATACGTGAAACAGCTTTGATACGGCGAATCCCCTCTTTACGAGGGTCGCTGGCGAGCACGAAACTGGTGCCCGGGAACATCAAGCGTACGGGATACGTCACAGTAACTACTACATCTTCATGGCGGTGTTTTTTATACATGGGGTCCACACCGGTGGTCTCCACGTCTAATTTTACGGTAATTCCCCCCGCCTTGGAGCCAAATACTTTTTGTTTGGCCTGATTAATCTTTTGGGTCATTACCGTTCGGTCCGGCCGGCCGCCCGGTTTTTTAACACCTACGAGCGAGCTGATACGGGCAAATTCATAAGAAGCGTGGTTAGCAATAATCGTGTGATAGGCGATGTTGCCATATTCCAGTACAAAGAATATCATCAACATAAATACAGGTAATATCAGCATCAATTCTGCCGTCACCTGCCCGCCACGCTTCTTGATGAATGACATAAAGACTTACTCAGCAGCCGAGTTCACGCCACCCAAAATTTTGGTTTTGACGTTATCAAAAAGTTCAGGCATGAACTTTTTAATGGCTACACCGGCAATACCAGCCACACCTACGACTACTACGAGCATGAGCACGTATTCAATCGTGTTTTGGCCTTCTTTTTTCTTTAGACACCCCAAGGCTTGCGCTTTGAGCATGTCTAAGCGGTTTTGCAACGCAACGATGTATTTCATAACTCCTCCTAATTTGTAAATTTACCGTACAAATCTATTTACCGGCTTCATATTCCGACAAAATCAGTTTTGCCCCTTGGTCAAACTGTTGCGGAACAAAACGGGAATATAACACGTAAAAGGAAATAATCGCCGTAAAAAGTCCGGCCGCCACTATAATATATTCTACCGCGGTTTGACCTTTTTTGTTAAGCGATAAAATCCTTTTTTTCCCCATATTTAGAATTGGACAGCCACCGAGATCTGCTGCGAGGTGCCCAACGCACCAAACGGCGTGACAGCATAATCTAACGAGGCTCCGTATCCAAACAGTTCCGAACTATACAATCCAAACCCAAACGACACGCGGGAAGTTTCTTCCAACCCTACTTTTTCTACCCACGAATCTTTGGTGTTTACACCCGTATTTTCGCGCGTGTAATAACCAACGCGTAAATCAAACCGGGCTACTTGGAGCATATCTTCCGGGATATGAACTTCCAACCCTACCCCATAACGGGCATTATCATCATGGTACTTCATATACTCACCGGAAATAGTGAAAAAACGGGTATTTAAATCGGCCCCTAAGCGAAGCCCTTTAGGCATTTCTTCTTTGTCGCCAATGTTTACTAAGGCACCGCCTAAACCCAACCAATTAACTAAGCGTAATTTGGCACCCACATCAAAACCGACGTTATCATAATTGTTGTACCCGGAACCATTATATAACCGTTCCGTTACATACTTAGCTGTACCGCCGATTTGTAACTTTTGGTTAATAAATCCGCGCGCAATAGACAAGCCGCCTACAAAGTTGCGCACCGGGGTACCAATTTCGGGGTTGAGTTCACCGTGTTCGCCACGGAAATCAAACCCGCTCATATCCATATAGTTAAGCGACACACCAATAATAGTTTTACCAATCGGTTGTAAATATGCTAATGTGCGGGCTTTATATCCTTGTAAATAATCCAAATAGGTAAACCCCAATTCCCGCGTAGTGGCACTGGCTGCACCGGCAGGGTTCCAAAACAAGGCTTCCGGTCCGTCGGCAATAGATACATATGCATTCCCTAACGCTTGTGCCGTGGGAGCACCCGCATCAATTTTTAAGAAAGCCGCTGCACTTGTACCGGCGTTCTCGTGAATTTTGGCCTGTACAACAGTGCCGGTTGCAATAGCAAGCAAACTAACAACTAAAGTTTTTATTTTCATAAAGTTGATTTTTATCCTCCGGGCCTACGGTACAAGTATTTTGACCACTTTCTGGCAATGTTCTCGCCCGTTCTGTGCCTTAAAATCTACCAACCCAAAATATACCCCTCTGGCTACCTTCTTGCCGTGTTGGTTCGT
>CADBFX010000006.1 GCA_902794125.1 uncultured Elusimicrobium sp. | reverse complement strand
CCCTTGACATGGGAAAGGCCACAGGTTCGATCCCTGTACTGGGCAAATTTGAAACCCACCTTTTCGGTGGGTTTTTTAATTTATCAAGTAGCACGCCAACCGCTTAGAATGCTGCAGGGCCCAGTTGCCTCTAGGTCTAAAGACCCTGTTTTTTGATTACTAATCTTTCTAAAGTAAAAGTATGAGGAACTACATACATTTACTTTTTCCGGCCGTTTGTATTTGTGCCCTATCCCCGCTGGCACAAGCGCAGATTACTTCGCTAACAGAAGGGACTGCCCGCACGGCAGTTCAAGCCGGGAAAATAGAGCAAGAAGTGGCCCGTTCCATACAACAAATCTCTCGTTCCGTCGTTCCCCCTATTTTTTCTACGCCGCAACTTACCGCCGCACAAACCGTTCAAATTTCCAAACAATTATTAGCCAATGCTCGTTTGGAAAAGAATTTTTTGGGAGTTCCTAAAATTGAACCTTTGGAGAAACATATCCACCGCTTTGTTTTTACAATTACCCCCATAAATGATCCTCAGCGCGTTACCGGTAACGGCTTTGTATTTGCCGAAGAAAAAGATGGCCAAACTGTGCTGTGGGGGCTAACCACAGCACAAACCGCCGAAATTAGCGGGGAAGATGTATTAGTTTCTTTCCATGCAGATCAGCATGTGCAATCTTTTCATGCGCGCATTGTGCAATCTTCCAATCCAGAGGGCAGTAATACCGCTTTGATAGAACTTCCCCCTACCGTGGCCGATGTAGCCTTGCCTATCCAGCCGGCAGAGCGCCTTTCGCAAGAAAAACCTAAACATTTACTTTCTTACGGGATAGATAACCATGGATTTGTTCATAAACAAACGCAACGTTTATTTTTTTCCGGTTCGGAGCGGTTAATTGCGGAAAATACGCCGGGCGCTCCCCAACAACCCATGGGTGGGTTAGTGGTCAACGAAAAAGGCCAAGCCCTGGGAATTTACAACACCGGCTACGATTTGCGGCAAAAATACGACCCATGGCTCCCGGCCGTAAAAGAAGAATTACACCTCTCTTCTTTATGGCATATCAGCGAAATTACACCCCTTCGCCATACAAACTACCTTCTGCGCGAATACCGCCAACCTCATAGTGCCGCCCGGGTAATTTTATTTGACGGCTTGTACGTTGGAAAGATGGAACTCAACGAACATATCAACGCCATCTATATCCGCCGCGCCGGGGAAAAACTGGAAAAACTACCTAGAAACCCGTTCTGGTCTTTGGGGAATTTGGACCGCTTTATACCAGATTTTCAAAACGTACAAACTGCCTATATTGCCATTGAAGGCGGCGAAGAAGGTTCGTATTTTTATCAAATCAATTTATTAACCCGCTCGGTACGCAAAATTAATTCCTATAGAAACCCTGTAGAAGAACCCTAGAAAGATGTAAAATATAAGTATCTTGTTGGGTTGTGGCAAAGCCAAAAAATTGCTACAACAGAAGAAAGTACTTTTAGGGAAATGTATGATCCGATTTAATTGCGACTATAGTGAAGGCGCCCATCCGCGCATTCTGGAAAAATTAACCCAAACCAATTTAGAACAAACCCCCGGTTATGGCCAAGATATTTATTGCCGCCAAGCCGCCGATTTGATTAAAACCCGCTGTGATACCCCGCAAGCCGAAGTTCACTTTTTATGCGGCGGCACGCAAACCAATTTAACCGTCATAGCCGCTATGTTACGCCCGTACCAGTGCGTTATTTCCGCTGATACCGGGCATATCAACGTACACGAAACCGGCGCCATAGAGGCTACCGGTCACCGGGTGCTCGCAATCCCCGGGGAAAACGGAAAAATTACCGCGGGCCAAATTACCCAAGTTTGTAAAGCCCACTGGCAAGACGACAACCCGGAATTTGCCCCCCAACCTAAATTAGTTTATCTTTCCTTCCCAACCGAATTTGGCACATTATATTCCAAAGAAGAATTATCCGCTATCCGCCGTGCCTGCGATGAAAACAATTTATTTTTATTTATTGACGGCGCCCGGCTCGGCTACGGTTTAACCGCGCCCGGCAACGATATTACGCTACCGGAACTGGCCGCTTGCTGTGATGCCTTTTATATTGGCGGTACAAAACTGGGTGCTTTGTTTGGGGAAGCCGTTGTAATCGTGAACCCTAAAATACAAAAAGATTTCCGTTACTTTATGAAACAAAAAGGGGCCATCTTAGCCAAAGGAAGATTGTTAGGTTTACAATTCTCCGCGCTGTTTGAAGATGACTTGTATTTGAAATTAGCCCAACACGCCAATAAAATGGCGGCTATGATTCGGAAAACTTGCCGGGAAATCGGTATTAAAATGCTCTACGATTCCCCCACCAACCAACAATTCCCCATCCTTGCAAATAAGCACATTAAACTGTTAGAAGAAACCTATTCCTTCGCTCATATCCAACCGGTAGATCACGACCATACGGCTATCCGTATTTGCACCAGTTGGGCTACGCGCGAAGAAGACGTGCGCCAACTCTTGGCAGATTTAAAACTAGTTGTAGGGGAATAAGATGTTGCACATCGGCTGTCACCTTTCTTCTTCGGACGGGTTTGAAGCGATGGGAAAAACAGCCCTTTCTATCGGGGCAGATACCTTCCAATTTTTTACCCGCAATCCCCGCGGCAGCAAAGCCAAAGCCATTGACCCGCAAGACGCTGCCGCACTGCGCACACTGTTGCAAGAACATCATTTTGCACCGCTTATTGCCCATGCCCCCTACACGCTAAATCCAGCCTCGGCCGACGTAAAAACACGCCAATTTGCCCTGCAAACCATGCAAGATGATTTGCAACGCATGGAATATCTTCCCGGTAACCTTTACAATTTTCATCCCGGTTCACACGTAGGGCAAGGCACTGAAAAAGGTATAGAACTGATCATTGAATTACTTAATAAAATTTTAACACCCAAACAAACGACCACCGTTTTGTTAGAGACCATGGCAGGCAAAGGAAGCGAAATCGGACGGAATTTTGACGAGTTGAAACAAATTTTAGACGGCGTAAAATTAAATGAAAAAATGGGCGTCTGCCTGGATACCTGCCACGTGCATGACGCCGGATACGATTTAACGAAGTTAGATGATGTATTAACGGCCTTTGACAAGCAAATCGGCCTTTCGTTATTAAAAGCTGTTCATCTCAATGATAGTTTAAACCCGCTTGGGGCCCACAAAGACCGTCACGCCGTAATTGGCGGCGGACAAATCGGCACTGAAGTATTAGCCGGAGTAATTAATCACCCTGCCTTAAAACAATTGCCTTTTTGTTTGGAAACCCCAAATGACTTGAAAGGATACGCCGCGGAAATTAAACTGCTTCGGTCTTTGGCTCGTTAGTTTTCTTTAACACACACATTACGCTATATCCCCCCACCAACCAGGCCATCCAAGAAGTAGGCAAAACAGCATGCAAGAATTTACGAATACCCATTCCCACTTTGCTATGGAAATGTTTTAACGCGGGCGGACATTCTATATACTTATTTGTGTAGTGCCAGGAAAGTATTTGCAAATGATGTTGTTTAAGCAGTTGCTTAAACGATCGCACTGTATAAAAATGCACATGCCCTACTTTTTCACGCTCTTCGCGTAGCCAATCTGGCCGCAAAAGCGTATAGAACGATAATTCCAACGGTACATGCAAAACAAGCGTCTCGCAGCAAGTGGCGGCTTGCTCCAGCCAAGGGCCGTTATCTTCAATATGCTCCAATACATCTAATGCAAGCGCTACTTGGTACGGTCCGGCAGGCAGTTTGTCACCGGTTATGAACGTTGTATTTTGAGGGGCATTGGCGCGACATAAGGTTAATGCCTGCGGAGAGATTTCGTAACCGGTAAATGCTACTTCCGGTTGGGCAGTGGCCCATGCTTTTAACAGCGCTCCACTACCACAACCCAAATCACAAACCATGGAAAATGACGTTATCCGTGCCTCTTTTAAGGCACGGCGTACGTGGGACAACTTCCAAGGGGCATCTTCTGTATGCCAAGAAGGGTTGTCTGCCAAATAAGTACCATCGGTATAGCGTGTGTCCATATAAGATTATTATACTTTAATTCGCTCACTTCCCTTTATAAGAGAGAAGTGTCATTGCACTTTTTACCAAAAACTGTTATAATAAATATATAGATTTACGGGCCTGTAGCTCAGCTGGGAGAGCGCCTGCATGGCATGCAGGAGGTCGCAAGTTCGATCCTTGTCAGGTCCACCATTTAAAAGCCCTACGCAAAAGCGTGGGGCTTTTTGATTTTGGGACTGGCGAGGGTGCATGATGATGGGCAGGTGCTATTTCGCTTCAGAAATGGCGCATAGGTCGCAAAACGGGAACATCGTCAGGTCCACCATTTAAGATAAACCCACCGAAAGGTGGGTTTTTTGTCTGTAATTTCATACAATAAAGTATGGCATGGTATAAAGATAAAGTTTTGTGGGTTATTATTGGCACTGTCGGCGTGCTAAAGGCCCTTTTATTGTGCTATTTGTATTTCTTTCATCCGGCCGGCGAACAGGTCTTATTGTTCCCGGATTCGCTAAGTTACGTTTATCCTGCCCAAGCCCTCCTTACCTACGGGCACTTTTGGGAGACCCTTTCTTCTGCCCCCATGCTTATGCGTACTCCGGGGTATCCTTTATTCGTCGCAGTAGTGGAATTTTTCAGCCGTAATGCCACGTGGGCTATTGTAATTACCCAAAATGTGCTTTCGTTAGTATTAGTTATACCTGTTTATTTGATCACCCGTTCATTGGCCAATTTAACTGCGGCCCGCCTTGCGGCTACCTGTTGTGCAACCAGTTTCTTATACACGGCTTTGGCAAACGCAGTTTTGGCGGAAACTGTCGGTACGTTTCTGTTGGCTTGGTTTGTCTATGCGGTGCTACAAATTTTACGTAACCCTTCCCCCAAAAAACTTTTGACAGCCGCCCTGCTTTTAGCCGCCGCCATTTACACGCGGCCTTCTTGCTATTTGCTGGGGGTAATTACCGTTGGATTTTTCTGCTTTTATAAACCGTTACGCAAGCCAGCGATCCTTTACTTTTTATTACCGTTAGCTTTTTGTTTGGGCGCTTGGCATGTGCGCAACTACGCGCAAACCGGTTTCTCCGGATTTACCACTTCTACTTATTACACTTTATATCATTATCAATTTGATTATATAGTTCATTCGCGGCATATTCCGCCGGAGCAAGCCCAACAATTATTAGAAAAAATGCTACCGGAACAATTTGATACTTGGCCTCCTGCTTATAAAAACCGTTTTTATAAACAAAACGCCCGCACGCTATTGCGGCAAAGTTTCTTATACCGCTTGCAACACGCTCCCTGGTGGGCTGTCCGCATATTACTGGGGCCCAACCAACAACATTGGCGGCAGTTGATTGCAAACGAAACGATAGCAAAAGGGCTTGTAGCCTTATCGGCATTTCAAATTATGTTGCTTGTGCTATTGGGTGGATATGGGTGTTGGGTTATAGGGAAGCAGAACTTTTCCGCAGGGCTGTTTTTATTACTGTACAGCTTGTTCTTTTGGGCAACAAGTGCGTGGTTTGCGTCTGCTTATGCGCGCTTTCGCGCCCCGTTTGAATTTGTGTTATGCATCACGGCGGGGATAGCCGCTGAAAGAATACTATCCTTACAATCCCACCGAAAGACTATCCATTAAAAGCGAAGGATATTTTAACCGTTCCATTTTGGCAAGTGTTTTTTTGATATCGTATTCCTGCCGGATAAAACGGAAGGTAGCACCGTCGGTGTCCCATACACCGAAAGAAGCGTGCGGATTTTTATCGCGCGGCTTCCCGACAGCACCCGGATTGATTACATAGCGAAGTTCATCTTTTAAGCGGCAAAGAGTTTCTCCTTTTTTATTTAAAAGCAGCGAAGCAGCCGCCTCATTCCCGCCCATACAAAACGGCATATGGGAGTGCCCCACAAAACAGAACTGCCCTTCCCATAACTCATAATTAGAATGGAATTGGTTTGTGCTGGTAAAATATTCTTGAATTGGGTTAGCAGGCGTTCCGTGGACCACGGTAAAATTTGGTTTTTGCACACGTGCCGGCAATGCAGATAAACGACGGATATCTTTTTCTTTTAACTGTTTTTTGTTTTCTTCCAAAGAAACTTGAGCATCATAATTGAAAAATGCTTCTATTTCCGGATGTAAAAAAACCGCGTCGTGGTTACCCATTACACAAGCCAACAGCGGCAAAGATAACACTTTTTGAACACATTTTTCCGGGTCCGGCCCGTAGCCGATAATATCCCCGCAAAAAATATACGCCTGCACTTTTTCTTTGGCAAAACGGGCTAAGCAGGCTTCCAGGGCTTCCCAGTTGCTATGCACATCCGAAAAGACCCCGATCCTCATCTTATGCCTCCGCCAAAGCCTCTATAGCTTCTTTCTTTTTGACTTCTTCCGGGTTGGTGCGGTCAGCCAAGTTCACAGACATTACTTTTGACACCCCGCTTTCTTCCATCGTGATACCATAGAGCATACGCGCCGCTTCCATGGTGCGTTTATTGTGAGTAACCACAATAAACTGTGTGGATTTAGAGAACTCTTTAATAAGGTTCACATAGCGTTCCACGTTAGCCTCGTCCAGCGCGGCATCGGCCTCGTCCATAATACAGAACGGCGACGGGTTGTGTGTAAAGAACGCAAACAGTAACGACATGGCTGTCAAGGTTTTTTCTCCGCCGGACATGGAAGTAATGTTTAACAGTTTCTTACCGGGCGGTTGGGCAAAAATTTCAATTCCCGTTTCTAACAAATTATCCGGTTGGGTCAGCACCAAATCGCACTCCCCGCCGCGGAATAACGTCTGATAGATGTTCTTAAAGTGCGTGCGCACCTGTTCAAACGTATATTTAAAATTCTCACGGGTAGTTTGGTTAATTTTGTTGATAGCGGATTTTAAATCTTTCTTCGCCGTTTCCAAATCACCGATTTGAGAGCGCAGGAAATTATTGCGTTCGGTAAGGGCATCGTATTCTTCCGGCGCGGTCATGTTAACGGCTCCCATATTTTCAATGCGTTTTCGCATCATTTTAACGCGTTCGTAATCCACCGTTTTTTCGCCGTATTTTAATTGGGCTTCTTCCGGCGTAATGTTCCAACTTTCAAACAAGTTATTAACAACCGTGGTGCGTTGACGGCGCGCGTTGGAAAGCGCATTTTCCAAATCGTTTTTCTTGATAGTCAAATCGGAAAATTCTTTTTTACACGCGTTAAGCGACGTCATTTTTTCGTTGAATTCGCGTTTTAAATCTTCCAGTTCGCCGCGCATTTTGTGCTCGGTCAGTTCCAATTGGGCTAATGCATCCCGCTCTGTAGATAATTTGGCTTGCGTGGTTAATTTTTCTTCAGCCAAACTTTGCAACCGCAAGTTGGAAGAAGCAATTTTTTCATTACGCTTCCCTTCGTTTTCGGTCAAACTGTTAAATTCGTATTCGGTGGATTTCAAATCCAACTCCACATTATTCTTTTTAATGCGCGCATCGTAGAGTTTAGCACTTAAGGCATTCAGTTCGCCTTTGAGCGTTTCGGCTTGAGCGCGCAGTTGGGTTTGGTGTTCCTTTATTTGTTCACTCCGGCTGGCAGCGTCGGCGTGTTTAGCTTTAAATTCTTCTAGATTTTGTTTAAGCACTTCAATCGTATGCTTGCGGTTTTGCACCTGTAGCGTAATCTCTTGCTTGCGGGCTGCCGCGCGTTCCAACTCCTGTCGCACGCGGGCCACTTCATGCGATTTGTTAATTTGTTCGTTTTGCACGGTGTTAAGCGTCACGACTGTTTCCTGTTGTTTGGCGCGCAACGCTTTTAAATTTTCTTCAGCTTTACCAAGTGCTTCGTAATTAGAAATAATTTTCTTGGAAAGCGTTTCTTCTTCGGCGGTTTGTGCTTCCATTTCGCCACGGACGGTTTCTTCTTCGCCCCAATAGGCTTCCGGCGCGCGGACGTTTTCCGCTCCGCCACCCACGAAGAAATCACTTTTTACGGTGCCTTCTCCGTATGTATAATTACCGATTAAGCAGTTAATTAAATTTTCCAGTTCCGGTTTGTAGGAAAGTTGCGCTTTGAGCGCATCGCGGCCAACTTGTGCTTTTACGGCCGGCACTTGCGACAATACGATAAACCGCGCCCGGGCTTTGCCGTTTTCTTTTAAAAGTTTCAACGCTGTTTCTACGGTTTCTTCGTCGGCACATAAAACGGCATCTAAATATTTACCAAAGGCTTCTTCTACCGCCACACCAAGCGAAGCAGGATATTTTAACGCTTTGCGTAACGTGGTTTTTACGCCGGGGATATTGCTCTCCGTAACGGTTTTTACACCCACCCAATACGGGTCATTCTTCCCTTGGGTTTGAATCATTTCCAACTTGGCGGCTAAACCGGCGCGCGCGGAACGGACCGCGGAAAGTTTTTCGTTAAGCGCGGTGCGTTCTTGTTGAAGGGTCCGGTAAGACTCTTCGCCTTGGGTGATAGCGGAAGCCGACGCATCGGCCGCGGCTTGTGCCTGTTCCAAACGCGATGTAATTTCCTTTAATTGTTTTTCTAACTCAGATAACCCCGCCGTTTGTGACTGGCTGGCTTTTTCTACGGTAATTAAATCTTCACTTTCCCGCTGAACGGAAGATTCTTCCAGCGAAATACGGTTGGAAACTTCCATCTGCTTTTGCACCCAATTCATCAGTTCGCCGGAAATGCGTTGCAAATCGGTTTCGGATTGGCGCAAATCGTTTTCCAATTTTTGAGCCGTAGCCGTTTGCGTATTATAGGAATTTTGCAAAGGTTCCAATTCGGCCGTGACGGCTTGCACTTGTTCTTTTAAACGCGCAATGGCAGGAGCCAATTCTTGCAACCGGCTTTGACCGCGTTGTGCCTCGGCGCCCGACGAAGCAATTTGAGCCGTAAGTTCAGCCGTCAAATTATCACAGTTTTTAATGGCCCCCTCTAAAAGCCCCACTTGATATTTGCTGGCGGAAATTTTTTCGTTAAATTCGGCCGCTTCTTTTTGCTTATGCGTTAAATTTAAATCTAACGCGGCTGTGGCACCTTCTTGCGCGGAAATGCGGTTTTCTAAATCTTCTTGCCGTTGTACAATCGGCGAAAGTTCCGACGTATGTTTAGCAATTAAAGTATCAGATTCTTTGATAGAACAGACGGAAATTGCAATTTCACTTTCTTTTAGTTCTTCGCGGTACTTCTGATAAAGCCGTGCTTTTTTGGCTTCGCTGTCCAACTTTTTAATTTGTTCTTGGATAAGTGCTACCGTATCAGCCAAGCGGGCCAAATCCAAATCTACGCGCTCTAAACGGCGGATGCATTCTTCGCGTTTTGCTTTATATTTGGATACACCTGCTACTTCTTCGAACATTTCGCGGCGTTGTTCCGGCGAGGCGGAAAGCACACTTTCCACACCGCCCTGGTCGATAATAGCATACCCTTCTCCGCCGATACCGGTATCTAAAAATAAATCGCGGATATCACGCAAGCGGCATTGCACTTTATTTAAATAGTATTCACTTTCGCCGGAGCGGAAGATTTTGCGGGTGACGGTAATTTCGTTAAAGTCTAAGGGAAGTTGGCGGGAAGCATTATCAAACACCATGCTTACCTGAGCCATATTTAAAGGAGCGCGTTTGGCAGTTCCGTTAAAAATAATATCCACCATGGACGCGGAGCGAAGGGCTTTCCAACTCATTTCCCCGATTGTCCAACGTACGGAATCAATTACGTTTGATTTTCCGCATCCGTTGGGCCCCACCACACAAGTAATGCCCGGCTCAAAATCCAAACGAGATTTATCTGCAAACGATTTAAAACCGATAATTTCAATAGCTTTTAAATACATAACGTCCCCTTAGGCTAATATATTTGATTATAGCATTTCCTTACCTTATATATGGGAAAAAGCCTGTTTTTACCCTCTACGCGTACTATATAAAATGGGTCCGAGGGAAACCCGACGAAAAAAACGCTTGCAATTTGTAATAATTTTTATTATATTTTTCTTGTAGGACTTTTTTCCCTAGAAAGGAGGAGTATTCAAAATGGCAGAAAAAGTATTGAAAGTTGGTATGGACCGCGAAGACGGTTTCTTGTATTACATCGATAAAGACGGTGATATCGCCCGTGTACCGATGGCTCGCGGTGGTAAAAAAGGCGGCAAAGCCAAAAAAGTAGAAAAATGCGGTATCAAAAAAGAAAAAGGATATCTCTATTTCTTGGATAAGAAAGGTGATGTCTCCAGAGCCAAAATGGTTAACGCCAAATAAGTTTTGGAAAAAACAAAAACACCCCGCAACCGCGGGGTGTTTTTTTATTTCTTCTTATATATAGGACACTTTTCCCTTGATTTTATTTCATTTCTTTCTATACTATCTTTATTCCCTTCCAGGAGGCGCATCAAAGAACCGTTCAACCCACCGTAATTTCTTTTCCCCCGCTTGCATCTGGCAAGTTCTCCCTCCTACGTACGAACGCGCATGCGTTTGACAGGGGGCGCAGTAATTGGTTTAATAACTATACGGGGATTTCTCTCGTATTATTTTATGGAGGAAGTTATGGATATTAAAATTACGGCCAAAAACATTAAATTAACACCGGCCATTAAAGAATTTGTAAATACCCGCGTGGGCAAAATTGAAAAATTAGTGGATAATATTGTTTCCGCCCAAGTTTTAATCTCGGTAGAAAAGAAAATCAACCAAAAAGCCGAAATTATTTTGCACACCGGCGCGAAAACCACCATCAACGCCAGTGCGGTGGAAAGCAATTTGTATAAAGCCATCGACGCCGCCGCTGTAAAAGCCGAAGCGCAAGCCAAAAAAATTAAAAACAAAGCCAAAGCTCGCAAAGTGTCTAAAAAATCCGTCAAAGAAGTCGATTTAAGCCCCTTTGCCGAACCGGTGCTTTTGCCGCAAACGGATGTTAAATTTTCCGTTATCAAACAAGTAGAAGTGACGCCTATGAATCCGGAAGATGCCGCCTATGAAATGGAACGGTTAGGTTATTCTTTCTGGATGTTCTTAGACGAAGATTCCAAGCAAATCAACTTGATTTTTAAACGCTTGGATGGCACCTACGGTTTAATTAAACCCGTTCGCAAAAAATAATTACACGAAGGGGCGGGCATGGAATTTACAAAATCCATAACAGTAGCAGAACTACTCCAGGTTAAAAACCTTAACCTGGAGTTAGTCTGCGGCAAACGCTATATCCACCGAGAAATTACGCTAGGCAGTGTCAATCGCCCCGGCCTCGCGCTCGGCGGGCATTTGGATAATTTCCGCGCCAATTCCGTGCAAGTGTTCGGGCGCGGGGAACAATCTTTTTGCCAAAAAGAAAACAAAGCGCGTTTGCGCGCAAATATAACTAAGATGTTGGCAGAAGGTTCTGTGCCTTGCGTCATTATGTCTGCCGATTTGGATCCGGTTCCCGCTGTTAGAAAAGCGTGTTTAAGTGCGGACGTACCCATATTAAAAACACAAATGGAATCGGCCGCGTTCGTGGCGGAATTTACCCGCTTTTTGGACGAAAAACTCGCCCCGGTTACGCATGTGCACGGAGTACTAGTGGATGTGAACGGTATCGGCGTTTTAATTCGCGGCGAATCCGGTATCGGTAAAAGCGAATGCGCGTTGGAACTTATTAAACGCGGGCATATTTTGGTAGCAGATGATGTAGTGGAAATTCAAAAAAGCCGTGGTCGTTACCTGCTCGGTTCCTGCCCCACCATGCTCAAGCATTACATGGAAGTGCGCGGGCTGGGTATTTTGGACGTACCGCTTCTGTTCGGTGTAGGTTCTACGCTGGACGAAACTAAAATTGATATGGAAGTGGTGCTTACGTCCCCCACCAAAGCCCCGTTGGACCGTTTGGGAGTGGAGCAGAAAACGACTAACATTTTAGGAATTGAAATCCCGTCTTTGGGGTTGCCTGTTACTCCGGGGCGCAACCTGGCTATTTTAATTGAAGTGGCCTCGTTAAACCAACAACTAAAAAGCCAAGGTATTTTTTCCGCCAAGGAATTTAGTCAAAAAATTTTAGATAAAATGAAACAGGGGAACGAAAAAACCCATGCAAAATAAAAAACGGCGTCTTTTTATTATCACCGGGATGAGCGGTGCCGGCAAATCGCAAGCGTTAAAAATGTTTGGCGATTTAGGGTTTTATTGCGTAGATAATTTGCCGCTGGCCCTTTTTAAAAATTTTATTGATTACGTACGCCAGAATGATGCCATTCGCAACATTGCCCTGGGAATTGACGTGCGCGAGGGCGACCGTTTACGCGAAATGCCCAATTTACTAAAGAAACGAAACATAAACACCCTATTCATAAAAAATTAGTCGCGGCTATTGAACACGAACGGGATGTAATGCAACCTATTAAAATTTTAGCTGATAAAGTAGTGGACACGTCCGATTTAAAACTCGGCGAACTAAAAGAAAAACTTTCTTCTCTCATTACGCTCACGCGGGCGGGCGATATGCAAATATCCGTTATGTCGTTTGGGTTTAAGCACGGCATTCCCACCGACTGCGATATTGTAATGGACGTACGCTTTTTGCCCAACCCCTATTATGTACCGGCCTTAAAAAACAAAACCGGCTTAGACAAAGCTGTGCAAGATTATATTATGTCGTTTAAGGATGCAAAATTTGCTGATTTGATTAAATACTTAATACCTAAATATATTAAAGAAGGAAAAAGTTACTTAACTATTGCTATGGGTTGCACCGGCGGGAAACACCGCAGCGTGTTTATGGCCCATAAGTTGGCCGAGTATTTAAACAAACTGGGGCTAAGTGCTTCAGAATTTCATAGGGATATAGAACTCTGATATGGTAAAAATTATTCTCGTTGCACATGGGCAACTTGCCCAAGAAATGTTAGACACCGCTTCTTTGATTATCGGCAAACCGGCCGACGGCTTTGAAACGTTCGCCGTTACTGCCGCCGCCGCCGTAGAACAAGAAGCCGCTAAGCTGAAAAAGTCTTTGCAAGACTGCGCAGACGGTGCCGTAATACTGACCGATATTTTCGGCGGGAGTGCCACCAACATTTCGCTTACGGCCAGCAAAGATTTGCCTAATTGCCACGTAATTACGGGGCTAAACTTAAGCATGCTGTTAACGGCTATTAATAGCCGCAAAAAATTATCTGCCAAAGAACTGGCGGAAAAAATTGAAGCGGACGGAAAACGTGCCGTTATCAACGCAACCGAATTACTGATTAAAGGAATGTAATGCCGTTTATTTTTGCACGGGTGGATGACCGCCTGATTCATGGACAAATCGTACAAGCCTGGCTGCCGGAATTAAATGCAGACGAGGTGTTAATTCCGTGCGCCAAAGGCCAAGAAAAAGCCCTCAACCAAGGGCTTTTACGCCTGAGTCTGCCCTATGAATACGATTTAACCGTCCAGGATTACGCCTCTGCCGTGCGCTACGCGGCAACTTCCAAACGCCGTGTTTTTTTACTGATGAATTCGTTGCAAGATTTTGCCGAACTAATAAAAAATGGTTTGCAAATTCGTTCCGTCAATATCGGCGGGATGCATTTTAAGGAAAACGCCCAAAAATTAGCCAATCATGTCTTCTTAGATAAAGAAGATAAAAAATTGTTAAAATTAGTACAGGATTTGGGCATTACCGTTGAAACAAGAGCCGTCCCAAATGATATTTCTTTATCTTTAAACGAGGTACTCCGTGACGCCTGAAATCGCTTTACTCTGCTTCGTTGCCGCTTTATTGGAATTGGACACTACTTATGCGGGCCAATTTCAATTATCGCGCGGAATTATGGCCGGGCCGTTACTCTCGCTAATTACAGGCGATTGGATGGCTGGCGTGCAAGTGGGCGTGTTTTCAGAACTTTTATTTGCCGACATCAGCCCTTTGGGAGGATTCTTGCCACCGAGTACAACGATTTGCTGTGCCATTTCACTAGCACTGTACGCTGCCGGAATTCCGCTTCATTTGGCTTTTTTTATAGCAGTCATCGGGTCTATTTTGGTGGCTCATGTAGAAAAATGGATGCGCAAAACCCGTGTAAAAAGTTTAGCCCGCTGGGAACAGCGCGTACTGCAAAAACCGAACTATATCAACCGTGTTATTCTTAAAAATTTACTTACATCGTTTTTAATGAATTTCTTATTACTTTCGTTTTATATTTGGGCAGGCATTCAATTGTTAACCCAATTGGTTCCGCTCGTGCCACACCGAGCCGATATCGCCTGCCAATTTGCCTATATGGCCGTACCGTGGCTGGGTTTAGCTGCGCTGCTGCCGGAATTTCGATTTAAAAGGAAATAATTCGTGAAAAAACGCCAACAATTACAATTATTCGTTCGTTCCTTGTTCTTACAAACCGGGTGGAACTATACCAAGTTCCAAAACCTGGGTTTGGCGTTTGCTATGTGGCCGGTACTTGCGCGGTTGTACCGAAACGATAAAGATGCGCTCCCGTCCGTTTTAAACCGCTATTTAGAAGTATTTAACACTCAGCCGTATATGGCTTCTTTCTGCTTGGGCACATTTGCACGGCAGGAAGAACTCATTGCCCAAGCCAACACTCTTACCGAATTTAACGAACGTATTACCGAATGGGGCGGCCTCAAGCGGGCTCTTTC
The DNA here is from genome assembly GCA_902794125.1 of uncultured Elusimicrobium sp. Lineage (GTDB taxonomy): Bacteria > Elusimicrobiota > Elusimicrobia > Elusimicrobiales > Elusimicrobiaceae > Avelusimicrobium. Next base: position 44,533 of record CADBFX010000006.1, on the reverse strand, counting down.
CATCACGGCTGCGTCTATCGGTGACCGCCTTTTTTGGGGCACGTTAAAACCGTTTACTTTGCTGGTTGCGCTAGTAATTTGGCTTGTGATGGGTGTAAACTTTTTTGATATCCCGCTTTCGCAAAACCCCAATTTGGGCAAAGTTTTAGCTGCGGCGGCAGCAGCCTTTTGTGTTTTTAACGGAGTGGCACTGTTCGTGCGTTGGCAAGGGTTACGCTTAAGTTATGAATCAGATGGAGCTCATTGTTACGGACTGACTTGCTTCCACTGGAACGAAACCATTTATCACGCCAAAAAATGGGGTCTTATTTCAACGATTTTAACCATTTTATTAGGTTTCTATTGCTATTTAAAAGCATTCTCGCCGCTCCAGATACATTTTCTAACACGCGCCGTGCTGGTGATATCGTTTATCATGATTAGTTTTATTGCCCGGCGTTTACGTATCCCCACTATGTATTTATATCTGGGAGCCGTTGTAGTACTTAATTTAGTTTGTTATTTTTAAACAGGAGTCAAACGTGATACAAGAAAACCTCAAAATTATCAACCGCCTAGGCTTGCATGCCCGCCCTGCTGCTTTGATTGCCCAAACAGCCGGCGGATTTGCTTGTGATATCCAGTTGAAAAAAGAAGGGGTAAGCATCAACGCTAAAAGCATTATGGGAGTCATGATGTTGGCTGCGGAGTTCGGCACCTGTTTACAACTCACCGCTAACGGAACGGACGAAAAAGAAGCCGCCGCCGCCATCAAACAACTGTTTGAAAATAAATTTAATGAGGATTTTTAACGCATGTTAGTACTAAAAGGGGTGGCCGCCAGCCCAGGGATTGCTATCGGAACGGCGGTCGTAGTGCCGAGTGAAAGTTTTGCATTATCCCGGCAGTATATCAGTGAAAGCGAAGTAGCGGAAGAACTCCAAAAATTTAAATCAGCCGTTCAAAAAACGCTTCAAGATTTGGACGCGTGCGAACGCAAAGTCGGCGGGACTTTGGGGCCGGAATATGCCAACTTAATGTCCACCCACAAACTGATCCTGCAGGACCCGGTGTTGCACGAATCGGTTTCCAACAAAATCAACCAACAACTCCTCTCTGCACAAGCAGCCATTTTTGCTACCTTGCAAGAATTAGCCGCTTCTTTTGAGAAAATAGAAGACCCGTTTTTTAAAGAACGCCGCCACGATATTTTTGATGTCGGTAAGCGGCTGGTAAATAACTTAGACGGCTCTCAACGCAATTTTTTGGCTTCTATCAAAACTCCTTCGCTATTGGTGGCTCACAATTTATATCCGTCCGACACGATCGCCTTGCCCGAAAATCAGGTGCTTGGCTTTTGCACTGACGTCGGCGGGAAAACAAGCCATACCGCCCTTTTAGCGCAAAGTTTAAATATCCCGGCCGTGGTAGGATTAGGCACAGCTTCCAAAGATGTGCACGCGGGAGACCCACTAATTATTGACGGAGAAAACGGATTACTAGTCATCAATCCGGACCGCTACACTTTATCTAACTACCGCAAATACCAGCGGGATATTAAGAAAACAGATTCGCTTCTTAAAACAATTAACCACCTGCCGGTAATCACGCAAGACGGGCATCCCCTTAAACTTTTTGTAAACTACGATCCCCGCACGGATAATAAAGACAACAAACGCCTCATTACCGACGGTCTAGGTTTGTTACGTACGGAATTTTTGTTTATGAACACGCCGGTCCCCCCCAGCGAGGATGATCAATACAATCTTTATCTCTCCGTAGCCAAACGGTTTGATATGCGTCCGGCCACCATTCGCTTGGCGGACCTCGGTGCCGATAAAATACCCGATTTCCCGTTAGATGAATTTGATAAAGATGCTAACCCTTTTATGGGATGTCGCGGTATCCGGTTATTTTTAAAAAATCCGGAACTTTTGCGCACGCAACTGCGCGCAATCATCCGCACCGCTTGCGATGTTCCCGCACAGGTAAAAATTATGATCCCGATGGTGTCTTCGGTAGAAGAAGTTCGCCACGTAAGAGCTGCTTTTAATCAGGCCCTAAGCGAACTGGAAAAAGAAGGCAAAAAACCTGTGAATAAAATTGCGCTAGGGGCCATGATAGAAGTCCCCTCCGCCGCTATTGCTCTGGATGGCATGATTGGGGAATTAGATTTTATTTCCATCGGCACAAACGACTTGATACAATATTTAATAGCTGTGGACCGCGTCAACCAAGAAGTGGCCCACATGTACGACCCGTGCCACCCGGCTGTTGCCCGCACGTTAAATTTAATTATTCAAACCGCCCATAAACGCGGCAAGCAAGTGAGCATCTGCGGAGAAATCGCCTCCGATGCTAAGATGCTGCCGTTACTGTTGGGCTTAAATGTGGATGCATTGTCCGTCACGCCGCGCATGTATTTACGCGTCAAGAACAACATCCGAAATTCTAACTTTGAACACTGCTCGGACCTTGCACAAGCCGCCCTGTTAATGGGCAGTTCGGAAGAAATCCGGCAATTAATTGAGCAAAACGATCAACATGAAAATTCGTAACTTTTCCATTGTAGCCCACATTGACCACGGCAAAACAACTCTTTCGGACCGTATCTTAGAAGATACCGGCACCGTGCCCAAGCGTAAAATGCAAGCCCAATTGTTAGACGGTATGGACTTGGAGCGCGAACGCGGCATTACCATTAAAGCCAAGGCCGTGCGCATTCAGTACAAAGATTATATTCTAAATTTAATTGATACCCCCGGCCACGTAGATTTTTCGTATGAAGTAGCCCGCTCTTTACGAGCGTGTGAAGGGGTTCTTCTTTTGGTAGATGCTTCGCAGGGCGTGGAAGCGCAAACGGTAGCGCACGCACATTTGGCGCAAAGTTTGGGGCTTAAAATCATCCCGGTAATGAACAAGGTGGATTTATCGCAATCTGACGCAGATGCTTCCGAAGAACAACTGTGGGATATTTTGCACGAACCTATTGAAGCCGAGCGCGTCAGTGCCAAAACCGGCATGGGTATTGAACATTTATTAGACCGCATTGTTCAAGATATTCCTCAACCGCAAGGAGATGCAAACGCTCCTCTGCGCGCGCTCATCTTTGATTCCTATTACGACCCTTTCCGCGGAGTCATTATGTATATCCGCTTGGTGGACGGCACTATTAAACCCGGTCAAATGATTCAATTTATGTCGTCGGGGGCTTCTTATAAAACTGAAGAAATCGGTTTTATGACTCCTAAGCAACTGCACAAAACCGATCGTTTATCCGCCGGAGAGGTTGGTTATTTAGTAGCCGGGATTAAAGATATTCACCAAGTAAAAGTGGGCGATACGGTCACTTTGGCCGAACGCCCCGCCACCACGCCGCTGCCCGGTTATGCAGACGCAAAACCGGTGGTGTTTGCGAGTATATTCCCGGTAGAAACGACTGATTTTCCGCTACTTCGCAAAGCACTTGAAAAACTAAATTTATCCGATTCTTCCTTCCATTATCAAAGTGAAACTTCCAAAGCGTTGGGTTTTGGTTTCCGCCTTGGGTTTATGGGAATTTTGCACATTGAAATTGTAAAAGAACGGTTGGAGCGGGAGTTTAATCTTTCTCTAATTGCCACCAGTCCCAACGTGGTGTATCACGTAAAATTTACGTCGCGCAAATCACATCCGCAAGAGTTAGCGGCGTTGCCGGATGCGCCGGATGATCCCGGTTATAAAATTATTGATAACCCGGCCAACTTCCCTCCGCACGGCGATATTATTGATATTAAAGAGCCCGTTATTCACATCACTATTGTAACCCCGGTAGAATTTATGGACGGCGTGATGACGCTACTGAAAGAAAAACGCGGTACATTTATGAACATGGACCACCTTTCTAACCAGCGTGTTATCATTAAATACGAAATGCCAATGGGAGAAATGGTAATTGATTTTTACAATAAATTAAAATCCGTTTCCAAGGGATACGCGTCGTTTGATTATGAAGTAGCGGGCTTTCGCAGTTCCGACGTAGTTTTAATGGAAATTTTGCTGCACGGTTCTCCGGTAGACGCGTTATCTGTTGTAGTACATAAAGACAAGGCTCAAACGATGGGCCGCGCGTTATGCGCTAAGTTAAAAGAGTTAATCGGACGGCAACAATTTGAAGTAGCCGTGCAGGCGGCTATCAATGGCAAAGTAATTGCACGCGAGACCATTCCCGCCTTCCGCAAAGACGTAATTGCCAAGTGTTACGGCGGCGATATTACCCGCAAACGCAAATTATTGGAAAAACAAAAAGAAGGTAAAAAGCGGATGAAGTCCATCGGCAGTTTGAACATTCCGCAAGAGGCGTTTGTGGCCATGCTAAAAATTGACGAAGAGTAATTTGCTACAATATGTCTATGATTTTAGAAGGCCGCACGCTTGCAAAGTCTATTCGCGAACCCTTAGCCCAAAGGGCGGCTGTTGTGCGCCAAAAATTAGGGCGGGCGATCCGTTTGTGTGCGATCGGTTCTACCGAAGATTACGGGGCGTATGTATATTTAAAAAAAGAAGTGCAGGCCGCCGAACAACTGGGTGTAGAAACACAAATTTTTGAAGTAAATAACCAAACAACTCCCGAACAATTTTTAGAAAAAGTAGAACAATTTTCTTCAGCTGCTGACGTGGATGCGATTTTAATTCCGCGTCCGTTACCCGCCCGGCTGGCCGCTACGGACTTTGCTGACCGGTTAGATCCCCAAAAAGATGTTGACGGCATGTCCAATTCCAACATGGGCCATTTATTTTTGTGCAAAACCTGGCCGGAAATAGAAGCGTTAAAAGGGTTTGTTTCCTGCACGGCCATGGCCGTTATTAAACTGCTAGAGAATCATCATATAGATTTAATCGGTAAAGAAGTGACCGTAATTGGGCGTTCCAGCACCGTAGGCCGCCCGTTGGCTCATTTACTGACTGCCAAAAATGCAACGGTTAAAATTTGTCACCGACAAACAGATTTGCCACGTGCCGTAAAAGACGCCGATATTGTTTGCAGCGCGGCCGGTTGCCCCGGATTAATACAGGCCGATTGGTTAAAGCCCGGTGCTACGGTTATTGATATTTCTACCAATTGGCATAACGACCACTTGTGCGGGGATGCAAACCCCGAAGCGTTGGCTCAAAAAGGTATTTCGTATTCGCCGGTTCCCGGCGGAGTAGGGCCGGTGACACTTGCAGTACTGCTGGAAAACATTATATTATCTGGTGAAAGGAAGTTATAAGGAGCCACCCATGAAAATAACCGTCCGACTTTTAATTGCATTACTTTGCGCTGGGTTCTTGGCGGCCTGTGCTCATCAAAAAAGCCAAGAAGAATATGCGCGCCGTAAAATTTATTTAACGGAACAGGACTATTTGGATGATTTAGGCGAAGAAGCCGTCAAAGAACGCCGCGAAGCAGCTCCTTTGGTAGAGTCCGAATATGTATTTAACGTAATTCCGGAAACGGACAAAGGCGTCTATTTCTTTGACGAACGCCAACGCCCCAAAATCCCCGGGCAACCCAGCGACGCCGAGTATAAACGGGAAAAACGGCTCTGGGAAAAACCCAAACGCTACACGCCGGAAGAATACTACGGCATGCAGGGAGAAGATACAAGCAGCGAATCCTCCAGCGAATCTTACGGTTATTAATAAAAAACCCCGCTTACAGGCGGGGTTTTTTATGGTCAAATAAACAAATCAATCTGATCGGTAAAAATGCCATCCGCGCCGGCCTGTTCCAGGCGTTGGGCGTCAGCGGGCTCATTGACGGTATATAGATATAATTTTAATTGGTTTTCGTGGCAAATACGCGCGATATCGGCCGAAAAGCGTTTCTGGTTCATATGCACACTTTCTGCTTTCAGACTAAGCGCTTTAGAAACATCAAACGACCGCGTTAATAGCCCGATACGCGCGTTTTTATTTAAGTGGCGCAACCGTACCAGGGTATCATAATCAAAACTGGAAAACAGGATTTTTTTAAAATCCACCAACCCGCTACTTTGTAACGTGTCTAACAACACATGTTCTATGCCCGGGTAACGGTTATCATCATTTTTGATTTCGATGTTTACCAGTTCCAATTTCGGTAAAATAGTGAGTAAAATTTCTTCCAATGTAGGCACAAAAACTTGCTCATCGCCAAACCGGTTGATAAGCGGATAATTGTTCAAATCTTCGCTGGCAAGATTTTTGAGCAACACGTCCGTACCCGCCGTGGAAAGCAACGAATAATCGTGGTGCACCGCCAAAGAGCCATCACGCAACAAATGGACGTCCAGCTCATAGCAAGTCGCCCCGTTGCGGCGGGCTAAATCAAAAGCGTTTACCGTGTTTTGAACCGCCTGGGCCGAAGCGCCGCGGTGTGCGAAATAAATCATAGTTACAGTATAGAAAAAACGTTCTATCTCGGCAAGAAAAACGGCAACGAGTTGTTGCCGTTTTTCTGTGAATTACTAAAATAGACCGACTTATTTTATTTAAGTTCGCTCGTGCAGTGCGGGCAGCGGGTAGCTTCTATGGCGATTTCGCTGCAGCAGAACGGACATTTTTTGGTGGTGGGAGCCGCGGCCGGAGCCGGTTTGGGAGCGTTTATTTTATTGATGCCTTTAATAAGCAAAAAGACACAAAACGCTACAATGACAAAACTAATTACAGCATTTAAAAATAAACCTAAATTTAACGTAGTAGCACCAGCTTCTTGAGCAGCAGCCATGGTGGCAAAATCGCGCATGCCGTCTTTACCGGCTTTAATCACTACAAACCAATTGGAAAAATCCACTTTTCCCAAAAGCAACCCCAAGGGCGGCATCAAAACATCCGCAACCATAGAGTTTACAATTTTGGTAAATGCACCGCCGATGATGATACCAACGGCCATATCAATTACGTTGCCGCGCATAATAAATTTCTTGAATTCGCTTGCTATTTCTTTCATTCTTTTTCTCCTTTTTCTGTGTAACCGACCGCTTTAAAAAGCGGGGCATATAAATCATCCTTCATAGGATATTTTATTTCATTTGGTGGAACAGTGTCCACAAAATTTACCCGGGCCTTTTCTACCACACATAACGGGCACCTTTCGGCGCCTTCCCCCATCTCCAGCGCGGCGGCGGTGGCCAAACTGTCGGCCACGTTTACCAGCGTTACTTTTAACTCCCGGCCAAACAAATCTTTTGCCCCCCGCTCGTCACGCACGCCGTTAAAACCCGCATACGCCACCGCACCGGCTATTACACCTGCGCGAAGCGGCAAAATCATGCTGTCTGTTATTACCAGACCTAAATTTTTTACTCGCCATTTTGTCTGTAATTCCCGACGCAAAAGAGTGGTACACTCGTAAATATTGGGAGGAAGCAATAGTAGATTCCCGTTTGCGTTGGACTCGTCAATCCCGGCATTAGTCATCACCATCCCGTCTTTTACCGTCAGCCACGCTAGTTGAGTTTGCAAAGCCCACTCGCTTTCGCGCTTAATAAACGCTTCCTTTTGCGCTGCGTTTTGAAAAGGGATAATCTCTCCTTTCCAAAGAGCGAGTAATTTTGAAGCCACCGCCAGAATGGTACCTTCTTGCACACAAGGAATATGATGCACGATAAAAGCAGGTAAATCTTCCCTCTCGTGAAATAACTGGGTGTGAATGGCTGTTAATTGCATGTGTCCTCGTCGAAAGGGGCTACGAAACTACAAAACACTTCATTAGCTAAAAATAGCCCTTCTTTACTTAATTTTACCTTTTTTCCGTCCCGTTCCAAGAGTCCGTTTTGAAGGTGCCTTTCTATTTCGCGGCTGAAAAACTTTTCCTGTAACGGGCTTAATTCCACTCCGTCTAATTGACGAAACGCTAACATTAATTTTTCGCCTTCGCGCTCTTTGCCGGTTAATTGCTCGGAAAAAACAACCGGACTTTTACCCTGTTGTAAACGATTGATATATTCTTTCAAGTCCGGTGTGTTTTGTTGGCGAACGCCAGCCAAGAAAGAAACCGCCGCGCTCCCAACACCCAGATAATCTCCGTCCCGCCAATAGTGCATATTGTGTTTGGCTTCATGCCCGGGAAGAGCAAAATTGGAAATTTCGTAATGATGATATCCGGCTGTTTGTAACGTCGCGCGCGTTTTTTCCAACATGCGGCGCATTAATAGTTGGTCACAAATAATTCCTTGTTCAAAAAACGGCGTACCTTCTTCTATTTGCAAACCATATACGGAAAGATGTTCCGGCCGCAAAGAAATTAGGCGGGATAAACTTTCTGAAAACGATTCCAACGTTTGCCCGGGTAGTCCGGCAATTAAATCCACGTTGATATTTTTAAACCCGGCTTCCCGCGCCGCTTGGTAAGCCCGCACAAAAGTAGCAGCATCATGAATGCGGCCCAACGCGCGAAGTTCGTTATCATTAAAACTTTGCAACCCCATGCTAAGGCGGTTAAAGCCGGCCTTCTTAAGTAACTGTAATTTTTCAATAGTAAGACTTTCGGGATTTGCCTCAAACGTGCTTTCCGCAAAAGAAGAAATCGGCCCAAAATGATTTTCTATTAGTTTGACTAATTGGGTTAGTTGTGCCGGAGATAAAACACTCGGTGTTCCCCCTCCAATATACAACGTTTCCGCATGTTGAAGGGGAGAAAGAGAAATTTCTTTAGCCAGTGCTTTTAAATAATCATCTATTAAATTTTCACGCCCGGCAAAAGACGCAAAATCGCAATAATTGCATTTTTGTTTGCAAAACGGAAGATGAATATAAAGGCCGGTTTTCATTATTTTTTATTTTCGGCTTCGTAATTTAGGAAAGCTAAAATAAACGGGTCCAAATCGCCGTCCATCACCGCATTAATTTGGCTGGTTTCGTATCCGCTGCGCAAATCTTTAACAAGTTGATACGGCATAAATACGTACGAACGGATTTGATGCCCCCACGCGATTTCGCCTTTTTGTCCGTAGCGTTTTTCGGCTTCGCTGCGTTTTTTATCCATTTCCATTTCGTACAATTTGGCTTTCAACATTTTCATAGCCGTCTGACGGTTTTGAAGCTGGCTGCGTTCAATGCGGCACGATACTACAATGCCCGTCGGAATATGAAGAAGTCTCACGGCAGATTCCACCTTGTTTACGTTTTGACCGCCATGACCACCGGCGCGGGAAGTTTCCAGCTGAATATCTTTCTCCGGAATTTCTATATTCACATCTTCATCAATATCCGGTAATACATCACACGACGCAAAAGACGTATGCCGCCGCGCGTTGGCATCAAAAGGAGAAACACGCACCAAGCGGTGCACTCCGTTTTCCCCCTTTAAATAACCGTAAGCAAACGGGCCTTCCACCATGGCAGATAATGTTTTAATACCGGCTTCTTCGCCGGGTTGCGAATCTAAAATTTTAAATTTAAAACCATGTTGCTCGGCCCAGCGGGTGTACATACGCACTAGCATCTGCGCCCAATCGCACGATTCCGTCCCGCCTGCTCCGGCGTGAATCGTCAAAATAGCATTGAGTTTATCATTGGGATCCGAGAGGCGGATTTCGCCTTCTTTTTGGGCTACTTGTTTTTCGGTTGCAATTAAAGATGTGGCCAAATTTTCCAACTCTGCCGTATCTTGCATTTCTTTACATAGTTCAAAAAGAGCCTGGTCATCTTCTATTTTTTTGCGTAGCCGTTGGAAAGTATCTATCGCTGTTTTTAAAAAATCAATTTGGCGACTAACTTCTTTGGCTTTTTGGGTATCGTTCCAAAACGAAGGAGCAGCAGAAGTTTTTTCCAGCGCAGCTAACTCCTGCTTTTTCCCGGCGATATCATCAATGGTTTCAATCTTGGCCACACGGGCAGCCAATTCTTCCAGCTTTTGTTCAATATCTTTAAATTCAATATTATTCATACGCAAACACCACAGTGGAAATAAATAATGTAAAAAATAAAGCGGCACAAACCCAGGCAAACCAATCGCCCCATTGAGTATAAATATTTTTCTCGTCGCCTAGTGAAAGGGGAACTGAGGCACGCATAATTGTACGCGTAAATAATTCGGTTTGTTGTTGAATTTGTCCCAACGGATTAATAAAAGCAGAAAAGCCTGTATTCGCAGCCCGAAGAACCGGCCGCCCTGTTTCCACCGCACGTAACACATTGATAGCCAGGTGTTGATAGGGAGCATCTGTATCAAAAAACCAAGCATCGTTAGTGATATTCACAAACAATTTAGCACCTTTCTTGTTTTGGGCTTGCCATAATTGCGGGAAAATAGATTCATAACAAATGCTGATTCCCAACGGAACGCCCCCCATATCAAGTAGCGTTTGCTCGCGCGTACCGGCTTCAAACCCGCCCAATTCTCCCAATACTTTTACATCAGGAAACCACGATTTAAGTTGTTGTTCCATCGGAATATACTCTCCAAACGGAACTAATTTTATTTTGCGGTATTCTTGCCATTCTTCCGCAGAAGGCGGCATTAAATACGCGCCCACATATTGCCCTTGAGCGGCATTAATATTGGAGCCTAACAGTTGATACGCACCAGACCGAGTGGCAATATCTTCAAACAAATGTGCGTAGCGATCCTCTTCTAATGAACCGGGCAACGTGCTTTCCGGCCAAACTGCTAAACGAGGCTGATATAATGAAACCTCATCACCCAAAGCAGACAAAGCATTAAAAATTTCTTCTTCAAATGCTTCATCCCATTTTTTATATTGATCAACATTGGGTTGCACTAAAATCGTTTGTACACTTAACAACGAAGAACGGGATTCCTGGGCCGTTTTTTCGTTTTCTACCTGGATGTGCCCCCACCAATAGATACCCATAAATAACCCCGCTGCCACCAGCATATGTCCTACTGCTGGCTTCACCCGGGAAATTGAAAACGCCCAGCCTACACTAGCACTTACAAATACCAAGGCAAAACTGATGCCGTAAACGCCCGTAAATGCGGCAATTTGCAACATTTCCGGCCAATTCCATTGGGTATACCCCAACATCAACCACGGAAATCCGAGCCCGTAAAAAGCAATTGTTTGGTGTAACCACTCTAACGTAACAAAACCGCAGGCAGCCAACGCCGGGAAAAAAGGGCCCGTTCTTTTTAGAAAAAAACAACTTCCGCCAAAAAACGCAAACTGAATTGATAATAATGCGCTTAATCCCAGCCATGCGGCTAGCGCCATACCCGTAGATAATCCGCCCCCATGCACGCACGTATAATATACCCAATACAGCACACCGGCATGGAAAATAAATCCCGTTATCCAACTATAAAAAAAGGAGGACCAAAATCCACGGATTTTAGTCACTCCCCAAATAAAGGGTGCTAATGCCAGCCACGCCAACATCGCATAAGAACGCTTTGGAAAACTTAAAAACAGTAGCCACGCCGTCAGTAAAGCACCGAACCAAACGCCCGCGCAACGAATAAGCCAACGCAGTGCGTTTTTAATACGCACCCACCCAGAGACTTTTTTCTTTGCATCTTGTGTTGCAATGCTTTCCCGAAATTCCCGCATGGTTTAATAAATAATTTTGCACACCTTTTCCCGGCAGACCGGGTGCGCGTTAGCGCTACATTCGCGCAATTTAGACGGAGCCTTGTTGGGGCATTCTTTTACCACAGACGGATGATAGATTTTTTCATAATCTATCGTCATAGCTGCATTTATTGCCGTCACGCCGCTGGGCCCGGCGATACAACCGCACGGGTCTTTATCTACAATAATACAATCATCATCTGTCTTACATTCAAAAATACGGCGTTTCGTATCACGCAAGGCAAGCGCTTGGGAGGCTTTTTGCGTTTGTTCCACTCTTTCTTTCAAATCCTCTGCCGAAACGGACGGAATATTCACTTCAATCGACGTTTTGTTCGCCCAAAACACCGGGATAGATAAAAGCACTAATGCTGCGCAAATCAACCACCACAGATTTTTTATTTTTGATTTCATAAATTGGCTCCACAACATTTTTTATATTTTTTGCCGCTCCCACAAGGGCACGGGTCGTTACGCCCGATGTTTTTAGACAAAGGCGCGCTTCCTTCTTTTTTATTTTTTTCGGCTTCTTGTTGCACCCGTTGTGCCGGTGTGCGGCGCGGAGGCAACTGCAAACGGAAAATATATCCTACCATCATATCCCGCACGCGGTTAAGCATGGAGGAATACAATTTGTAAGATTCTTTTTGGTATTCAATTAACGGATCTTTTTGAGCATATCCGCGCAAACTGACACTGCTTTGAAGTTGGTCCAACTCGTACAAGTTTTGTTTCCAGGCACTATCTAGTAATTGCAACAAAAGCATACGTTCAATCTCGGAAAAATTAATGCCCTGTTCCGTAAAGTATTGCACACGGGTTTGGTACAAAGCTTCCACTTTTTTCATAATGTCCGAGATAAGTGCATCTTGCGATTGGCGTCCAACGGTTTCTTGCGTATAAGCAAACGGTTCCGGGAAAAAGTTACGCAAGCTGACGTTCAATGTTTCAAAATCCGATTGTTGCGGATGAGTGGGATGGTAGTATTGTTCCACCAAATCCGCCACCACTTCTTCCATCATTTGCATAGAGCGCTCGGCCATGTTTTCTCCGTCTAAAATGGCGTTGCGCAACCCATAAATGGCGGTGCGCTGTTGGTTCATCACTTTATCGTAATCCAACAGTTGTTTACGGATATCAAAGTTGCGCCCTTCCACCATGCGTTGGGCTCCTTCAATTTGGCGGCTCATAAGGCGCGATTCTATGGCCTCTCCTTCTTTCATGCCCATATGGCTTAAAATGGCGGAAATTTTTGTCGTATTGGCAAATAAACGCATTAATTCATCATCCAACGAAATATAGAAACGGGAACTGCCCGGGTCGCCCTGGCGCGCACAGCGTCCGCGCAACTGGTTATCAATGCGGCGCGATTCGTGCCGTTCGCTACCCAATACGTGCAACCCGCCTAGCGCAACCACTTCTTCTTGTTCTTTGGGGTCCGCCGGGTTTCCGCCCAATACAATATCCGTACCGCGCCCGGCCATGTTGGTGGCCACCGTTACGGCGCCTTTACGCCCGGCCTGGCTAATGATTTGGGCTTCCATTTCGTGATATTTAGCGTTTAAAACTTTGTGCGGAATACCGCGCGCACTAAGCATGTGACTTAGTTTTTCAGATTTTTCAATCGAGCGCGTACCCACTAACACCGGGGCACCTTTCTTCCATAATTCTTCTACTTCGTCCGTTAAGGCTTTAAATTTTTCCCGTTCTGTCAAATAGACCAAGTCCGGATAATCTACCCGTTTGGACGGTTTATTGGGGCGGATTTCCACCACGTCCAATTTATAAATTTGCCAAAACTCGTTGGCTTCCGTCATGGCAGTACCCGTCATACCGGATAATTTGTTGTAGAGTTTAAAAAAGTTCTGGAAGGTAATCGTAGCCAATGTCTGGTTTTCTTCTTTAATTTGCAATCCTTCTTTGGCTTCTACGGCTTGGTGAAGCCCGTCGCTCCAGCGGCGGCCCGGCATTTCGCGCCCGGTAAATTCATCAATAATCACCACTTCGCCGTTTTTAATTACGTACGCTTCATCTATTTTGTACAAATAATGCGCGCGCAACGCTTGGTTAATATGATGTACCCACTCCGATTCTACATCGTTGTACAAGTTGGCTACATTTAAAAATTTTTCAGCCTTGGCAATACCGGTATCTGTTAACGTGGCAGTATGGGCTTTTTCGTCAATAATAGCATCGTATCCCTCGTCCAAATTGGTGCCTTCGTATTTTGCTTTTACTTCATCTTTCTCGGTAATTAAGCGCACTTTAAGCGACGGAATCAACCGGTTCACAATATAATATTTATCGGTGCTTTGTTCCGACGGGCCGGAAATAATAAGCGGGGTGCGGGCTTCGTCAATTAAAATGGAGTCCACTTCGTCCACAATACAATAATTCAGCGGGCGGAGCACCCGGTCAAAGCGGGAAATCACCATGTTATCACGCAGATAATCAAAGCCGAGTTCGTTATTGGTTACATAGGTAATGTCTTTTAAATACATTTCCCGGCGTTCATTGCTGTCCATGTCATGGTTAATGTATCCGACGGTTAATCCTAAAAACTCGTGGATAGGGCCCATCCATTGGCGGTCGCGGCGGGCCAAATAGTCGTTGACGGTTACCACATGCACGCCTTTTCCGGTAAGTGCATTTAAGTAAGAAGGCAACACGGCCACCAGCGTTTTTCCTTCCCCGGTGCCCATTTCGGCAATTTTACCTTGGTGTAATACGATACCGCCTAATAATTGCACATCATACGGCCGCAGTCCGATTACCCGTTGAGCCGCTAAACGCACCACGGCAAAAGCTTCCGGCAATAAATCATCTAATGTTTGTCCATTAGATAAACGGTCCTTAAATTCTTGTGTTTTGGCTTTTAATTCTTCGTCGGAAAGTTTTTCAAACTCGGCGGTAAAGCGGTTAGCATCATCTACAAAATGTTGAATCTTTTTTAAATCACGTTCACTTTTTGTTCCAAAAATTTTATCAAGTACGGTTCTTATCATAATTCTACACAGTTCCTTCGTTAAAAATGGGATATAAAAACAGAATGCTCCCGCAAAACAAGGGAGCAATCCGCCTTATTTAGCAACCGGTTTTTTATGGTTGCTTTTTACTTGTAAATTTTTAGCCTCTGCAGCAGCAGCTTGAGAAGCGATATCCGCCAGGGCCTTTTTCAAATCCGCCTCTGTAACAGCTACAAATTCATCCGCCGTAGAAATAATTTGTTCTCCGGGGTTTTTCTTGAGCGATTTGATTTCTGTTTTAAGAGATTTAATATGGTCATCCAATTGCGCCAGGGCAATTTTTTTATCTTGCGGATCTACGGAAGTGTCTTTTTTAAGAGCACGGCGTGTGGCTTTTAAATCGTCCAACTGTACTTGACGCAACTGCGTGGTAACAGCCCAAATGTTGGTTACTACATCCGCTACGTCTTGCGCAAATAATTTGCGGGAAGGAGCGATATCCCCCCCCGTTAATTGAGCAGTTAACCACAATTGAGCATAGATATCTTTTAAAATTTGCAAATTGATGGAATTGTCAAAATTGCGGGCCACCGCCATAATTTCATACGAATCGGCCGGAACGCTTCCCGCTAAGTAAGTGGTTAAAAAATCTTCCAATACGGCGTTGTAATCGGGGTTTTGACGGGCTTTTTCCAGAACGGAGGGGTTGTATTTAGCAAACAGGTCCAATACTTCTTCCCGCGTAAAAGAAGTGGCTTCCGACTGCGCATATACAGCAGATGCCATTAAACAAGTGGCCAGCACCCATAAACCGTGTTTCATATACCCTCCTTGCACTATACTTGTATTTTGCTTTATATATAGGGCGTTCGTCAAGTAGTGTTTTCAAAAAGAAACCCGGAAAGGGAACCTTTCCGGGTTTAAATTCAGTCTTTTATGCTAACGCGCGGCCGTGCGGAAGAAATTACCTTTTACGTTACGCGCCAATTGTACGCGGCCCAGGGTTTTGTCGGCCGATACAACGATGTCTTTATCAATCGGTTTAATACGGGCTTCATACGTGCCAAAAATGTCGCCTTTTTTAACAAGGCCCAATTGACCGTGGTTGTTAATCTGTACTTCCAGTTTTAACGAGCCATCCACCGTATCCGTCAATAAATCTTCCTCGCCCATTGTAAATTCCAGCGGGAATTTGGGGTTTACTACCCGTTTAATAGCCACCGGCACATCTGCCTCATTCTTTACAATAATGGCGCACGAGTTGTTATCGGACTGTGCCATTTGTACCAATCGTTCCGGCACGGTGACAGTACCCGATATGTTGAAACGTCCTTCGCTAACGGTCCGCGCCATGCAGAAAGCACAGATAATCAAGCTGGCAACGGCCGCTGCAATTAATAGTTTTTTCATACTTATATTCTATCCTTTTATACAGCTTTTGACAAGGCCTAAAACTGGCCTATAGACGAAAAAGAGCCCCTTTCAGGGCTCTTTTTCATATAAAAACGGGCTTATTGTTTAAAAAACCCCCACAAGTTGGCGTTGTAAATCCAACCTTTACATTGGCCGTCTTTGGCGTTGGCAGGTTCATCTACTACTTGAATCCATTTGCCTTGCTTGGCCAAGTATTTAAAGGGATATCCTTTCTGAACGGTGCATACAATATCGGCCGTGGCGGACGGGCTTTTGCGGACATTGACATCCACTTTGGCGGACATTCCACCGTTAGGGCTTAATAAATCGGCCGAAATCCAACCGTTATATCCTTCAAAATCTTTTACGAGCACCCACGATTTATCTTCATTGGTTTTCACCATGATTACCGGGGTGTAACGCCACATATAAAATTTAATAGCACATTTGGTACCGGCACAGGTGCGGATGTTGGCTCTTTTCGCGTTGACGCTGGCATATTTTTGGGCAAACACAGGTGCTGTTACAAACATGAGTAACGCAAACAAGGCAATTAATTTCTTCATAAAAAACGGATCTCCTTTTTAATAGTCTGCAGTACTATACCTAAAGTATAGCATATATTTCTTGGGACAAGTCAAATTTTATTCTGTTCTCCAAAAAAGATATAATAAAGAAAATACCTTTTGGAGTTAATTACATGAAAGAACAAGTAGAACAAGTCATTAATGAAATCCGCCCTATTCTGCAATCCGACGGGGGCGACATCCAATTAATCGGTGTGGATGAAAAAACCGGTATCGTAACGGTGGGTTTGCAAGGCCGTTGCGGTGGATGCCCGCACGCCCAAATGACGTTGCAAGCCGTCGTAGAAAAACGGATTAAAGAACTCGTCCCCGGCGTAACCGCCGTAGAACGCGTTTAACATGCCTAAAATAGACCTGCACACACATTCCGAATTTTCGGACGGAACCTGTTCGCCCGAAGAAGTCGTTCATGCCGCATTAAAAGCAGGGGCCGGCGTTTTTGCCTTAACCGATCACGATACCACAGATGGGGTACAACGCGCCCGAAAAGTGTGCGAAGAACATCATCTTTTGTTTACTCCCGGGGTGGAAATCAGTACGCGCGAACATGACCACTTGCATTTTACCGGCTATAACATTGATTTGGAAAACGCTTCTTTCCAACAGTTTCTGGCCCAAAACCGAGAAAACCGGCGCGCACGTATTACGCAAATTGTACGGCAGTTAATTGCCGCCGGCGTAAATATTACCGAAGAAGATGTGTTTAAACGTGCCCCGAATACAGTGTCGCGCGCGCACGTGGCCGATGCTTTGAAAGCCAATAAGGTGGTATCTTCGCGACAAGAAGGCTTTCGCAAATACTTATTACCCGGTTGTGTGGGGTACGTTCCCAGCGCCGGAGTAACCGCGTTAGAAGCTATCCGGCAAATCAAACGGGCGGGCGGTATTGCCGTTATCGCGCACCCGGGCATTGTGGC
This sequence comes from uncultured Elusimicrobium sp., assembly GCA_902794125.1. GTDB lineage: Bacteria > Elusimicrobiota > Elusimicrobia > Elusimicrobiales > Elusimicrobiaceae > Avelusimicrobium. The sequence continues at coordinate 27,134 of CADBFX010000006.1, read as the reverse complement.
AGAGCATTGGAACTTTCCGGCTTGGACGGAAGCAGGGTTAGACGGAATAGAGGTTTTTTATCCGGCTCACACTTTTTCCATGCGCCAAGATTTATTAGCCCTTGCCACCAAATACGGCCTTTTATGCACGGCCGGTTCCGATTATCACGGGCCGCATAGCGGACGCATAACGTCGCCCGGTATGCAAATTCCACAACCGCATTACAACCGGCTGATTCGCAAATTATTTAACAAATAACTATGTCATTAAAACCTAAATTATTTACCCTTCTGCAAAACCGTCCGGAGGAGTTCTCTCCCCGACGGCTGTTAAAAGATATTACTTCCGGCCTAGTAGTCGCCTGTATTGCTTTGCCGCTTTCTATTGCCTTGGCCATTGCCTCCGGAGTGACCCCCGAAAAGGGCCTCGTTACGGCTGTAATCGCCGGATTTTTAATTTCGCTGTTGGGCGGCAGCCGTGTTCAAATTGGTGGGCCTACCGGGGCATTTGTTGTCATTGTATACGGAATTATTGAAAAATTCGGACTGGCCGGTTTGTTAACCGCTACACTCATGGCAGGCGTTATTTTGATGCTCATGGGGCTTTTAAAATTCGGGGCGTTTATCAAATTTATCCCTTACCCCGTTACCACCGGGTTTACCAGCGGGATTGCACTTGTGTTATTTTCCACCCAAATTAACGATTTCTTTGGGCTGGGACTTACCAATATCCCCGGCGATTTCTTTTCAAAATGGCAACTATATGCACACCACATATCTGCCATTCAGTGGCCGACGGTAGGGATTGGGTTACTCACGTTAGGAATTATTCTAGTATGGCCCAAAAAATGGAAAGCGTTGCCTGGATCACTGGTGGCCCTTGTAATTACTACGCTCATTGTTAAATTTGCACACCTCAACGTGGCCACTATCACTTCTACTTTTGGGCAGGTGGACGGCTCCCTATCCATGCCGCATATGCCGGGAGTTATCAATTTAACCGTTATCCGCAATTTATTACCGGCCGCTTTTACGATTGCCTTCCTGTCCGGCATAGAAAGTTTGCTTTCCGCCGTAGTGGCGGACGGTATGATTGGCAAACGCCACCGTTCTAATATGGAGTTAGTAGCCACGGGAATTGCCAACGTGGCATCCGGCCTGTTTGGCGGATTACCTGCCACCGGGGCTATTGCCCGCACCGCGGCTAACATTGAAAACGGCGGCCGCACCCCCGTAGCAGGTATGGCACACGCGTTATTTTTACTGATTATGATGTTATGCTTGATGAAGTACATCGGCTTAATTCCTATGACGTCGTTAGCCGCGTTACTTTTCCTGGTGGCTTACCGCATGAGTGATTGGCGGTCATTTACCGCTTTATTTAAAGCCCCGGCAAGCGATATTGCAATTCTTTTAACTACTTTTACGCTAACAGTAGTGGAGGATTTAGTAGTAGCCATTGAATTTGGATTGGTGTTGGCGGCCGTATTATTTATGAAGCGTATGTCCGACGTGTACCAAATTACCAACGAAGATGATGATATCTTTGACGAAGTACGCCGCCGCGATGATATTGATACAAAAATTATTGCCGAACACGTTACGGTATATGAAATTAACGGGCCCTTCTTTTTTGGAGCAGCCGCTAAATTTTTAGATACCTTGGAAAATCACAAAGAATGTAAAGTTCTTGTGCTGCGCATGCGCAGTGTTCCGGCGATTGATGCCACCGGCTATCACGCCTTGGAACGTATGTATAACCGCTGCCAAAAAGAAGGCGTACAAATTGTACTTTCTCACGTGCAAAAACATGTACTATCCACATTAAATCAATATCGGTTTATCCAAAAAATCGGCGGCGAAAGCCACGTCTGCAAAAATATAGACGCCGCTTTAAAGAAAGCCGAATCCTTAGTAAATCAACAAGTTCACTAGTCTAATAAAAAACACCCCGCTTTTTAGCGGGGTGTTTTTATGTCTAAATTTTTATTGAGCGGGAACCGGATCCCCTAAATCTGCGGCTGGGGGAACACTTCCTCCGTTTTTACCACCGCCGCGTTTGAAGAGATTTATAAATTTTTTACCGTAGTGCTTAACCGCTTTTACCAAGCTGGAATCGGCAAACATGCGCGGGGCTACTAAGAAGCTAGCCAACAACGCCCCTTGGCACACCATTAAGCCTAGCGCATTAATTCCGTGCGCGGTCCCCCATTCGGCCAGCGTATGCACTCCTGCGGTTAAAGCGGCGGCTATCGGCATTGTGTAGCCGATTAATACGGCTAATTCTTGACGGAATTTAGGTGCTTGTTTCATTGTATATTCAAACACCTGCGAGAAGAAGTTACCCATACCGAACGTCGCCATAATTGCCCCGGTAAAGAGCATCGGCATACTGCCGTTGGCTGCAATTAAGAGTCCGGTACCGATAGCGGAAATAGCGGACGAGAAGGCATACATGCTGCCTTCCGTGGTGCGTAAGGCCAACCAGTTGCCTGCCATACGCGAGAAGAACGAAGTGCCGTATAAGAAGAAGGCTGTTAAGAACATCCCCAGTGCCGCACCTTCCGCATCGCCCACCCCAAAGTTTGCTTTAGCCAATTCTTCCACTTGATAGGCAAACTCGCTGGAAGTTCCCAATTCGTGCACGGTCAGCAGCGTCATAGCACCTAAGGCAGGGCGCACACCCGGCATTTTCATTACGTTCCAAATTCCTAAATTGCGTTGGCCTAAGGAATCAAAGGCCCCTTGCAAGCCCTCCATGGCTTGTTGTACTTGTTCAGCCGGAATTCCTTTTGCTTCTAATTCTGTTTGTATTTCTTGCAACGTTTCGGCTTCCATGCGGGTGGAAATGTCTTTTTCTTTTTCATGTGTTTTGTAAGAGGTTGCCCGCGCGTAAGGCCCTAAAATACCATTTAGTTGTTTTACAATCGGGCCGAAATTCCGTTCGGCAACCGGCAGAGCTAATTGTTTTTCAATATCGGCCAAAACTTGAACTTCTTTGTCTTTAAGCATTTTGCGCAGAACCGTTAAATCGCGCGGGAACGAATCTTTTAACGGCATCCGCATTACTTTAAATAACGAGTAGATTGATAAGCCCGCTAACGCCCAGAAGCTCAGCGAGAAGTCCGCCCGGACAGACGACCCTACCGCCTCGCTTAGTAAGTTAAACCCAAACGGAATAGCTAAGAAAGCGAAGGTTCCCACGTTCTTTAAAGCGCTTAACCATTGGTAGCGTACACTGTCGCGCATTTCTACGTGACCTTTGGAGAAAATTTCTTTAACGCGTTTGCCCAAAAAGCCCAGCGTAGCACCTTCGGGGCCCGGTTCGGAAATATGTTTGGTTCCTTTGGAACGTGCGGCCGGCATGGCCCCCACGTTACTGGCCACTAAATTGTTTTGGGTGGTATTAATTAACACGCCACCAAACCCCATAGCAATTAGTACCCCGATTAAACCACCCACTTGCGTAGCTGTCGCATTTTCTACGCCCATAAATCCGTTTAACCCCAAGGTTAATGCCCCACCGGAAGCCAAGACGTATAACGCTACCCCTAAGCGGTACATATTCGCTTCGCCGATTCTTCGCAAGTAGGGCATTAACGGCCCTAACACTACGGACAACCCGTTATTGGCGAACAGCGGAATACCCGTTGCAAAGAACGGCGACAACCCTAATGCGGACATAATCGGCCCGAACGCTTTTCCCGTCCCGATACGCATCGGGGAAACAACGTACGTCATAAAATTGGTTTTGTTGAGCGAGGAGTAAACGTTCAAGTTAAACTTCATTTGCGGGTTATTTTGGAAAACTTGTATCCATTTGGAGCTTTCTTCTTTCGGAAGGCGCACATAGTATTGAGAGAGCATCACCGAGCGGCCCTCAGCGTTCATATACCAAATTTTGTTTCCCACCGCGCGCAGATAACCTTTATCTGCATTTTTAACTAATTCTTCGGGTAATAAGGCTGTATCTAAATCTGCCAAGATAAATCCTTCCGCTCCTTCGCCATATAACGGAACTTGTACAACCGCTTTTGTGTGGTTGTATAAGCGTTTGAACGGAACTGACCATTTTTCCGCACCGTTAAAACGAATTTTTACACGCAACGGATAGTGTGCTTTAATACGTTGCGCCCCTTCAATTAACGCCTGCAAAGCCCCGTTATCGGTGGATAATACGAAGAAGAACCGTTCCATCTTTTTCGGGTCTAACGTTTGGTTGCGTAGTTCAAACACCCGTTCTTCCGTTTGTACCAAACGGTTGTATCCGTTGGCCAATTTAATAGAAGAACTAATTGTAATATCCACATTTGATAAAATCGTTTCTTCGCCGCCACGTTCCACGGTGAATTTAAATCCTTCCCCGGCCATTGGTACGATGCTGGGGAGCGATTCTAATCCCATGGCATCTTCGGCATCATAAGGCAACGGAGGAGTAACATTTTCATAAAGACTGTGGACTTCGTTATCATGCAACCCGGCCGGTTCACGAACAACCGGTTCCGCTACGACGGCTGGTTCGCGGACAAACCAACCGCGGACTTTTTGAACTAAATTCTTAACTGATTTAAAGATATGGAAAACCGGGATACCGGAATAAAACACACCCGCCGTAGAGGGAGTAGCGGTTCTTGAAGAAACTTGCGAAACGGGAGCGGTGTTTTGAGCAACTTCCGTGACCGGTTGTGCGGACGGCACTTGCGTTTCGGCTGCTATTTCTACGCCCTCTTGCGGCAAGGCAGAAAGCGGAGCTAAACTTACATCTAACGAAATAGGTGTGGTGGTAATGGGAGCTAAATCGGCAATTTCCAACGGTTGGGTAGTGGCAGAAGCGGCCGATTCACGAGCGGCAGATTGTAAGGCTTCTTCCGGCACCGGCACTACTAAGGGTTCTTGCCCCAGGGCCAGCCATTGGCGAGTGGCTTCTTTCGTGGAAAAGGCGTTTATTCCGTTTACGGCACATCCGGAAGCCAACCACATAGACATTTTGCCCGATACCATTTGCGGGCGGGCCACTTTCGGCTCAAATACAACCGGGATATTTTCCGCTTTTGCATATTGGGCTAATTCTTGCCAGAAAAGTCCTTCTGTCGGCACATCTTTAACCCATTTATTAAAAGCATCATACGCTTTCCAACGCAGCAAGTTGCGTGCCGTAATCGTGGCAGCCACACTTTGCAGGGCAGTGGGCGCGGCGGCCTTATAAAAATTAAGCAGCGCCGGAACATCTTTTGCGCTGCCTAGTAATCCTAACGCTGCCGCATCAGACAGCGCATCTAAATAAAGCCCCAGCCGTTCGTCGCCAGCCACCTCAAGTAGCGTAGCCGGGTTTTGTTCGGTAATGCCGGAGAAGGATATTGATTTTTTGGCTAAATCTTCCCGATAGAACGAAAGGGCATATTGGACGTGTTCTGCTTTTGCTTGGTTGGAAAGTGCTAATGTAACAAATTCGTTGCGCAACAGCCCGTTGCGAAGCGAGGCCGACGGGCGTAAATCAACAATGCGGGAGGATAATCCTTCCAAGCGCCCTGCTAACATCAGCGGCCGGATATCGCCGCCTTGCTGGGCCAGTTGTTGTTCTACTTGTAAGGTGATAAATTTGCTGAGGTTGCCGGCCAGCGGGTTCTGCATCCGCCCGGTTACCAACGCCGGAGCATATCCTAAGCGACGTAACAAGTTGGCCGTTTCTAAAGCGACAGTAGTGCCTTCCCCTATATGAGTAACTACGGAAACGCCTCTTCCCACCGGCACAATTTGTGCAAATGCCGGAGAAGAACTACTAACAAGTACGGATACGCACAAGAGTAGGGATAGTAGCGTTCTCATAATTTCTCCTTTATATAATTGTCCCAAAAAATACGGCCAAAACAAAGGGCCAAAAGTCCTATCACATAGATACTTTTGGCCCTAGATAAAAACAGGTCCCCCCATAAAACGGAAGGACCCTGTAAGAGATATAATTCTGTACAAAAAAGCGCGTACAAAAAAGAAAAGAAGGAAAAAACCATCTCCGCCCCTCTACGCAGCGGAAAACTCCGCCGGGGTAAGCACTGGCACACAGGTTGTGGCTTGGCGCAGTACATGAAGACTCCTTTTATCCTTCTCCACATATATTGTAATATATTTGTTTTGTAAAAAACAACAAAATAAAAGGCCCATATTTTCTCTAATCCTTTTAAACTAGCTTCCGTCGGGCAGAAAAAAGCCCGGTCCTAAAACCGGGCTTTTGGGTAATCAAATTGCTTAATTAAATTTTTTTCGTAAAGCTTGCGCTACCGGCGGCGGCACCAACGAAGAAACATCCCCTTTCAGGCCGGCAATTTCCCGCACCGCCGAAGAACTAACAAAACGTTCTTGTTCGCCCGCCGGCAAGAAAACAGTTTCCACATCGTTAAAAAGCAAGTGATTATGATATGCGTTGGCCATTTCTTGCTCCACATCCCCCGCACCGCGCACCCCGCGCACGAGGATATGCGTCCCTGTTGTTTTAAGATAATCTACCAACAGCCCGTCGGCAGATGCCACTTGTACGTGCGGCAAATCCGCCAGCGATGCTTTTAAAAGTTCCACGCGTTCCGCCACCGTAAATAAAGGTTTTTTAGCCCCATTTTCCATAACAAGCACCGTCAACGAACCAAACAATCGGCTCGCTCGGCGGATAATCGCTAAATGTCCGTTTGTAACAGGGTCAAAACTTCCGGCATAAACTGCGTTCATAAAAACCTCCCGGTAGCAGGTACTTCTTATATTATGGTATCATAATTTTATGATAAAAAATCAGTTATCCGATGAAATTTGTCTCAAACGCACTCACCCGCACACGCCCGATTTGCGCGATGAGTATTTCCGCGATCAAACAAAAATAATTCATTCTCTTCCGTTCAGACGGTTAAAACATAAAACGCAAGTTTTCTTTGCTCCGAATAATGACCACATCTGCACGCGCATTGAACACGTGCTTCACGTGGCCACCATTGCCGCTTCCATTTGTAAAGGGCTTAATAAAAGCGGTAAATGGGAATTAAGCGAAGATATGGCCTACGCCATTGGTTTAGGGCACGACATTGGCCATGCCCCCTTCGGGCACGAAGGCGAACGTGCTATTGATGCATGTATCCGCCCCAAACGGTTTTTGCACGAAGTAAATAGTTACCGGGTAGTGGAACACTTGGCCAACTACGGGGAAGGATTAAATTTAACATTTGCCGTAAAAGACGGAATTATTTGCCACTGTGGCGAAGATTTTGCCAATAACCAACTCCGCCCCGCACAAAAACCCAATGATTTAGAATCCATCACGGGGCGCAACCAAATGCCGTCCACCTACGAAGGCTGCGTTGTGCGCTTATCGGACAAAATTGCCTACTTGGGGCGGGATATAGAAGATGCGATAAAGGCCGACTTAATCACCACAAACGATATCCCTAAAGAAGTGCGCGAAGAAATCGGAACGTCCAACGGGGAAATTATTAATACCTTAACGTTGGACTTGATTAACCATTGCAAAGATCACGATTTTATCGGATTTTCCGACGAAAAGTTTGAATTAATCTCCAAACTGCGCACCTTTAACTACGAGCGCATTTATCACAACGAACAAATGCGTCAGCGCAAAGAAACCATTGATAAATGTATTCGCGATTTGTTTGATTATTTCCGCCAGTTATTTAAACGCTATAACTTTGATTACGAAGCGTATGGCCGCGAAGGAAAACAGACCGCCCGGAGTTTTGCTAATTACATGAAATCCATGCAGCGCGTTTATCATCAGGACGAAACACTAATTGATACGATCATTGCCGATTATATCGCCGGCATGACCGATTCGTTTGCATTAGATGTAATGGAAGATGTAATCTTGCCTAATTCCATTAAGTTTTTTAATTAGGATTTACGCAAAAAACACCCCCGGCCAAAAACCGGGGGGTGTTTTTATGTTCTACTAAAACAAGTAAGGGGCTTTTAATTGAAAGAACCGCACCACCTGGTTCATGTACGGGGCTTGTGCATTAACCAGAGCCGCTTGAGCTACGGTACGGCCGCTGTTATCTTTGCTGTTTTCCAACGCGATCGCTTTTTTAATACTAAAAATAATACGCAGCGCCCCGGTTTGGGTCTGCTCGGCTTGGCGGATGGATTCTTCTAATGAAGAACCTGTGTACAACAACTCAAACGTATCGGCTTTGCCCATATTAATATGCGCCATCAAGGGTGTTTCTCCGGAGTGATTGCGTTGGTCGCGCAATTGTTTTAACGTATTTTCTCCGGTGTGGGCTACCGCCTGAATACGATTTGTTAACACCCGTAACGTGGCTGCATCTTTGGCCAGGTGTAAACAATTGTTACCAAATTTATCAGTGGCGGTTAAAAGGGAAGAATCTTCCAGCGTGCGCAATACGTATAAGTTACCGCTGCTAGCGGCTTGCAATAAATCTTGTTCGGTGCGGATAGGTAAGTATTTCTCTAACATTAATCCTCGGCGGCTTACCTCTTTTGCATATAGCGAAGAAGATAACCCCACCGAGATAATACATACACTTAAGAAAAGAAAGAAAAATTTTTTCATGATTTCTCTGCCTCTTACTATTAGTATGTGTTTTTAGTGGTACAGGCGCGAGGGCCATTGGGCCTAATGTGGTTGGAATTTGGACCTAGATAAAAATAGGACCATGAAAAAACCCTCGGAAAACCGAGGGTTCTAAATGGAGCGGGCGAAGAGAATCGAACTCTCGTCTCAACCTTGGCAAGGTCGCGTTCTACCATTGAACCACGCCCGCAAAAACGGTGAATTACTACCTAAAAATTATACCAAATTAAACGATTTTTGTACAACTTTATTTTTTGCGGGTCGTTTTTTTCTTTTTGGTGTCAGTAGTAGTTTTGGAGGAGGCCGCCGCTTGTTTTTTATCCGCAAATAACTCCGCAGCCGCCTTTTTAAGGAAGCGGTTCTCTTTGGCCCACGCTTGGATAATTTTGTTTTGTTTCAAGGCTTTTAAGTGCGGATTTCCGTCAATAACAACCAGGGCTTCTTGCGGATGATCGCGGAAATATTTGGCACTTTTGCTAATTAGTAAATAACTTACAAAACGGCTGTTAAGCACTGCGCGCAGCATAGCTTCATCTGCAATAACGGCTTTCACGATATCACTCTCAAAAAAATCGGCCACGGTCTCTTGGTCTTGCGCGAAGGCCTGCAACATTTGCGGGTCAGACAACAACGGTTCCACATCAGGCCGCTCGATAAACGCCTTAGACATATGATCGTTATTTAACAAATACGCCATAAGTTCCGGGTCTTTGATATTGGAGGAGAAATTTTCCGTTAGCGCCCACGGAGCCGCGCCAACCGTTTCATAATTTTGTGTCGTAAATGTTTTTAAATTAAACCGGCTTAAAACCGGTAAGGTGGACCCTAGGTTGCTAACCGCCACGTTTCTATCTTGCCCTTCTTGTACCTGAACGTAGGTTACCCCGGTGTTCGGCTGAAATTCGGAAGTTTTTACTGCCAACCCTTTTATTTTATCTTTATCTAAGGAACTGGTTAAATCTTCGGCCCGGTGTTGCGAATACAGCACAATTAGCCCCGTTGCAGCCACCAACCCCGCTATCACCGCCCACAAAAAAAGCGGCACCGGCTTGGAGCGAAGCGGCACTTGCGCACCTTCCCCCGCCTCCCCTTGCGAAGCGGCAGCAGAACCTGCTCTATTTTTGCGATATTTGGCCGGGTTACGTAACCGGTCTAAAACTTCTTCATTGTCCATCGTTTTACTCCGTCATTTCCGAGAACATCCGAAAATCAAGTATAATTTATTATATGAAATCTTGTAAGGAGTTTGTATGCAAAAAACAATTTTTTACCACGATACCGATTGCGGCAATGTCGTTTATTACGGAAATTATTTGAAGTATTTTGAAGAAGCCCGCACATTATATATGGCCGAAAAAGGATTTTCTATTACGGATTTAATGCAACGCGGCCTATACTTTGTGGTGGCCCGACAAGAAGTGGAATACAAATACCCGGTACGCTACGGAAACGTAATCAATGTAGATACCAAAGTATTGGAAGTATCGGATATTAAAATTGTTTTTGAAAACACAATTACCAACCAGGACGGCCGCCTTTGTACTAAGGGTAAAACCACGTTAGTTTGTGTAAACGCTTCAGGCTCGCCAACTCCTATGGGGGCACTGGTTAAACAAGCGATGTTATAAACATTAAAAAAGCCCGCCTGGTAGCGGGCTTTTTTCTGCGCAAACTTTTTTAAACCAACAGAATAATTCCCCACAAAAAGAAAATTCCTATTAACGCCAGCGCAATAAATAGCGGCACAAATGCCACCAACCACGCCGTTAAAGCACGTCCGACGGACACGCCATATACCCGGTGTACCCCACGCGCTAAATAACCCAGTTGCAAGCATAACACCAACAATAACGCAAAAGGAGCTAACCACTTTAATCCGTAATCAGGCATGGCGGCAGAAATCAAAGCAAACGCTATTAACAGCCCTTTAATAAAGCCGGCCGAACCGATGAGCACAAATAATTCTACCGGCGCTACTTTAACACGGAAAAAATCTAAAAATAGTCCGCACAAAGAAGCCAAAAAGTATCCCGCTGTTAATTCTGCCACGAACACTAAAATTACTTTTAATAAGAACAGCGGCACCGATAATCCGTCTGCAATGTTAAAAAATAACACCCAGCCCAATGTGCCCATTAAATATCCGGCACACGCTTTACCCAGGGAACGCTCTTGCAACAACTGCTGAAGTGTTTCCCTCGGATGCGTAAAATAATTAAAATACGCTTTCACTAATTGCATAAATTCCTCTTAATGTACCCACAAATACGCTACACTGGGAGTAGCCATGGATTGCAATTGTTTGACCAAAGATTGATTTTCCATGCTGCTTCCTACCGAGAATAAAAATTCGCGGAAAGAATCAGAACGTTGTGTTAACACTTTCGGGTCTTTCAGGCCAACCAGTTCCCCCGCAAGCAACCGGGCTTCTTCTTCGCCGCCTAATTTATCTACAAATCCTAAATTAAAAGCCCGTTGACCGGTAAACACGCGCCCGTCGGTATATTCCGTTAATACTTCGGATTTTACTTCCGGCCGCCCGGCTTTTACCGCGGCAAAAAATTGCGTATATGTATCGTTGACCATATCTTGCAAAATAGCTTTTTCGGCATCCGTCATGGGGCGGAAAGAAGAACCGATATCTTTGTATTTACCCGAAGTAATCGGCACGATCTTAACGCCGATTTTTTCAAAAAGTCCTTCTACGTTGCTCGTTTGCATAATCACACCGACAGAACCGGTAATCGTACCCGGTTCGGCTACGATTTTATCTGCCGCCATAGCAATATAAAACCCGCCGGAGGCTGCCACATCACGGAAAAGGGCTACAATCTTTTTGCCTTTTTCTTTGGCTTTTTGGAGTTCATCATAAATATTTTGTACAGAAGCCACTGTTCCGCCGGGAGAGTTGATATCCAACACGATGGCTTTTACATTTTTAGCTTCGGCCGCATCGCGAATTTTTTTAGCAATGGCTCCGGCTCCGCTCGGGCGCGAAAACGGACCGTTGTTATTGTCTTGCGCAATTACACCGCGCACTTTAATCCAGGCAATCCCCGCCTTGGAAGATTTCCCAAACGCTTCTGCCAACGCCGCAGCGGTTCCTTCCCCTTCTTCTACGCGTTCCGTTTTTTCCGGGCAAACCGGCACCGGTTTAACCGTTAAATACACTCCGCAACACGAGGAAACAATAAACGTCATTAAAAGTAGCGTGGCCCATAATCCGTTAGCCGAATGGGGACGTTCCGCTGTCGGTTTAGGTAAGGGATCAATGGCCCCCTCGGGTAGAGGAAGATCCTTTTTTTCGTTTTCTTTCAATTTTTGTTCCCACTGTTCGGCAGGCAAGCTGGTATCCGTCCCAAGTGGGGCGTCAGCAGCAACTTCGTTGGAAGCATTTTCTTCTTTCGGCAAATTCTCGTTTTCGTTTTCTGGCATAATAATCTCTCCAAAAAAATTGTTACTTAATTATACCAATTAAATTGGTAAAATATGGGCAGTTCCTGTTTTTAAAAAGGAGGGTTTATGTTTCAGGGAGTTTTTACCGCTTTAGCTACACCGATGCAAGCATCCGGCGAAATTGATTACGGCGCATTGGAGCGATTATTAGCCGCCCAACTAAAAGCCGGCGTACACGGAATTGTCCTATTGGGAACAACCGCCGAAACCCCCACATTATCTGCCCAAGAGAAAACAGAACTTTTACAATTTTGCACCGAGCGCTTGCGCGGAAAAGTAAAGATTATTATCGGCACCGGAAGCAATTCTACTACTGCCGCCGTAGAACATACCCGGCAAGCCAAAATGTTCAGCCCGGATGGCGTACTCGTGGTAACTCCGTATTACAATAAACCCAACCCTTCCGGCCTCATCGCCCATTACCAACAAGTAGCTAGCGTCGGGCTACCGATTGCAGTGTATCATATCCCGGGAAGAACGGGGTTAAAAGTACCGGTAAGCGTTTTAGAAAAACTTGTTAAAGAAGTGCCGCAAATTGCCGCTATCAAAGAATCCGATTATGATATGTCCCGCGTGATGGATTGCGCTGTTTCTTTTCAAAACCGCTTGGATTATTTGTGCGGCAATGACGATTTATTTCCGCAATATTTAGCCATGAATGCCGCCGGAATTATCAGTGCGGCTGCTAACGTATTTGCACCGGCGTTTGTAAAGATTTACAATTTATTTAAACAAGGAAAAACCACAGAGTCGTTTGCGCTCTTTGCCCAAATTTATCCGCTTATTAAAGTTTGTTACGCGGAAACAAATCCCACGTGCATTAAATACATGCTTTCAAAACGTGGGTTTGGAACACAAACAGTCCGCTTGCCACTGGGAGAAATCAGCCCGGAACACAAAGAAGCGATAGACCGGATTATGCAAACAGCCGACCCTGCGTGGATGATTTAACATGAAAACAGTTGGTATTATTGGTATTAACGGCCGCGTCGGCCAAAATGTACTTTCGGAACTTAAAAAAATCAAGACGCCGATTGAGATTAAAACCTTTGGGCGCAACGACGAAGTTACCCCGTTGGATATTGGGATCCTCTGCACCGATAACCCCGTCAGCCGGGAGTTAGCGCCTAAACTAAAAGACCGCGTCCGCTTTTTAATAGATATGTCATCCGAATTCCGCATGGACCCGCAAGTTCCGCTGGTCATCCCGGAAATCAATCCGCACGCCATTACGGCAGATACTCATTTGATTGCCAGCCCCAACTGCACTACCACCGGGCTTGTGATGAGTTTGGCCCCGTTAAAACCGTTCTATCATTTTACCGAAGTATTTTTTTGCTCGTACCAAGCCATTAGCGGCGGCGGGAAAAAGTTAATAGACGATTTTCACACCCCCGGCTCGTATTACGAAAAAAACTGTGTGCCTCTTATCGGTTCGTTACTTGAAAACGGGCATACCTCCGAAGATTTAAAAGGGCTCTACGAAACACGCAAAATTATGGAACTACCGGACATAAAAGTTTACTGTCATACCGTCCGCGTGCCGGTGGAAAACAGCCACTCTTTGGGCGTTACACTCAAAGCCGCTGAAAAATTTGATTTGGAACAAGTCAAAAAGGCCTGGAACGGTTTTGAAAATTTAAAATATGTGGATGGCGTTATTACCCCCAAAGAAGTAAGCGGAAAAGAAGACACTTTCATCTGTCGTTTACGAAAAGATGTAGAAGACGAACACATCATTCATTATTTTGTAACATTTGATAATTTACTTAAAGGTGCTGCCATGAACGGCCGCCAAATTGCCGAGTTACTGTTGGAGAAATTTCTATGAAAAAAGTGCTCATCAACGGCGCAAACGGGAAAATGGGTCAAGCGTTAATCCGCCTAATTGAAACCCACCCGGAGTTGGGTTTATCCGTCAGCGTCAAACGAGAAAATAAAGAAACTCCTCTCGCAGATTTTGATATTATTATTGATTTTTCCACGCCGCAAGGTGCGCAAGAAGCATTTGCGCTTGCCAAGCATTATCACAAACCGTTTTTAACGGGTACAACAAACCTACCGGAAACTTTTCTGTTTCAAATGCAACAGGAAGAAAAAATACCTGTTTTTTACGCACCGAATGTCAGTTTGAGCGTATATTTCTTTACGGAACTTGTGCGCCAAGCTGCAAAAATGTACGCCGGATATACCGTTCATATGGACGAAATTCATCACATCCATAAAAAAGACGCCCCCAGCGGAACCGCTAAAAAAATTGCCGAAGCCATTGGATTCCCGGCTGAAAAAATTACCAGCCAGCGCATTGGGGAAACCGTCGGCACGCACACCGTGCAATTTACTTCAGATCTGGACACCCTTACTTTGACCCACCAAGCCACCAACCGCGATTTGTTCGCCGCTTCGGCCTTGCACATTGCCGTTTGGTTGCTTAATCAAGGGAAAGGGTTTTATACTATGTCGGATTACGCAAAATTTAAACTTAAGGAACACTTGGCGCAACTGCATGCCATGGGAAAAGACGAAGTTACCGGGTCGGACCGGCTTATCAGCAAGGGCTACACAGACATGGCACTGTGGGAGTATTTGCGTAAACTAAATATTAAACTTTTTCCGCAAGACGGAAGCGGTATTGACGAAAAAACGGAACTCGTTATTCTCTCTTCCGCTATTGAAGAAGACAACCCGGAACTCAAAAAAGCCCGTGAATTAAACATCCCCACTATGCACCGTTCGGAACTCTTAGCCAAACACGTAGCCGAGCACCGCACAATTGCCGTGTCCGGCACGAGCGGTAAAAGCACCACTACGGCCATGGTATATGATATTTTGGCGTTTGCCGGGCTGAGCCCGTCCGTCATTACGGGGTTATTGAAGCCGACGAAAGCGACGGCTCTATCGTCAAATATCACCCACACTTAGGGGTGTGCTTAAATTTGCAAAAAGACCATAAAGAAATTAATATCTTGCAAGGGTTTTTTAAAGAATTTATTTCGCATTGCAAAACTGCTATTATCAATGCAGAAGAGGATAATCTGTGCAGTATTGCGCCTTCCGGCACAAAGACTTTCGGTTTAACCCACGGAGATATTTGCCCCAATTCTATTAAAGTGGACGGTTTCGGTTCCGACTTTACGATTCAAGGACAACCGTTCCGTTTGCAAGTACCCGGTTTGCACAACGTGGCCAATGCCACCGCTGCGGTAGCTGCCGCCCTGCACATGGGTGTGGATTTAGAAACATGCGCTAAAGCACTTAATAAATTCCAAGGGATTGCGCGACGCTTTGCCAGTATTGGCAGCTACGATAAAATTGAAGTGGTGGACGATTTTGCCCACAATCCGCACAAATTGGCAGCCACTATTGCCGCTGCCCATTGTTAACGCCGGAATTTGTGGAAAGTTTTTCTAAAAGCATTGGCCCGGACGATCATTTATGGCTAACGGAAGTGTATTATCCGGGCGGAACGATTACTCCGGGCGTTTCTTGCCGTGCCGTGTATGAAGGTTTAAAAGCACGCGGTATTAACGCCAGCTATGACGATTGCCGCGAACGTATTCTAGCCGAAATGGCTGCGGCCGCCAAACCGGGCGATATTGTGTTGGTGCTCGGAGCGCGCGACCCAACTTTAACGGACTTTGCCCGCAAACTGTTGGCTGCTTTAAAAGAACGCCAACCCGTTGCCCCGTGTGAAAAATGCATGTTAGGTAACTGTTGTATGGCTTATAGTAAATAAGTTTACCGATAACAAAGACCCCCGGCTACTTAAATGAGTAGCCGGGGGTTTAAAATATGTTCCGTTAATCGCCAATAGCAGCTTTTACTTCTATTACAAATTCCTTAAGCGCAAACGGTTTAGAACAGAATGCTTTTACTTGCGGATAGGCCGCAAATAACTTTTGCGACTCTACCAGCGCCGAAGTAACAATCACCGGGGTAGAGCACAAAATATCATCTTCGCTCATCACGCGCACAATGCTGGATCCATCCATGCCCGGCAACATAACATCCAAAATTACCAAATGTGGATGCACTGCTTTCATCGTGGAAATAGCATCCCGGCCGGATTGACAGGTATAAACTTCATACCCTTCTCGCATCAACACCAAGCGCAATAATTCAACAATAGAAATTTCATCTTCTACAATTAAAATTCTTTTTTTCATAGCTTATTCCCCTACCTATGTATTATTTATTATACTTTTTTATATGACAAAAAAAAGTTTTAATGCATCCGTTCTTCCTAAAATGCGTAATTTCGCGGCCCGGTTTATTGCCCGGAAAGAACGCGTCCTCGTTGGGTTTAGCGGCGGAGCCGATTCGGTATGCCTGCTTCATTTTTTACATTATCTGTCGCAGGAAAAGCATTTCCGCTTAGCGGCCGTTCACATTAATCACGGGCTGCGCGGCACGGCCGCCGCGGCAGATGCACGCTTTTGTAAAAATTTTTGCAAAGAACAAAACATAGATTTTTTTCTGGAAAAAGTAGATGTAAAAAAACTGGCTCGTGAAAAAAAACTAAGTCCCGAACATGCCGCCCGCAAAGCTCGCTACCAAGCGTTTAGTAAAGTAGCCCGCAAATGGGGTGCCACTCAGCTGGCCCTGGGGCATCACTTAGATGACCAAGCCGAAACAGTGCTATTAAATCTACTGCGCGGCACCAAAGCCAAAGGATTGGCCGGCATTCCGCCTCGTCGGCCGTTATGTAAAGGGGTAGAAATTATCCGGCCGCTGTTGTGCATTACCCGCCAAGAAGTAGAAGATTATTTAAAAAACAATCATCTTTCTCACATCACGGATGAAACTAACACAGACGAAACTTTCACCCGCAATTGGATTCGCAATACATTACTGCCGTTGTTGGAGACAAAGCAACCGCAAATTAAAAGCCATTTGGCCCAAATGGCTGCCGAATTAGACGTATTGTTCCCCCGCAAGCAAGACGAGTAAGCCCCTTTTCCTTACTGCCGTCAATTTGCTAGGATATGTAATATGATTTCAAGCCTCGTGTTAGAAAAAGCCCACACGGCCGGTTTAACAGTGACCGGCTTAACTTTTAACTCGCAAGAAGTTCGCCCGGGTTTTGTTTTTTTTGCGCTAAAAGGAGCACACGTGGACGGGAATCAGTTCATCCCGGATGCTATTAAAAAAGGGGCAATCCTCATTGTTTCCGCTCAGCCCAAACCGGATACCTGCACCATTCCTTTTTACCAATCCGACGATATTGACCGCGACATGGCAGATGCGGCTTATATTTTTTACGGAAAACCTTCAGACGATATGTGCATGTGGGGTGTAACGGGCACGAAAGGGAAAACATCTATCGCGTATTTGTTGGAATCGGTTTTAACACAGGCCGGCCAACGGGTAGGAGCCTTGGGTACCGTCAATTACCGCTCTGCCGGGAAAAAGATTTGTGATGCACCTAACACCACTCCGGCCGCGCTATCTTTATTTAAATTGCTGGCGCAAATGAAAGAGGAAAAATGCCAGTCCGTCGTAATGGAAGTATCTTCCCACTCGCTAGAACTTCAGCGCGTGCGGCACATTTGGTACGACACGGCTATTTTTACCAATTTACAGCGCGATCATTTAGATTTTCACCTTACATTTGAAAACTATTTTAAAGCCAAATGCAAATTGTTTGAAAATTTGGCTGACCCGCATAACCCAAAACAAAACCGTGTGGCTGTTATTAACACAGATGATGAGTATGGAAAACGACTTGTAGATTTATTTAAAAATCGTGTAAAAATTGTTACCTTTGGCGTAGAACACTCGGCCGATTTTACCGCAACGAATATTCAAGAAAGTTTAACGGGTACTTCTTTTGCCGTGAACGGAGTCCCTGCAAAAATCAATTTACTGGGGCGGCATAACGTATATAACGCACTGGCGGCTTGGGCAGCCGCCGCTTGTAAAGGAATTAAAACAGACGATATTGTGCGCGGGCTGGCCGCATTACCCGGCGTGCCGGGGCGCATGGAACGTATTTACGAAGCAGACAATTTTTTTGCGTTTGTGGATTTCGCTTACACCAATGAATCGCTGGAACGTGCATTTGCCACGGTTGCTCCGTTCAAAAAAAATCGCGTGTTTGTAGTGTTTGGTTGTGGCGGGCAACGGGACCGCACCAAACGCCCACTGATGGGGCGCACCGCTTGCGAAAAAGCCGATTTTGTCTTTTTAACAAACGACAATCCGCGCTGCGAAGACCCTAAACAAATTTTTGCTGATATTTTAAAAGGGATGGACGGGTTTTCCAATTACGAAGTCATTCCCGACCGGGCCGAAGCCATTCGCCGGGCCTTAGCAACCGCACAAGCGCAAGATATTGTCATTGTGGCGGGAAAAGGACACGAAAACTATCAGTTAGTGGGAACGGAAAAAAGACATTTTTCCGACCAAGAAACTATCCGCCAATTTTTGCAGGAGAAATAATTACTATGTTTCATCCAGAAAATTTTACTCGAAAAAAGGCCTGCGTGTTAGGAATCGGAAAAAGCGGCCAAGCCGTTGCGGCGTTGCTACGCGCCGAGGGATTTGAGGTATTAATTAGCGAAGAAAGAACCGCCCCTTATGCTGACAAACTGCAATTGCCACCCGGCATTGAAATGGAAACGGGCGGCCACAGTTCCCGCGTTTTTGAGTATGATTTTTGGGTAAAAAGCCCGGGTATTTTTCCGCAAAGTGCCATTTTGCAAGAAGGCCGCAAACGCGGTATGCCAATTTTTAGCGAACTGGAAGTTGCCCTGGCATTTCTGCCAAAAAATTGCCGTATTTTTGCGGTGACCGGCACCAACGGTAAGACTACCACCACCGCCCTTTTGGGAGAAATTTTAAAAGCTCACGCCACCCAGGTAGCCGGTAACCGGCAAGTACATGTGTGCGGTAATATTGGTTTTCCCGTATCGCGTTGTGCACGCAACGTAAAGCCGGGAGATGATTTGGTAATAGAAGTATCCAGTTATCAACTGGAAGACAGCACGTATTTCCACCCGGCCTATGCGTGTTTACTCAATGTTACGCCGGACCATTTGGATCATCACGGCGGCATGAAAAATTATATCAAAGCAAAGGGTAAAATTTTAAAATATCAAAACTCAAAAGACGTACTCGTGCTAAACGGGGCAGACATTGTGTGTGCGGAACTGGCCGAAAAAGCAAAAAGCCGCGTCTTGGCTTTTTCAACGCAACCCAAACACGTACTAAAAACGGATGTGTTTTTTGACGGAGATGAACTGATTTTTAGCGAAGGGCACCAAATCCGCCCTCCACACTTAAAGGGCATCCATAATGTGGAAAATGCCATGGCAGCCGCCCTTATGGCGTTAGCCGCGGGCGTACCGGCTGCTACCGTTCAAAAAGTATTTGACTCGTTTAAAGGCATGGAACACCGCATTGAACAATTTGCCTACCACAATGGCGTGATTTACGTAAACGATTCTAAAGCAACCAATTTAGATTCTACTATTACAGCTCTTAAAAGTTTTGATAAATGCCAAAACATTTGGTTAATTTTAGGTGGGCGGGATAAAGGATCTTCTTACGAAGTGCTTTTGCCCTACTTGAAAGATTATTGCAAACGCGTGTTATCTATCGGCGAAGCCATGGATAAAATAGACCGGGAGCTTCCCGGTTTTACCGTCACACGTTGCGACACACTGGAAAATGCCGTAGACCTGTCTATGAAAAATGCCGTGCGCGGAGATATTGTGTTGTTATCGCCGGCATGTGCGTCGTTTGACCAATTTAAAGATTACGAGGAACGCGGCCGCATTTTTAAACGGTTAGTAGATTCCCGTATTTTTAAAGAAAGAACCGATACAAATTAAGCGCTTTTTGAAACTAATGTTTCAGAAAAGAATAATACTTCCAAAAAGTATCTAATACGGCATCTAAAAAGAGTTCTTTGCTCGTTTCACTTTTTAACAAACGTTTTAAGTCGGTATGAGAAGAAACTAAAAAGCGGGGCGCTGGGTTGTTGAGCAAAATTCCCGCACTTAAAAATAGGTGTTCCCCATCCGCCGTGCACGTAACATCGGCAAATTGTTTCCATTTATGGGATTTTTTATCCCACACTGCTACGCCGCCGGGAACTAATTTTGTATTTAATTCCAGCGCATGTTCCACCGTATAACCAATTGCATTGGCTAACGCCAATCCTACTTTTTCTGCTTCGTTTTGAGCGGGCAATAAAAGTGTGAAATACACGCCGCCTTCTCCCGAAGTTACCGCCCCGCGAGGGCCGGAGAATGTGTGGGTTTGTTCGCACGTAAGTATTAAAGTACCGGCTGTTTCGCCCGTTTGCGCTAAAGCGCACGCTACCGACAAAGTACTTTCCGTTTTTTCCAGCCCAACTACTTTTGTTACAGCATACAAAGGCAATGTAATATCTTTCATAAAACCTCTATTTTAATTTCATTTCGCGCAGTTCAAATAACCGGTCGCGCAATTCGGCGGCTAGTTCAAAATTAAGGGAATCTGCCGCCTGACGCATTTGTTCTTCAAGATCTTTTTCCACTAATTTAATATTTTTAAGTGTCGGCTCCGGCAATGACTCTTTTAAAATGCCAAAGGCACTCGTTTGCGCTTGTTGTTCAAATTCTTTTAATTCTATTTCTTGTTTTTGAATTGTTTTAGGCGTAATATGATGTGCTTTGTTATACGCTTCTTGCAGTTCGCGCCGGCGATTCATTTCGTTTAAGGCGAATTTCATAGAATCGGTTTTCCGGTCCGCATACAAAATCACCTCTCCTCCGGCGTTACGGGCGGCACGTCCGGAAATTTGAATAAGCGTAGTGGTGTTGCGTAAAAATCCTTCATTATCGGCCCCCAAAATGGCCACCAGCCCTACCTGTGGAATATCAATCCCTTCGCGCAGCAAATTGATGCCGACAAGCACATCAAATTTCCCCTGGCGGAACTGTTTTAAAATTTCTACCCGGTCCAACGCCTCGATGTCAGAGTGTAAATAACGCGTTTTAATATTTTTTTCCGTAAAATAGGCGCTCAAATCTTCTGCTGTTTTTTTAGTCAGTGCCAGGACCAACGTGCGTTCGTTTTTAGCTGCGTGTTCTTTGATTTTCTCAACCAAATGTTCAATTTGCCCTTCGGTAGGATGGACAATTACTTTCGGGTCCACCAGGCCTGTCGGGCGGATTACTTGTTCCACAATGTTGTTACCGCACACGGTCAGTTCATACGGCCCCGGCGTAGCGGATACGAAAACAGTGGAAGGCAGTAATTTTTCAAATTCGTCAAATTTTAGCGGGCGGTTATCCAGCGCGGAAGGCAGCCGGAAGCCAAAATCTACAAGCATTTTTTTACGGGCTTGATCCCCGTTAAACATCCCTCGCACTTGCGGCAAAGCCACGTGCGATTCGTCCACCATCATCAAAAAATCATCATAACGTTTAAAATAATCAATAAGCGTGGAGGGGCGTTCCCCGGGTTGGCGGCCGTCCATATAGCGTGAATAATTTTCAATGCCAGAGCAAAAACCTGCTTGGCGGAGCATTTCCAAGTCATATTCCGTGCGTTGTTTTAGGCGGTAGGCCTCCATTTCTTTACCCATGGACAAAAGTTCTGCGTGACGAATTTTTAAGTCCTGCTCAATTTGCGTAAGCGCATTTTGCGTATCTTCGTCCGTCGCCACAAAATGTTTAGCCGGGTAAATCCATGCCTCTGTTAATTCGGCCAGCACATTGCCGGTAATGGGATGGATTTCATAAATATGTGCAATCGTTTTGCCGGCAATTTCTATACGAAGCGCGTTTTGGCTATAAGGCGTCATGATATCTATATTCGGTCCGCGGGCACGAAATTTGCCGGAAGAAAATTCCAACTCATCCCGGTGATACTGGATTTTAATTAAATGTCCGGAAAGTTGGGCACGTGTCATTTCAGCCCCTTTCTTAACGTAGATACGCATTTCGCGGAAACTATCCGGCGAGCCAATATTGTAAATACAAGACACCGACGCCACCACAATTACATCCTTGCGCGAAGTAAGCGACGTGGTAGCTTTTAAACGCAACTTATCAATATGTTCGTTAATAGCTGAGTCTTTTTCAATATAGGTATCCGTCTGAGGGATATAGGCTTCCGGTTGATAATAATCGTAGTACGAAATAAAATACTCTACTGCATTTTCAGGGAAGAATTGTTTAAACTCGGCATAGAGTTGAGCGGCCAACACCTTGTTGGGCGACAAAATAAGCGTCGGCTTATTGAGCCGCGCAATTACGTTAGCCATGGTAAAAGTTTTTCCCGAACCGGTCACCCCTAACAGCGTTTGGCGGGTTTTACCGGCCAACACGCCTTGCGTAAGGGCTTCAATGGCTTTGGGCTGGTCGCCCGCCGGTTTGAAATTGGAAACAAGTTTAAACATACGATAAAAAAAGGGCGGCTCTGCGCCGCCCCTCACTTACAAAGTTAATGGCCGGTGTGTATAAACGCCGTGTTCAGCACACCCGGTAATAATTGGGCGATACCGTCAATCATAAACTGCATGGCAATGGCACACAAAATCATACCCATAAAACGCACCACAATTTGTGTTCCGTTGCGGCCGATTTTTTCAAAAATATAATTAGAACTGAGTAGCACAATCCCCACCAAACAAGCACTTAAGAAAAGGGCGATAATCATCATTAAAAAATAAGTGATATCGGCGCTTTTTTCCGAATACAAAATAACGGTAGTAATAGTGCCGGGGCCGATAAAAAGGGGCATCCCTACCGGTACTAAAATATGGCTCAAACTATTACGTGCCTGGTCAAACGTGTCACCCGAAACGGCAGCCGTTTCAATTCCATGGTTTTCAAATTTACTTTTACCTTGCAACATGCGAAGACCGACGAGCAAAATCATAATAGACCCTGCCAAGCGGAAGGCTGGAAGCGTAATGCCGAACATTCCCAAAATACGATTCCCAAACAAGAAGAAAACAAGCATCAAAATAAAAATAGACAGGGCCATCATCACGGCCACCGTTTGTTGCACTTTAGGGGTTTCATTTTCCACGTGTTCCATAAAAATCGGCATATTACCGATAGGGTTTAAAATAGCGATGATACCGATAAGTGAGTTAAAAAACAAACTCCATTCCATAATTGTAAGCGGCTCCTTTTCCGTAACCTGTTTTTAAAATAGATTTTTCCCTTCTTTTCATAGTATATAAAAATAGGAGGGCTGCTACACATCCATAAATGCGCCCCTTTCACACACGCGGGAAAATTAGTATAATAGAGAAGAAGTCCCGTTACCTATTTACGGGCAGTTGGCGCAGCGGTAGCGCGTCCGCCTCACACGCGGAAGGTCACAGGTTCAAATCCTGTACTGCCCACCATTTAAAAAGCACCCACCAGGGTGCTTTTATTATCTAGTAATAAAATAAATACACACGCGCGAATCTATCTTACTACACTCATATAAGGAAAAATGCAATTTTTTAGAGTTTCTCATTTGCCAGTTTACGTAGGAAACGCTTTCCTTGTCACTTAACAAAACATTAGGCCTATCTGTTGCTAGCAAAGGAATAATCTTATCATAAGAAACTCTAGTATCTTCGGCGTACAATTTTTTTAAACTGGCTAAAGAATAATCTTCTTCTCCCGTTTTCAAATTGTAAGTTTTAATTCCTTTCGCATATAAATATGGGAGCATATCCAACCCATTATTTTCTAACGTAAACACCTGAGCATTTTGCAACATAACCCAATGAGTTTGAACCATATTCTTAAAGGGGTCCTGCCATAACAGAGGCCACTGATATCTGCGCGAATACCCCCACATAGAAGCCAAAAAAAACAATATCACCAAATATATGGAGGCCTTTTCCTTCGGATACTCTTGCCAAAAAATCCACATAGCTGCTACCACATATACAAATAAAAACAGCCAATGCCACAATTCCAACCGGTACACCAAACGATATACCAAAAATAAATTGATAAATGAAAACAATAAAAAGAATACTGCTCTTTTACTCTTTAATAAAAACAAAAAACACCCTAAATATGCCATTAATGGGGTCCTCAGTATCATTCTTTTCCAAGGGATAGCACTGGGCGGAGCATAAAAAGGCCGTTGAAATCCAACAGTTTGTGCCAGCAAACAAATTATTGTAAATAACCCAAAGCCAACTGTTTTCCAAAAAACAGAGGCGGCTATTTCCCTGCGTTGGTAAGCGCGAATTAAATCATAGGCAAATACCAACCCAAAAGCCCCCGCCCCAATGGTTCCCACTAATTGTGTATGCGCACAAATAAACAGCAAAAACACGTACCACAGCGGCCTTTGTAAACGCATTGGGAAATAATGTGCCAATAACAATAAACACAAGGTGGCCAACCCATATGGCCGTGCATAAGTGGGATATCCCATAAAAAGTGGGAAACTAAATAAAGCAAAGAGCCGAATAATACGCGGGAAAGAAGCCTTACACCAAATCAACAAAGCCACCAAAAAACAAATAAAACCATTTAGAAAATACAACGCGTAAGGGAATGTCCCTATTTTAGAAATAAAACGGATTAACAAAAACCATAAACAGAAATGCCCCTCCCACCGGGTCAAGATAAACAACTGCCCGATAGGAACGAACGACCCTATCATCCAGCCGTGCGTTTCATCATGAGCTATTTCCACTTTACCGCAAAGTATAAAAAGAACGCCTATCAGCCACAAAGATAATATACCGATCGTTAGTAATTTGTTTCTCTGCTTTAATTTTTTCCACCAAGATTGCATTCTCTGGCCTCGGGCATTAGCAAATTATGCATTGTTTTATGTATTGTAACACTTTTAAGCCACCTCCTATTGGGATTCCCTCTTTTGCAAATTCTTCCGGGTATGCTATACTAGTTACAAGAGAGGTTTTATGAACACCAACAATGCACTTGAAAAATTAGCTCCTATCAACAACATTTGTTTAATGATTTTAGCGGCCACAGCTGCCACCGGCGTACTGGTATATACAAAATCCATGCTAATGCCGTTTATTATTGCGCTATTTATTACCATGGTAGCCGGTACATTAGCCGAAAGATTAAAACAAAAATGGAACATCCCCTACGTACTGGGTTTAATTATCAGTTTTGTTGCTTTTTTGGCAATGGTAATTGCATCTGTGGTGTTTATTGCCAATTCAATTGAAAGTTTTGTGGCCGGGGCCGATATTTATGCGGAGCGGTTAAACGAAACGATTGACTGGATATTGGACCATGCCCAAAAATACGGCGTAAACATGAACGCCCAGTTTGTTATAGAAAATGTATCTAAACTTCCTATTTTTAATGTAGTTAAAAGCGTGGGAAGCAATTTAATGGCGCTGGTTACCAATCTCATGTTAATTACATTGTTTGTAATTTTCATCTTTATGGGAAAAGCCACCGCAGACAAACCTTCGTTAGTGGGTAACATTCAAAAACAAATTTCGTTCTATTTGATTGTCAAACTCTTCGTTTCTCTCTTGGCGGCCGTCTGCACCTGGATTGTGCTGGCTTCCATAAAAACAGAATTGGCGTCTATGTTGGCTGTACTGACGTTTGTGCTAAACTTTATTCCCAACATCGGGCCGTTTATTTCTACCACACTTCCACTGCCGGTGCTTTTCTTGCAATACGGATTTGATTGGCATATTTTATTAGCACTTATTTTGCTGACGGCTATTCATTTTATCATCGGCAACATTTTGGAAACAAAATGGCTCGGTAAAAGCATGGATTTGGATCCAATTGTTGTGTTGGCCTGCTTAATTTTCTGGTCGCTTGTATGGGGCGTAATAGGTGCGCTGCTAGCCGTACCGCTTACCGCCATTATTAAAATTCTTTTAGCCCGTAATGCCACCACGAAACCCATGGCAGATTTTCTGGGCGGGAAATACGCATTCAAATGAAAACAGTTACTCCTTGGTCGTTTATTCCTTCTCTCTACCTGGCAGAAGGTTTCCCGTATATATTAATTAACGTTGTTTCGGTTATCTTATACGCGGACTTAGGTTATTCCAACGAACAAATTGCTTTTTGGACAGGCTGGTTGTATCTGCCCTGGATTTTAAAAATGTTTTGGAGCCCGCTTGTAGATGCGCGCGGCACGAAACGCCGCTGGCTGATAAGTGCCCAACTAGTGCTGGCGTTGATTTTCTTACGCAAGCATTTTTCCAAGCGCAAGCCGCTTCTTCCTTTTTAGCACTCACGTTGTTTGGGTTTTTCTTAGGAGCGTTTGCTTCTGCCACGTTGGATATCGCTACCGACGGATATTATTTGCTTTCGCTGTCTGCCAGCGACCAAGGCCGCTTTGTAGGCATCCGCACGATTTTTTACCGTCTGGCCATGATTTTAGGCAGCGGCCTTTTGATTTCCGCAGTCGGAGCTTTAGCAGAGCGCGGCTGGATTGCTAAGCCCTACAATTGGGTAGTTTTCTTTGCGGGTTTCGGTGTTTTGTTTGCCGCATTTGCCGCTTGGCACGCCTACCAACTGCCGCGCCCGGCAGGAGATGTCCCTTCCGAAAAAACACAAGTACACGTGTGGAAGGAAGCTTTTAGTTCTTATTTCACGCAAAAAAATATTTTGTATATTTTGGCGTTTATTTTGCTCTACCGTTTTGGCGAAGCTCTTTTAGAAAAAATGGTGCCGTTATTTCTCTTAAAACCGGCAGATCAAGGGGCTTTGGCTATGAGTATGCAAAACTACGGCCTTATCAAAGGAACCCTTGGATTAGGAGCCATTATCGCCGGGAATTTGCTGGGCGGGTGGTTGCTCGGCAAATATGGATTCAAAAAATGTATTTGGCCTTTTGCTTTTGCGCTTGTGTTACCCAACTGCTTTTACGTATATTTAGCCATGGCCAAACCCGGATTAGCGGTTATTGCCACGCTTATCACGCTGGAAAATTTTGGTTACGGCTTGGCCATGATGGCGCTTACCGTGTTTATTATGTATGTTTCCCAAGGGGCTTATAAAACATCCCATTATGCTATTTCCACGGGCATTATGGCGCTTGGAATGATGGTGCCTTCTATGCTGTCAGGCAAAATGCAAGCCGTGTTAGGATATCAGCAATTCTTTTGGGTGGCTTTTATTATTAGTTTAATTACATTTGCCAT
>CADBFX010000005.1 GCA_902794125.1 uncultured Elusimicrobium sp. | reverse complement strand
TCCGACGATATATTTGATAAAATCTTCGGCTAAGTCCATGTTATCATCTAAATCGTTATAAGCCACTTCGGGCTCTACCATCCAAAATTCCGTTAAGTGACGGCGCGTTTTGGATTTTTCAGCGCGAAACGTCGGCCCGAAACAATACGTTTTGCCTAAAGCCATAGCAGAGGCTTCACCATAAAGTTGTCCGCTTTGGGATAAAAATGCTTTTTCGCCGAAATAATCGGTTTCAAATAACGTGCTGGTGCCTTCGCAAGCGGCCGGCGTTAAAATCGGCGAGTCAGACAAAATAAATCCGTTTTTGTGAAAGTATTCGCGGATCGCAAAAATAATTTCATCGCATGCGCAAAATAGCGGTTTGCCGAGCAGAACGCAACCATAAGTGGCGGTGTTGCATTAAAAATTCCGGGCCGTGTTCTTTGGGCGTAATCGGGTAATCGGTAGCCATTTGGATAACTTCCAAGTTTTTTACGCCCAGCTCAAAGCCGAGGGGAGAGCGTTTGTCTTCGCGCACCGTCCCGGTAACAACGATAGAAGATTCCTGGGTTACTTTATCGCCCAAATCAAAAAGTTCCGGCGACACTTCGCCTTTAAACATAACGCATTGGATAATGCCGCTACCGTCGCGCAATTGCAAAAAATGGAGTTTACCGCTGGAGCGTTTGTTATAAAGCCAGCCGTGCAAAGTGATTTCTTGGCCTAAGTATTGGCCGACGTCTTTGACGCGAATTTTATTTAGCATAGAAGTCCTCGTAAAAATAGATATACTTTTATTTTATCTTTTTAGGAGGAAATAAAAAAGCCCCGCTTGCGCGAGACCTTAAAATTTTGGACGTGATCGGGAGTCCTTGCCGGACGGGCCAAACGACCTCCTCGTTGCTTCACTTCGGAAGCGAAACGCGCCTCTCACGTCCACAAAAAAACCCTACTTGCGTAGGGTCTCTAAATTTTGGACGTGATCGGGATCGAACCGACGACCTCCTCGTTGCTTCACTTCGGAGCGGGGCGCTCTGTTCACAACTTCGTCGGTCGTTCGCTTCTTAATTACAATCACTCCATAAAAAAAGCCCTGACAAGCAGGACTTTTTCGAATGGTGGACGTGATCGGGATCGAACCGACGACCTCCTCGTTGCGAACGAGGCGCTCTCCCAGCTGAGCTACACGCCCGAAAAACGGTCAAATTTCACTAACAACATATTTATTATAGCATATCTGAAAATTAAAAAAAAGTTTACTTCTTCCTACTCGTTAACTAGGCCCTTTATCCGCCCGTACGCGTATAAAAATGCTAAAATAACTTATATGGCAAAACTAGTAAGAGGGTTTCGTGATATATTCGAACCCCAATCCAAAAATTTTACAGAATTAGAAAACTGCGCCCGCGGCGTGTTTTCTCTCTATGGCTTTGGCGAACTGCGCCTACCGACGGTAGAGTTAAAAGAATTATTTGTTAAATCTACCGGCGAAACGACCGATATCGTTCAGAAAGAAATGTACACCTTTGAAGATGCCGGTCATCGGCAATTGGCCATCCGCCCGGAAGGAACTCCCGGTGTGGTGCGTGCGTATTTGGAAAATAATTTCGTGCAGAACGCCCCGGTGCAAAAATTTTATTATATCGGCAATATGTTCCGTGCGGAACGTCCGCAAGCGGGCCGCTACCGCGAATTTGAACAGATTGGTGCCGAATATATCGGCAACTCTGCTCCGGCGGCCGATGCCGAAGTGATTTTGATGTTGAAAGACATCGTGGCTAAATTCGGAGCCAAGAATTATAAAGTAAAAATCAACAGTTTGGGGTGCGACAAATGCCGTCCGCTTTATCGCCAGGCGCTCATTGATTTTCTGTCTAAAGAAAAAGATACTTTGTGCGAAAATTGCCAAACGCGCTTAGAAAAAAATCCGTTGCGTGTGCTGGATTGCAAAATTGACGGCGCCCGTTTTGCGGGCCGCGTACCGACCATGAAACTGTGCCCGGAGTGCCAAGCCCATTTTGACGAAGTACAAGCGTTATTGAAAGGGAAAATTGATTTTGAAGTGGACCCTATGCTTGTGCGCGGGCTGGATTATTATTCCCGCACCGTGTTTGAATTTCAAGCGGGGGATGCTTCGCAAAATGCGATTGCCGCCGGCGGACGTTATGATACGCTTGTTAAAAATATGGGTGGCCCGGCTACACCGGCTATCGGTTGGGCGATGGGTGCCGAACGTGTGATTATGTCGCGCGGAGAAGTAGAAACGCCGAAACAAAAGAGCGTTTATTTCGTCTCTATGGACAAATCGTGCAACGAAACCGCATTTAATTTAACGCAAGATTTACGTGCGGCAGGTGTGCGGGCGGAAGGGGGACTTTTTGATAAAAATATCAAAGGCCAAATGAAACAAGCCGACCGTTGCGGTGCGTCGTATGCTCTTATTTTAGGGACGGACGAATTGGCGGCCAAGGAAGTCACTTTAAAAGATTTACAAACGGGTGAACAAAAAAGAATTCCGTTTGACGTTTTAACACAAGAGGTAAAAAAATTAGTATGAAAAGAACCAACTACTGCGGCGATATCACCGCGGCGCTTCTAGGAACGAAACAAACTTTATGCGGTTGGGTAAACAGTTACCGTAACCACGGCGGCGTGTTATTTATTGACGTGCGCGACCGCAGCGGTATCTGCCAAGTGGTCGTGGAACCTTCCCGTCCGTTTTTTGATATTGCGTACGGCCTTCGTAACGAATATGTAATAGAAGTAACCGGCACGGTGCAACGCCGTATTGAAGGGGCTGTAAACCCAAACATGAAAACCGGTGAAATTGAAGTAGTAGCCGAAGATTTAAAAGTATTAAATACATCTATTCCCTTGCCGTTTGATGTGGATAAATCACGCGGCGTGGCCGAAGAAATTCGCTTAAAATACCGCTATTTGGATTTACGCAATCCGAAAATGTTTGCTAACCTGTACCTACGTCACCGCATTGCGCAAGCGGCGCGCCGGTACTTGGATGCTAACGGATTTATCGAAGTGGAAACCCCGGTTTTAACGCGTTCCACTCCGGAAGGCGCACGCGATTACTTAGTGCCTTCCCGCGTACACCACGGCGAATTTTACGCGCTTCCGCAAAGTCCTCAAATGTTCAAACAAACCTTAATGGCCAGCGGAATTGACCGCTATTTCCAATTAGCGCGGTGCTTCCGCGACGAAGATTTGCGTGCGGACCGTCAGCCCGAGCACACACAAATTGATATGGAAATGTCGTTTGTGACGATTGACGATATCCACGAAATTGTGGAAGGCCTGATGAAAGAAATTTTTAAAACAGCCGGAAAAGATTTGCAAACACCGTTTATTAAATTGCCGTTTGATGAAGCTATGGATCGTTTCGGTTCCGATAAACCGGATTTGCGTTACAGTTTGGAGATTAAAAACGTAAGCAGTATATTCGCAAATACAGGTTTTAAGGTATTTAAAGATGTACTAGCAGCCAACGGTTCCATTTATGCGTTGCGCGGCGAAAAAGGCGCGGCTTATTCCCGCGGGCATTTAGATAAACTTACCGAACTAGCCAAGAAAAACGGTGCCAAAGGGCTCGTGTGGCTGAAAGTAAAGGGCGGAGCCTTTGAGGGGCCGTCTGCCAAATTCTTTACGCCCGAAGAAATGAAAGCCGTTCTGAACGTGGTTCAAGCCCAAGACGGGGACGTGATTTTAATCGGCAGTGATGTAAATAAACGCACTTGCCAGTCGTTTATGGGGGCACTACGCAAAGAACTTGTCAAAGAATTGCCTGCCCAAAAAGAATGGGCGTTTGCGTGGATTACCAACTTCCCATTGTTAGAATACATCCCGGAAGAAGACCGCTGGGATGCCGCGCACAACCCGTTTACGGCTGCAGTAGAAGAAGATTTGCCGAATTTGGAAAAAGACCCGGGTTCAGTCCGTTCGTATCAATTTGACTTGGTGCTCAACGGAAACGAATTGGCTTCCGGTTCCGTGCGTAACTGCCGCCGCGAAGTACAAGAACGCATTTTGGCTTTGATGAAGCATTCTAAGGAAGATGCTGCTATTCGTTTTGGCATGTTATTAAATGCTTTGGAAGCCGGTGCGCCTCCACATGGAGGTATCGGCCTGGGACTAGACCGTATTACTGCCTTGTTGGCGGGGGAAGAATCTATTCGCGAGGTAATTGCCTTCCCCAAAACAGCCCAAGCGGTTTGCCCGCTGACAGAATCACCCAATAAGGTAGATGAAAACCAATTGAAAGAATTGGGCATTGCTATTGTGAAAGAATAATTAGAGCCCCGCTTACGGCGGGGCTTTTGGCCTAAAAGGACGGGCTATATGGAAAAACAAAATAGAACCTTATTGCAATTAAGTGTATTTATTATTATTTTGCTAACAATTGGGGTGGCCTTTTGGCGCCACAACTATATTGAACAACCTGCCGCGTCCAATTCGGTAAATTCCAAAAGTTATGGTCGATCTGCCGGGGCACACTCCTCCCAAGCAACCGCGCGGGAGTTGGCGGGACTGGCTACGTTAAAAGATAACGAAATCTTGGGAGAAGATTCTTCTTTCACGCCGGCTAGACCGAAATTGAGTAAAAAAGACGGATTTTTAAAACGATTTATCGGCCGCAGATCACCCACTTCTTCTGCAGAAAACGGGGCTAACGCACCGCTTACTACTGCTTCGTCTAATTCTTTAGCGGAGGGCAGTCAACCCGGTGTAATGACCGTTCAAGAATATTTACCTTCGCAACAGGCCGCCCTGGCCGCCGGTAGAAGAATGCCGACGGATCCTTCTTTTACTAGAGATACTACTTTTACTCCCGGCGTATATCGTCCTTCCACGGAAGAACGTGCTCGCGGAATTATGGCTCCGTATATGAAAGGGGTGCGCAAGGAACAGGCCGCCGCGCTTGCTAAACAGTTAGACGGGTTGTCTTCGCGCGTAGAACGGGCGTTGTATCAGGCCATGTTGCCCAAAAGTAAAAAAGATGCCAATATAGAAAAATATTTAAACCGGCATGGAACCAAAGCCGCTAGTCCTTTAGCCAGTGTGGCTGAACAAGTGGCCGCGCAGAAAGAGTCGGTCGTGTCCTCTGTGAAGGAAACATATGGTGCTTCTGCCGCTACCGAGGCGGGGCGTATCATGGACGATTACCAACAAGAATTGACAGCGGTAACTAACCAGCCGGGTAAATCGTTGGAAGAATTGGCAAAAGCGACTCGAGCCGTTAATGAAAAATATAACAATAAATTGCAAGATTTAAGCCGGAAAGAAGGTTTAAAACAATTTGAAAGCGATAAAGTTTCCCAAGATGCGGCGCTCCAGCAAGATTTGGCCAAAGCGTATGGGACCAACGTGGCCGGGCAAATGGGAAAGACCTTGCAAGAATATCGCCAAAAGGAATTGGAATTAGCCCAAGCGAATTTATCCCCGGAAGAATATTATAAACGTCAGCTGGAATTGCAACGCGATCGCCGCAAAGCATTGGAAAAAGAATTATTAGCTAATAATCTGTCTTTAGACGGCTTAATAGAAGCTGAAGACCGTTTGGAAGAAGAACAGTTAAAAGCCGAACAGGCCAACGAAGAAAGCGGCAAAACTTTGCCCCGGCGTTACGTGTTGCCGGAGAGTATGAAAGAAAACTTCCGCGGAGGCATTCAACAGGATCAACGGGAAAAAGTAGAAATGGCCACGCAAATTTACGGCAAGCAAGGGGCGAAATTGATGGAAGATTTATACGCACGTTATGCTGCTAAGGCAGAGAGTATTATGAACGATCCTGAAACGTCCCGCTCCCAAAAAATGAAAGCACTTATGCAGGCGCGTCAAGAAACCAACCAGGCCATTATGGAAATTCAAAAACGGCCCGAAATGGTGAAATTGAGAGTGGAATCAACGTTGGATAATTTACTACAAGATCCGGGCCTTTCCAAGGCGACCGACGAGCAAAAAGAAGCCTTTAAAGAGACGGCTCGCCCAGTGTTGGAAGAAATGTTTAACCAGATTAATGAAATTTCTTCTTCTGATTTGCCGGACAAAGAGAAACAAGCCCAAATTAAGGCTGCCCAAGAAGAGGCCCAGCGTAAGTTAACAGGTGGTAAATAATAATTTAAAAATACGCCGCTTAAAAAGCGGCGTATTTTTTTGGAATTATTCAGCTGTTGTAAATTCTGCCAACGGGAAATAATGATGTAAGATGGTTTTGTAATCTTGCCCGGCTTCGGCGCGCCCGGCGGCACCGGTTTGGCAGAAACCTACGCCATGTCCCCAGCCACCGCCAAAAAATACAAAGTTTTTAAGCTGGTGATTTTCATAGTTGGGCTGTACAATAAAGTAACTGCTGCGCAGTAGCCCTAAACTTAAATTACCGCGAATAACGTTTTCTTTGTTAAGTGTTACGCTGCCTTGGGTGCCTTGTACAAGCAAGCGGTTTACATAACCCGAGCGTCCCCGGCGCAACGGAATAATAGCTGTGATTTTACCAATATCTTTTTTTTGTTTTTTAATAATTTCGCGCAATTCTTTTTCTTCCACTACCCGCACCCAACGGAAAGCGGCCAAACTGACATTTTTATCGTATCGGCTATAAGCGTTTTGTTCGTATTGCAAAAGTTCTTTAAATTGATATGGTTGCAAGGAAGCCACTTCTATATCACGGTAATCCGAAACGGGTTGCAAATAGGGAGTTTCTGTCCAACCGGCTTCTTTAGCACTTTGTGTAATACCGCCGCAATTGGCCGAAAACACGCTTTCAATGGGTTTGTGATGATAAAACAAAGCTTGTCCGACGGTTGATTCTACAGCCGCGTTAGCGCGTTCGCTTTCCGCACTGACTCCGCCATATACCTGGCAATTTTGTGCATCACACACGTCGTACCCGTAGGAGCGGTGTTTACCGAAATGTTTTAACGCATAGGTACGAGCCAATACGGTTTGCGCGCGCAAAGCATCCATTGGGAAAGCCGTCGGCATTTCGGACGAAATAACTCCTTGCAGATATTCTTCTATATTAACAATATTTACCGGAACCAACGTATTTAAACGCGTATTATGGATAATTTGTAACTGACCGCGATATTCTTTATCGTCTACACTGGCCCACGTCATGCCGGCACCGCTTAAGATGTTTTTGATTAAAATAGTAGTGCCTTCACCCGCCACGTTTGAGGATGGATAGACAGTGATGGAAGAAGTAAAAGATGTTTTCTGCCCGCGCGGATCAACCAAGTAAGATTTCCCGTTTTCTAGGATGACGGACCAGGTTTGTCTGGCTTTTCCTTGGGCTAAAATCTTTCCGTTTTCTAATGAAACCGTAAAATTGTGCGACGGAATGAATACAATTTTTTTGCGGTCGGCCGGACGTCCGTTTAAGCGGGTGCCTAGCCCAATTTTAATTTCTCGCAGGGGACGGTCTTCCGGGAGGGGAAATGGTTTGATTAACGTATGTGTATCGCGCTCTTTATCCGGGGATAATTCTTTTTCCGAGCGGGTTAACCGCGGACGTAAGCGTTCAATAGCTTGGGCAATTTCGGGCAATGTTTTGTCGGCCGCGTAAATCATACGATATTGCCGATAGGCTTCGTTATAATCTTTTGTTTTTTCCAGGGCGGCCGCATAATGGCGTTTGGCTTCCATAAATTGGTGATCGTAGGTGGAGGCGGCTTGGAAATGCTTGAGGGCTTTTTTATAACTTTTTTCTTCTTCGTATAATAACCCCAGCAGATAATTGGAAAGAGCGGCGTGGGCTTTTCCTTTTAGTGCAATTTTTAAATTATATTTGGCTAATTTCTTTTCTCCCATGCCCATTTGTGCGCGTGCCAGGTTGATGTGTAATAATTCCGAACGACCTGCTTCTTCGGGCAGTTGCGACAGAAATTTTTCGGCCATGGCATATTGTCCGTCGGCCAAGTAGGCATCCGCGGCGGTTTCTATAATGGCGCGGTCTTGCGGATATATTTGGTAAGCTGCTTGAGAAATATCTACTGCCAGCTTCGGATTGTTTTGTTCCATGGCAATAAAAGCCGCGTTAAGAAAGGATTCTTTATTTTGGGTTTCTTTGGATAACTGAATATATTTTTCAAGGGCTTTTTCCGGATGATAAGAAAAGTAAAGAGTGGCCGCTTCTTCCAAGCGTTCGGACAACGTGATAGCTTCGTTTGCGCCCCAGCTGTTACGAGGGAGTAAACCGAACAGAAACGTAAAGATTAGTAAATAAACGGATTGTTTTTTCACGACGGAGCATCCTGTTTTTCTTTTATTTTATCATATTCTGGACATCTTCCGTTTTAGTATAATAAATACATGTCTACATTACCCGTTCCCGATTGGTTAAAAGAAATGGTAGGCCGCAATAAAGCGGCCCTGCGTTCTGCCGTAGCGTTGCGGGCGGAAGATTCCATTGACCGGCACAGTTTGCATACGGTGTGCCACGAGGCACGTTGCCCTAACCGGGGGGAATGTTTTAATTGCGGGGATGCCACTTTTATGGTGTTGGGGGATCAATGCACGCGCGGGTGCCGTTTTTGTGCCGTCGGTCGCGGAAAACCGTTGCCGCCAGACGCACAAGAGCCGCAGCGGGTGGCCGATGCTATTAAAGAGTGGAACATACGCTATGCGGTGCTTACCATGCCCACGCGGGATGATTTGTCTGACGGCGGAGCTGCTCATTTCGCCCGCGTAATAGAGGCTATTCACGCTACTACGCCTCAAGTTCGCGTGGAGCCGCTTATTTCTGATTTGGGCGGTAGTCAAGAATCCCTACAAACGATTTTACAAGCCCGGCCGGATGTGTTGGCTCACAATATTGAAACCGTTTCGGAGTTATATGCTTCGGTGCGGGTGGGGGCGGGATATGCGCGCAGTTTGCACGTTTTAGAAACAAGTAAACGATTAGCTCCGCATGTGCTTACCAAAAGCGGTTTTATGGTGGGGTTGGGCGAAACGGATAAACAAATCAAGCAATTAATGCGTGATTTGCGCCAAGCGGGGGTAGATTTATTGACTATTGGGCAGTATTTAGCCCCATCGGCGGCACATTTCCCGGTGGTACGCTATCCGTTGCCGCAAGAATACAAAGATTGGGAAAAAGAGGCCTATTTGCTTGGTTTTAAAGGTGTAGCCAGCGGGCCGCTCGTGCGTAGCAGTTACCGAGCCGGCGAATTATTTTTACGGGCCCAAACGGTATTGGCGACCCATGGATAAAGGAGTAAACAGTATGAAAAAATCAGGTGTAATCGTTTTGTTAAGTGCTTTTGTGGTGGCTTGTGCCGGTAACCCACCGGCGTGGTGGAATCCGCGCCAAATGCAAGCTCAACCTGCAACTACCTCTGTAGGAGAAAAGACATCTGCCGAAATCGCAGAACAGGCCATTCCTGCCGATGAAAAAATTTTATTACAAGATGAAAGCTATGAGGAAATGGCTCTGACACCGTTAGAGGCGAGCCCGGTCTCTCAACCGGAGCCGGAAGACCCGTCTGCCTTGCCGATTCCTAGTGTTTTGTTAGAATAAAGTAAAAAAACAAAAAAAGCTCCTTTTTACAAGGAGCTTTTTTTCGGTAGAAATTCAACTAACGAAGTGGGTGTTTAGAGGACGGGAATGGGGCAGTTCTATCCATTTGTCTTTTTAATGCGCTAAACAGATACACTTCGTTACGGCGGCAATCAATACGCAAGAATACGGTATGATCCCACCCATCTTTATCCAACGTTACTTGTACAACTCCGCTTTCTGCCAAAGACACTGCTTTGGGCGTAACCACGTTGGTTGATTCTTTTTCATAGCCGGAATGTTGTAAGAAATCTTTAACGTCGTTAAATTCATAGATATACAACTGAGCAAGTTCGTGTGGATCCGGCACGATGAGACGGCTAAAGCTACCAATTACTTTGTTTTGGTGAAGCGCCTGATTTAATGCAGGCAAACGTTTATGATAGACGTTGGAATCTTCTCCCTTTACAAATTTATTGGTGTAACTGGTGGTAATTAGCGCATAGAAACTGGTTTGAAAAGGGCCTGCCGCGCCGTTAATGATTCGTTGCTCGGATTTTACCTGTTTGGCCCAAGGAGACAACGGGTTAGAATCCGTAAAAGCGTTTTTAACTTTACGTACAAGGGTGTTCATAGTATGAGAAATAGCAGGAGCTTCATAATACGTTTCATAAAAAGTGAGTTGTGCAAACCCCGATACAGGTGCTAAACAACAAACTGCTAATAAGATACTTATTTTTTTCATTTTTCCTCCATTCCGTTCCAGCGGAATCAATTTTTTTACTCATTAAAAAAGGTGTAGTGAATATTTAGATTCGGCCGTTGAATAAAAATTATCCGACATTAGATAAATTTTTTTCGTAGGGACGTCGATCCAAATTTCTAGCGACGGAATTTTATTTTTCCCTAGCTGGACAGCTAGTGTAAACGGCCGGACACGTTTTGTGTGGACAACATCCGACGGAGTGCCTTGTTCTATGGGAGCTTTTAAAAAGTTCTCCAATAAAGTAAGGCGCTCAGCGGTCAATTTGGCTAAATCGGCCGCCTTAGGGGCCACAAACGAGAAGGCTTTTAATTCCGGGTTAGCGGTGACCTCTTTTTGAATTTGTAAGACGCGGCGCAAGTAGATTTCTTCGTCTTTGTAAGATAAATAATTGTCATACGATACAGGAAAATCGTCGGGAATATAACTCAAGCGTACCGGACGAAATTGCATTTGAATGAGACGTAAAGATTTTACCCATTCAAGGACGGGACGAGGGTTCTCTGCGGTAACGGTTTGTTCCGCTACGGCACGTGCTACCTTTGTTACTAAATCATTGGCGTGAAGTGGTAACAAAACGGTACACGTAAACAAAAGAACAATTAATTTCTTTAACATATCTCGTGCCCTCCTCTATACTAGTTTAGGAAAAGAGATGTTTTAGCAACAAGGGTCCTTGGACCTAGGTAGGGGGGACAAAAGACCTAGAAAAATCTAGGTCTTGCACAAAAAAAGCCCCCCGGTTTATTCAACCGAGGGGTTTAGTTACCAGCGTTCATGCTGACTCCTTTCTTTTCCGCGTGCAGGCTACAACTCAGGTTGCTCTCACGCCCGGAAGCAAGACGACTGAAGCACAGGATCAATCTCCCACTCCCAAGACTCTCGGAAACTCAACGCCCGGTCTCCCGCGCGCCACATTCCCTATCATCCCGGACATAACGCCTGGGTACCTGCTGCCACATCAGCCACACGGCTCTTCGCCCTGCCGCCTGTGGCACCGAAACCGTCCTGCGAACCGCCGCCCCCGACACCGAGGAACCACTAACGACCCCTCACGCCGAAACCGACACGCCCGCCAACATCCTTCGGTACTGCACCCAAACGCCCCAGCGACCACTAACCAACCGGCCGCCGCATCCGCCGGAACCGCAACCAACTGCCTGCGGATTAACATCCTGTACAGAGTAGTATAATGAAAAAGCAAAAAAAATCAAGGGGTATTTTAAAAATTATTTTTACCGTCTGAAAAATAATTTATTTTGATTCTTTTAGTAAGAAAAAATATAAAAATGCAGACATAAAAAACACCCCTGGATGTAAACTCCAGGGGTGCTTTTTGTTTCCAATTTTTATAACCGGGTAATATCGGCTACCGTTTGCGTGAGTAGTCGGCGTACCTGGCCCAGTAGTGCCAAGCGGTTGGCTTTCAAGGCGGCGTTATCTACGTTTACCATAACGTCTTTAAAGAAAGTTTCTAACGGTGCTTTAAACGCATCAAAGGTTTTAAGTACCTTCAAGAAATCTTCTTTTTTCGCTGTCAGCGGGGAGAACCCGGCAACGGCCTTTGTGACTTGTTGGACTGTAGCAAATAACGCTTTTTCAGCAGTCGTTTCAAATAAAGATTCATTGACTTGATTGGTCACCGCGTCTGCTTTTTTAAGGATATTGCACACGCGTTTGGCGGCTTCCAACACGGCGGTAAATTCCGCTCCGGTTTTAACGGCTTCTAACGCGCTGACGAGAGCTTCTACCTGGGTAAGCGGTAATTCGTACCAATTAGAAATGGCCTCTAACGTGTGTACGTCATGCCCGCGTTGTTCCAGCACCAACGCCAAACGTTGGAATAGGAAACCCGGCAATTCTTTTAATCCTTTATCTACGGTACCGGCCGGATACAAGGCGGCCGATTTTTCCACTAAATCTTTAAGTGAAACTGGCAATCCTTTCTCCAGTAAAATACGTACGGCCCCAAACGCTTGGCGGCGCAAGGCAAAGGGGTCTTCGCTGCCGGTGGGGATTTGTCCGATAATAAAGTTACCCACGAGCGTATCAATTTTTCCGGCTAGTGAAACTAGAAGACCTGCTTCATCAGACGGAAGTTGCGAGGTGGAGGTAAGCGGGAAGTAAAATTCTTCCAACGCTTTGGCGGCGTCTTTATGGCCTTCCAAGGCGGCATATTGCCCGCCCATATAGCCCTGTAATTCCGGGAACTCGTAAACAACATGGCTCGCCAAATCCGCATACGCATGCGAAGCCGCATAAGAAACGGTTTCTTTTAAGGCGCTTTTTCCCGTTTTTTCGCATAGCCACAAGGCCAATGCTTGCGTGCGGGAAGATTTTTCGTACATGGAGCCAAGCCCTTCTAAAAATTGGATGGTTTTTAGTTTTTCTTTAAATACGTCCAATCCGTCTTTTTTATCGTTTTCAAAGAAGAAAACGGCGTCGGCTAGACGCGCGGACATTACTTTTTTAAATCCGTCGCGCACTTCGTTTTGATTTACGGAAATACCGTCGCGCACGGCAATAAAATACGGTTGCAGTTCACCTTTTTGATTCATTACCGGGAACATCTTAATTTGTTTTTTGAGTACTGTGGTAATGAGTTCTTTGGGCAGTGTTAAAAACTTAATTTCAAAGTCGCCACCGACGGCTACCGGGTGTTCGGTAAACCAGACGGTTTCGTTAATTAAGTTTTCATCCAAATCGGCTTGATAACCGCGGGATTTGGCTTCGGCCGATACCGTTTTGATTAAGGCCTCGCGCCGTTCTTCGGGCAGAACCAAGATCGGTTGCGGTTGGTTACGCAAGAGTTCGGCATAGTAAGCTTTATCGGCTTTGGCTACTTTAATCGGTTTGCGGCCAAAAGATGAAAGCGGATACGTATTGCGATTGGACTGTACGCCGGCGACAGTGAATTTAATTACCTTCTCACCATACAAGCCAATGAGCGAGCGGATCGGGCGCCCGTAGCGAAGGCCCGATTCTTCCCAAACCATATTTTTGGCAAATTCAAGCCCGGTCACTAAGCGGGTAAAGATTTCCGGTAGTAATTTGACCGTTTTTTCACCTTTGATTTTTACTTTAGCGTAAATAAAAGGCCCTTTGTCGGTTTCTACAATGGTTAATTTTTCGGGAGCAATGCCGTTTTTTTGTGCAAAGCCCGCGCTTTGAGGAGTAAAATTTCCGTTCGCATCTTTTAACAGTTTAGCCGGCGGGCCTTTGACTTCTTTTTGTACGTCGGCTGATTTGTCGGCAATATCTACGATTTCTACTAACAAACGGCGGTACGTTCCGAAAGAATGAATGGCCCCATACGTAATGCGTTTTTCAGCCAGCAAACTGGCGGCTAACGTTTCCAATTGTTTAAGGGCCGGTTCCATAAACCGGGCGGGCAAATGCTCTACGCCGATTTCTAATAAAGCGTTCATTGGGCGGCCTCCTGTTTTTCTTCCTTCTTTTCTACGCTTTCCACGTATGCTTTGGCGCAAGCCTTGGCTAAATTGCGGATTTTGGTAATGTTATTGGTGCGATCCGACACGCTAATCGCGCCGCGCGCTTCTAACATATTAAAATAGTGCGAGAGTTTCATTGTGTCATCATACGCCGGGAGATAGAGGCCTTTTTTGCATAAGGCGTAACATTCTTCTTCGCATTCTTCAATGTAGCGGCGTAAATGTTCCACGTTGGATTCTTCAAAATAGTAGTGTGAGAATTGGCGTTCGCCTTCGTAGTGTACGTCGCGGTAGGTTACGTCATCGTTCCAGCGCAAGTCAAACACGTTATCTACTTTTTGGCAGTACATGGCAATGCGTTCCACCCCATAAGTAATTTCCACGGTAATCGGGTTTAGCGCGTAACCGGCCATATTTTGGAAGTACGTAAACTGCGTGATTTCCATACCGTCTAGCCAAATTTCCCAGCCGACGCCGGAGGCTCCTAACGTGGGGGATTGCCAATCGTCCTCAATCCAGCGCACGTCGTGTTCTTTGGGGTCCAGCCCGATGGCTTTTAACGAATTTAAATAAATTTCTTGGATGTTGGCCGGGGCGGGTTTCATGATTACCTGATATTGGTAATACTTACCCAAGCGATTGGGGTTTTCGCCATAGCGGCCGTCTGCCGGTCGGCGGCAGGGTTCTACATAAGCGCGGTTAACGGGTTTTTTCGTCAGCGCACCAAAAAAGGTTTCGGGATTATAGGTTCCGGCTCCTTTTTCTACATCGTAAGGCTGGATAAGAATACAGCCTTGTTTCGTCCAATAATTATTTAGGGCGGAAATCATGTCTTGCAAATTCATACCGTGTTTCATAGCACTATATTATATAAAATAACGGGCTGCTGCGGCTGAGAGGAAATATTGCTTACAAATTAAATTGCTACAATATATATATGATTACCAGTGTAATTTTTGATATGGACGGGCTTCTTTTTGATACGGAGATTATCTATTTCGCGTGTTACAAAAAAGCCGCCGCCCAACAAGGATGGGATTTTTCGTTTGAACTTTTTAAATCCTGTGTGGGTATCAGCCGCGAAGAAGCATGGAAATTTATGAAACAGAACTTCGGCCCGCAGGCAGATGTGCAGCGGCTGGATGCGCGTACCTTTGAATTGGTGGACGAATATTTGCAATCCGGCGGGCCAGTGGAGTTTCGGCCGGGGGCGAAAGAGGCGATAGAATTTTTCTATAAGCGCGGACTTAAATTGGGCTTAGCATCTTCCAACATTCGGCGATGGGTAGATTTTTATTTAAAGAAAAAGCGGATTGC
This sequence comes from uncultured Elusimicrobium sp., assembly GCA_902794125.1. Taxonomy (GTDB): domain Bacteria; phylum Elusimicrobiota; class Elusimicrobia; order Elusimicrobiales; family Elusimicrobiaceae; genus Avelusimicrobium. The sequence continues at coordinate 23,388 of CADBFX010000005.1, read as the reverse complement.
CCATTATTTTTCGGCTATTACTACCTGCGAAGAAGTAACCCAATTAAAGCCGGACCCGGAAGTTTATTTAAAAACCGCCCAAAAGTTGGGAGCGGATGTGACTCAATGTTTGGCATTTGATGATTCTGTGGCCGGAGCTACGGCTGCCATTCGTGCCGGTATGCGTACGTGTATGGTGCCGCAAATTAAACAGCCTGATACGTTCGTGCGTCAACACGCATTCAAAATTTACAACTCCCTGCACGATATCTACCCGGATATGGATGATTTGTTAGGCTAAAAACGTCTGAATCGGTAATAATCTGCATATCTTGATAATTCTTTTTTTAGATCAAAATCATATTCCTTCAACAGTTCTTCAAATTGGGTGCGGTCGGCAGAGATGCTTTCCAAACAATCGTTGTTTGGAATTTTATCCCGGTATAAAGTATCATAAGTGGCTGAATAGCACCATTGGGTTAAAGTTGCTTGCTGGGTAGCCTCTAATAAGGTATTGCAAGCATTGATGAAATCGCGTTTCATCTCACTAAACCGAGCGTGATCCGCATAATCCGATTCTAAAAATTCAAAATGAGATATGATGTAATCGCGTTGTTTACGTACTAATTTATTTAATGAACGCCACTCACCGTCTTTTTTGAAGAAATTATTAAAAGCTTCTCCTATTTGTGGGGAACTAAGTACCAAAAAACCGTAGAATTTAAACCATTCTTGCAAAGGCTCTTGTAATGGACCCATATCTAGAGCGGAGTAACCGGTGGTTTCGTATTCACCGGACCAGAAATCAAATTGTTTGCTGCGGCGATTTACGGACTTATATACAGCCACTTTAGGCGATTCGTTTAAAAAACTAATTAACGGAAATACGCGTGTGTTATAAGGAGTTCCATATTCATAATTGGACGATCCCGCTAAATAATCTACTTGTGCGTTTTTGGCTAAATGATAAGAAGTATAAAGCGAACTCATGTGGCAAGAATCTAGTTCTATTACATCTACATGTAATTCTTGTTGGTTTAAGGACGAAATCAGTTCGGGAATATCAAAATAAGTGTCATTATAAAACATTTCCATACCACTTCCGTGGTTGCTGAAAACTAAACCGGTATATAAAGAATTATCCGTTGTTTTTAAATGCTGAAATAAGGAGTTTAATAAATCGTCTGAAGTAACATCTGTATCAAGAGCGAAGGTTTTTGTGGACGCTTTATTCCCTGCCTTATACACAAAATATAATCGGGCCGTTTTGCGAACGGCATCTTCATCATGAGAAGGGGGCGTGATATCTAATACAACCGCATGGCTTAATGTACCTTTTGCAATTTGTCCGCGTAAAGCAGATAATGCATTGGGTATTCTTTCCTGTTCGGTGGCTGCCACAAAAAGAGCCAGTTGCCACGGTTTTTCGGCAGAGGCTTTGGGTTGGGATGCCGGTTGTTGCGGCTTGTTAGTGAATGGCTTTACCTGTTGCGGTTGCTTGGAAAAACGTTTGATAAGTTGATCGAATTGGGGGTTGGAAAGTTGGCCGGCAAATTGTTGCACATTCACCGAAGCGGCTGTTTGTGAATAAGCCTGGGAGATGGCCTGGGCGTCCTGTTGAACACGTTGATTTTGACGTGCTTGTTTAAACAATATGTCTAATTGTTGGTTTAAATTGCTTTGGTTGAGTACCGGGGTGTCTTGCGCTGCCCCTGGAATCGCGCTAATAAAAAAGAAAATTGACAAAATGAATATTTTTTTCATAATCTTCTCCTTAATTAAAAGATAGAAATTGTAAGGAGAATTTTCCAGGGCCCAAAGACCTATACGCATCGTGCCTAAAAGGCCTAATTAGAAAGACAGATTAAATGAAAGAAAAAGAAAATTACTGCACCGTTTGCGGTTGCAGGTCGGGCATGATATTGGCTTCTGTTCCATCGGAAGCAGTTGCGAAATTTTCTTCCAAGCCAAAGCCTTGTGTGGTATGTAGCGGGTACGTTAAGTACTGATTTAAGAAGCGGCGGCAAACGTTATTGCACTTGGATAAGGAAAGCAAGTCATCCGGGTCCGAAAAAACGAGCGAGGATAATTTATCTTCATGCATTTTGTGCCAAAACTCCGGCGAAATTTTAAGTACGGGGTGGTCCAGCCCAAACCCGGCTAATGCCATCAACCTAAGCGTAAATGCCGCTTGAAAAGCGGGGTTTATTTCGCCATATTCCAATTCCAACAGAGAAGATAATAATAAATCAAATTTTGCTTCGCTGGGTTGGTGTAGCGGGGTTAAACGGTAGACCAATTCGCAAAAGTGTAAAGCCAGTAACGTGCGTTGTAATTGCGTGCGAATGGTGGGGAAAACATTTGTTATTTTGCCACCGGTAACGGTCCCTATCGTGCCGCCGCGGCGTACGTAAATGCGGTAATCTGCGCACACAAACGGCTCGGCAAATGCTTTTAGTTTGCCGCTGGCGCGCGCTACGCCCGGCAAGCGTACGTTGATGCGTCCGTGCGAGCGGGTATAAAGCGAAACCAGCCGGTCCGCTTCCCTAAAATCTTGCCGCAATAAAATAATGCCCGCATCTGTAAATATCATCAGTAGTAGCATAGCAAATTTGACGAACGTTCGGAAAGAGTCCTAGAAGCAAATAGGTCTTTTGTCCCTTGTTTTTACCGTAGGGAAAAATAGTATTATAGAAACAGGAGGCCCCATGAAATCTTTCATTTCGCTCTTAGGCATTGTAGTTCTTATTCATACCGCAACAGTTTCTTTTGCTCAGGTAAACCCGCTGGAAGTAGCCGTTAAGACCGCCAGCCAAGTGGAACGAATTACACAACAGAGTATTTCTCTACCGGCTGTAGTGCGTAATGCACCCTATCTTGCCGTCAAAGCTCCTATTCCGCAACCTTCGGGCAATATTATGCCCAATGCACCTGTGACGCTTGTTAAATTGTATGATGTGCGTATTCCGGTCATGGCCACTATTACCCCGGTAAATATTAGCTTAATTGAAAAAACAATTCGCTTAAAGGCCCAGCGGTATGAACCTTCTTTAGCTATGGAGTGGGTAGAGCGGGGGGGAAAGGCCTTGTACCAATCCCAGCAGGAACTGGCCGAAGATTTACATGCTTTTTACAGAGGTAAAGGGTATCGCCGCTTAAAAGCCAATGGCGATGAAGTCCTATATTATATGTTACCGGTGGACGGGATTGTTTATCAGCCGTTGGGTCGGCGGCCTGTTGCACTGGAAGCGAGCCGCGATTTTATGATTTATTATCCGGCGGAACACACCGGCCAATTAGCCTCCAACGAGCCGATGATTTGGAATTTGTTCCACCCGGCCGATGCGCCGGTATCAGAGGCTTTTTCTCCCGATTTGATTGGACAGGAAGTGAGCGTTAAGTTCCCGTTAGAAGCGCGCGCTATTCAAATTGAAAAAACACATATGATGTTGGAGGCTAACCGGGCCCGTCGCGGCGAACAACGCCAGGCCAACCTGTTAGATGAACGTTGGCAGAAAATCGGCGGAAAGACCCAGTATGCTTCCCAACGGGAATTAGGCAAAGATTTGTTTGCTCTTTACGGTAAGGATGCTCCGAAATTTGTTGATTTGTTTTCCAAACAAACAGGTTACTTGTACGAGTTGCCCGTAAAAAACATTTTGTACAAACCGGAGGGGAGCCGTACGTTTGAATTGGACCCGGAAAAACAAGTCATTTTCGTAACAGAATCCGGTAACGGGCAAATTGTGGATAGAACCGTTTTTGAAAACCCGGTTTTCTATCGCTGGATTCCTTAATAAGGGCGTGCCGCTTGCTGTGAACGAAACGCTTTTTTTGCAATGAAGCGCAAGAAAAGATATAATAATAATACGTTTCGCATTGAAACCATTTTAAATTAATTAAGGAGATACGTTTTTTCCAGTTCGGGTTTTCCGGGCCAGAATTAACGTATAAGAAGAACATGTTACCGACCTACAGACCTAACAAAAGAAGACGTGCTAAACACATTGGGTTCAGAGCCAGAATGGACACCGCCGGGGGCAGAAAAGTCCTCAGCGCCAGACGTGCCAAAGGCCGCCACGAATTAATCAGAGCCTAAGTTTTATGCAGCCAAATGGTCTGCCGCATCAGTGCCGCCTGCACCTTAAACAAGATTTTAAGCGTGTTTTCCAGGGCGGCATTAAACTGCAATATAAGGGTGTTGTAATGTGGGCAGTGCCCGGAGATAAAAAAATAAACCGGCCTGTTCGTTTTGCGGTAGTGGTCTCTAAAAAATTAGGACCGGCGGTGCAGCGAAACCGCGCCAAACGGCTGTTGCGGGAAGCATTCAGACTTAGCAGAACGCAAATTATTGTTGGAACGGATATAATCGTAAGTCCGCGTGAAGGCGGACAAGTAAGCAGTGTGCACGCAGCGCAAGAGGCGCTCAAGACATTATGCGGCCAGGCCGCCCTGCTTACCACCTCTTCAGAGAACACAGTACAAAAAAACCATTGAAGAGGATTATGCAAAAGATTTCGCTTCTATTTAGAAAACTAGTGCTTTGGCTGTTAGCGGTTGTTTATCTGCTTGTTAGACCGCTCTTGGGGCCGCGAGGTGTGTGCCGATTTACACCCACCTGCAGCCAGTATGCCAAACAGGCGATTTCCAAACACGGTGTGCTAAAGGGTTTGTATTTAGCAGTTCGCCGTATTCTTAAATGCCATCCGTTTCATCCGGGCGGGTACGACCCGGTCCCTTAATGTTTTGCCTGCATGTCCTTTCCGCTTGCGGTATATAACACCGCCTAAGTAAAGGAGTTGCAATGAACAGACAATTCTTGATTACCATTATGCTTTTCTTGTTGGTAATCACCGGCTACAACCAGTTTGTAGCTCTTCCGCGCGCCCGTGCTGCCCAACAAGCGGCCGAGGCACGTTTACAGCAATCTGCCCAACAAGCTTCCGCTCAAACCGCAGCGCCCGCTTTGTTAGCGGCGGATTCTGTAGCCCCGTTTATCCGCAAAGAAACGGCTTCATCCCCCAAACAAGAAGAACTTTTTACACTTTCGCTTCCGCAAGCGGAGGTGACTTTTTCTTCCAAAGGTGCCGGGATTAAAACCTATTTGTTCAAAGACGATTTGGGCAATGTGGATTTAACGCCCTATGAAGGAAAAGGTTTCTTTGCTACCCTGCCGGAAGTGGACTTTGCCGAAGTTTCCCGCACGGCTGATACCATCACGTTTACCGGGGAAATTGTACCGGGTTTTACCGTAACCAAAACGTACCAATTTAATGAAAATGGTATCAATGACGTAGAGGTTACTTTCCGCAATAACACGCACCACGCTTTGACGTTAAACACCTGGGATTGGAACTTTGGCCCCGGTTTAGCTACTGTGCAAAGCGAAATGAAAGACAACGAACGGGAATCTAAAGCCGTTTATTTAGTACAAGAAGCCGGCAAGAAAAAACCCACGTTGGAAACTTTCAATAAAAAAGATCCTCAGCCAACCCTTCCGTGGTTATGGGCGGGATTGGAAAACCGCTACTTCTTAACGGTACTAATTCCCGACGGTTGGCAACCGGGTGCGTTAAGTGCTGACAAAGTAAAAATCGGTACGCAAAAACGGATGTTCGGTTTAAGCGAAGGTGAATTAACCGGCCCGCAATTTTCCATTGGCGTACCGGGCGCAACCGTGGAAGCAAAAAATAAATTAACGTATGCTTCCCATTTTTACTTCGGCCCGAAAGATTATAAGCAATTTTTACAGTTGCCCTATCACTTGGACCGCAGCATTGCGTTTGGGTTTTTTGGGGCACTAGGTAAAATTGCACGCAACGTGTTGGAAACTTTTTACGGTTGGACAGGAAACTATGGCGTAGCCATTATTATGATGACGGTGCTATTGCAAATCATCCTGTTTAAGTTTACGTGGATGCAATTAAAATCAGCCGCTCAGATGAAAAAAATCCAGCCGGAAATGAAACGTATTCAAGAAAAATACAAAGGCAACCCGGAAGCCATGAACCGCGAAACGCTTAACTTGTATCGCAAATATCACGTTAATCCGTTAGCGGGTTGTTTACCGATGCTTATACAGTTGCCTATTTTCTTAGCCCTGTTCAATGCCCTTCGTACTTCTTGGTCGTTACACGGTGCTAAGTTTGTGTGGTGGATTACGGACTTGTCTTCTAAAGACCCCTATTATATATTGCCGATTTTAATGGGGGCTGTGATGTTCCTGCAGCAAAGAAGTAATATCCCGGTAGGTACGGACCCGGCCCAAGCCGCGATGTTTAAATATATGCCGGTTATTTTTACCTTGCTATTTATGAATTTCCCGTCTGGGTTGGTGCTTTATTGGTTAACCAACAGCTTGCTTATGTTTGGAATCCAGACGTTTGTGAACCGTAAACTGGCCAAGGCCAATTAAGGAGAGTTTTTATGTCACGCAGCAAAATTAGAGTAGAAGGAAAAGAAGTATCCGAGGCAATCGCCAAGGGCTTAAAAGAATTAGGTTTAAGACGGGACCAAGTAGAAGTAACGGTCATTGAATCTGCCAAAAAAGGCTTTTTAGGTATTGGTTCTCGCCCGGCAGTGGTGGAACTTCGTCCCAAACGCTGGAGCACGGCCGATTTAGACGCCCAAATTTATATGGACGTTCCGAAACGCAAATCCAACCGCCGCGGTGGCCGTAACGGCCGCAGTTTGGCCCGCACCAACCGCCGCTCCCGCCGCAGTGATTCTGCGGGAGAAGTACGCGAAAAAACACCGAAAGCCAATGAACCTCAATTGTTGCCTTGCGACGCCATTCGCAATGCCGTAATTCCGGAAAATTTAAAAGCCCCCATGCAAGAAGCCAAAGAATATTTAGAACAAGTGCTTACACATATGGGCGTGAAAGTGGAAAATTTAAATGTGTGGTGGGACGAAAAACAACAACGGATCTTGCTCACGTTTGATTGCGATCATCCGGCCATTGTAATTGGTAAAGAAGGCAAAACCTTGGAAGCTATCCAATATTTATGCACCTTGGCTTTAAGCCGCCATTTTGATAAACCGATTTCTGTCATTACGGATACGCAAAACTATTGGCGCAAAGCGGAAGATAAAATTGATGCGGAAATTGAAAAAGGCATTTCCCTTATCAAAAACGGACACAGCGTGTTCCGCTTCCGCCCGATGAGCGCGCAACTTCGCCGCTATATTCACCGCGCCGTAGAAGGTAACGAATTTGTAACGACCGCTTCGGAAGGGGAAGGGAAATGGCGCAAAGTAACTTTCCGCCCGACCGAAAAAGCCGTTGCTGCTTTACAAGCTAACCAAGCCCCGGCTGATTTTGTACCGGGTGTGATTGGGGAAGATATTACGCCTGCGCCGGAAACGTCCGCAGTAGTAGAAACTCAGGTAACCGTTACCGAACAGGTGGAAACAGCTGCCCAAACGGTAAGCGTTACCAAAACCGTTACGGTGGAACAAACGGCCCCGGTGCAGGAAACTGCTCCGTCGGTAGAAACGCCTGTTGGCCCGTTGTTTGACCAAGATACGGCCAGTAAATAAAACCTCCTTATAGCAAAGCCCCTGCCTGCATTAGCAGACGGGGGCTTTTTTCGTCGTAAAAAATAGACATAAAAACTATCAAAAATCCCCTTAAAATTGATAAAATATACATATATGCAAACTACCATTTGTGCTTTGGCTACGGGAAATGGCGGTGCAGTTGCTTTAGTGCGTCTGTCCGGTCCGGATGCTTTATCCATTTTGCAGCGTGTTTCGGGGAAATCTTCGTTTGAGCCGCGGCACCAAACTTTTTGTACACTCTACGATGGAAAAGAAGTGTTGGATAAAGCATTGGTCACTTATTTCCAAGCCCCTCATTCGTTTACCGGTGAGGACGTGGTGGAATTTGCATTACATGCTTCCCCTTACATCAAAGGCCGCCTATTGGAAATTTTATGTACTTTGGGGGCTGTGCCTGCCAAGCGGGGGGAGTTTAGCCAGCGGGCATTTTTAAACGGGAAAATGGACTTGGTGGAAGCGCAAGGTTTGTGTGACTTAATTGCTTCCGGCAATAAAGCGTCTCATAAACTGGCCATGGATTCTTTAGGCGGGAAATTGAGCACGCGGCTGAACGAATTAAAAGAAAAATTAACCTCTTTACTGGCGCAAATAGAAGTGCGCTTAGATGATGTTGACGAAGAAATGACGCCTTTGTCCGAAGATTTTATCCGCGGGGAAATTACGGCCGTTTTAACGCAGATTCAAACATTAGCAGATACCTTTTCCATCGGTAAATTTATTAAAGAAGGAATAAAAATTGCCTTAGTAGGGGCACCTAATAGCGGAAAATCCAGTTTGTTAAATGCTCTTGTCGGGTTTGACCGGGCGATTGTGACGGATGCTTGCGGTACCACGCGTGACACGGTGGAAGAAACGCTTGAAATTGATGGGCAGAAAATTATTTTAACCGATACAGCCGGTATTCGTGCCCACGCCCTGGATCCGGCCGAGCAGGAAGGTATGCGCCGCAGTTTACGCGCCATGAAAGAAGCGGATATTATTGTGCTTGTGTTGGACGTCAGCCGGCCGTTAAGTGAAGAAGAAAAGCAATTGTGGGCGGACGTACAAGCCCAAAATAAACGGGCGGTAGTGGTGCAAAACAAAATAGACCGCGCTCAACGAGCTTGTCCGTTGCCGGATGCTAAACAAGTGTTGGCTACTTCGTGCAAAACGGGCGAAGGCATTGATAAATTAAAACAATTTTTAACGGCGGATACCGCTCAAGCTGCCACCGGTGACGGACTGATGATTTCCAATTTGCGCCATTACGAAGCACTTTTGCGTGCGCAGACCGAATTAGAAGCCGCCTTGATTCAATTATCAGCGGCGCGGGGCGGGGAAATTTATGCCGAGCATATCCGTGCGGCGTTAACACATTTAAAAGATTTAATCGGAGAAGTCACCCCGGATGATGTACTCGGGGTTATCTTTTCTACTTTTTGCATGGGAAAATAAATATGTTTGTGTGTGATACAAAATACGATGTAATTGTAATTGGTGGCGGGCACGCCGGGTGCGAAGCGGCTTTGGCCAGTGCCAAACTGGGGGCCAAAACGCTTTTGCTGACCCAAAGTTTGGATACCATTGCGCAGATGTCGTGTAATCCTTCTATCGGTGGTATTGCCAAGGGCCAAATCGTGCGGGAAATTGATGCGTTGGGCGGTGCCATGGGCCGCGTGACTGACCACGCTGCGCTGCATTATCACATGCTCAACACCGGCAAAGGCCCGGCCGTTCATTCTCCCCGTGTACAATGCGATAAAAAAGTCTATCAATTTACGTTTAAGCATTTGCTGGAACTGCAACCGAATTTAGATATCATGCAAGATGAAGCCGTACGCATATCTACTTCGGATAACGGCGTTGACGGCGTGCTAACCCTTCGTAATACGTTTTACCGTACAAAGACCGTTGTATTAACGACAGGTACATTTTTAGCCGGAACTATTCATATCGGTACGGAGATGTTTCGCGGTGGACGTTATAACGATATGCCGTCAGATGAACTCTCTAAAAATATGCGTGGGGAGTTGGGTTTGCATCTCATGCGTTTTAAAACCGGTACGCCCATGCGCATCAATGCACGCGGATTAGATTTTTCTAAATTTCGTTTGCAACCGTCGGATAATCCGTTGCAGCCCATTTCTCATTTTACGGATGTGAAAGAACAACAAAAGCGGAAATTTATGAGTTGTTATATCACCCGTACCACCTTGGCTACCGATAAAATTCTGCGCGAGAATTTTCAACGCTCGGCCATGTATAGCGGCAATATCCATAGTTTAGGCCCGCGTTATTGTCCGTCGGTAGAAGATAAAATTAAAAAATTTCCGGAAGTGACCAGCCACCCGCTTTTCTTGGAGCCGGAAGGCGCACATACCGAGGAGTATTATATCCAAGGTTTTTCTACCAGCATGCCCGAAGACGTGCAACGCGCGCTTATTGCGTCCGTGCCCGGTATGGAAAATGCCACCATCACCCGCCCCGGTTACGCTATTGAGTACGACTGCTCCAACCCGATGGATCTGTATCCTCATTTGGAAAGCAAAATTGTGCCCGGCCTTTTTATGGGGGGGCAAATTAACGGTACGACGGGTTATGAAGAAGCCGGCGGGCAAGGGTTAATGGCCGGTATTAACGCAGCTCTTAAAACACAAGGGAAAGAACCTTTTGTTTTACGCCGCGACGAAGCGTATATTGGCGTACTTATTGATGATTTGGTAACCAAAGGCGTCAACGAGCCGTACCGGATGTTTACGTCCCGCGCCGAATATCGTATTTTGTTGCGCAATGATAATGCCGATTTGCGTTTACTGCCTCACGGGTTACGCTTGGGGTTGGTGGACGAACAGTACAAAGAACCGTTTGAAAAATATCAAGCCCTTACAAGAGAATTAGTGGAACATCCGGGCAAAGAAATTGCGGAACCTGCGGGTTTATTCCCGTGGAGTTTAGAGAAGGCGCGCAATTATGCGGATATCCATTTAAAATATGCCGGATACTACGAGCGCAATAAAAAAGATGCGGAAAAATTAGCCGAAGTAGATGCTATCAAAATCCCAGAAGGGTTTGATGCTTCTTCTGTGCGGGGGCTACTGTTTGAAAGTGCCCAAAAATTGCGCGAAGTTAAACCGCAAACGTTGGGGCAGGCCAGCCGTATTCCGGGGGTAACTCCGTCGGATATTCAATTGTTAGCCGTTCATATAGAACGGTTTAGGAGGCTTAAAAATGCCGCAAAGCCTCGTTAAATTTGCCGGTAGTATTTCGCTACCGCTTTCGTTGGCGCAAGCAGAACTGTTAGTGCGCTATGCACAAACGGTGTGGCAGAAAAAGGATTTTTTAAATTTAACAAGTGCCGCCAATTTACAAGAAGTATTGTCGCGCCATATTTGTGACGGTTTACAAGGGGCGGCGTGTTTGGCTCAATTAGCGCAGACAAAAAATTTAGCCGCCTTTTCCGTTACGGATGCCGGAGCGGGAGCCGGATATATTGGGTTGACACTGGCCATTGCACTGCCACAAGCGCGAGTGACGCTGGTGGAAAGTATTGAAAAAAGATGTGCTTTTATGAATTGGGTCATTTTAACGCTTGGCATTAAAAACGCACGCGTTAAAAATGCGCGGCTTGGGCAACACGTTTTAGAACAAACCGATTTTGTGACGGAACGTGCCATGGGGCAACTGGCCGATATTTTACCGCTTTGTTTACAAATTACCAAGGCGGAGGGGGCGTTTATGGCGTATCAAGGCCAGCCACCCCAACTAACGCAAAAAGAGGGGCAGAATACCGACGGAAAAATGGTACAATTATTACCATACACTCTCCCCGCAGAAACACGGGAGCGGTATTTAGCCATTTTTGAGAAATAAAAATGAGAAAAGGGTTTGTTTGGTCCATTTTACTAGTGATGATTGTAGGCGCACTGTTTATCGCGGCGCACCAGGCGGGCGCCTGGGAGCTGGGAGACATGGTGCATGCCCTGTTTTCGGAAAAACCCCGTTTTTCCGGACAACCGGGTGCTGCGAATAACCAAAACCCGCGGGGCCGGGCTGAAGAATTGCGCCCGGATATAAGCGTTCCTCCTCCGCCGGCTGCCGCTACGGCACAACCCTATTCTTCCGAAGATGAAAAAGCTTTTAATAGTATGCTTTCCACGTTGGAAAATGTGGCCTTGGCCGGACCGGAAAACGATCATATTACTGATTTCCCTACTCAAGTAGTTCGGGCGCCGGATGCAGTTCACAAAATTCGCTGGTCTCCGCCGCCGCCCGGGTTTTTAACGGCCGATACGTTTAATTACTTAATCTACCGGGAAAAAAATCCCGTTTCAGCAAATTTAAAAACGGTATTGGACACGATTCACGGTAATTTAATGCTGGATTTAACACCTTTTACGGTGGTGATGAAACCCGGCAAAATTTTGGTAATGTTATTTGGCGAAAAAGAAACGTATCACGATTTTACCAAACTGCCGCCGTGGTCAGGGGCCGCGTCCGATTTAAAGTCCGACACGATGTACGTAATAGAGGGGAACAGTTTTTATGCTCTTTCCGTGCATGAATTGACCCACCTGTATTTCGACGGATATTTCTTGCCCACAATTTCGCCGCTGTGGCTGTCCGAAGGGATGGCAGTATATATGCAAATTTATGCCAGTAAACAAAAACCGGCGTGGATTGACCATAGCCTGCGGCGTATTTTGAGCGGTCAAATTATTCCGCTGGAGGAAATGACCGCCACGGAAGATTTAAGCAAGTATGATTCGGCTCAAGCAGAATTATGGTACACGCAGGCTTATAGCGTGGTAGATTATTTACTCAATCGCCGCAACCGCGATGAGTTTTATAAATTCTGTACCGAACTTAAAAATAATACACCGATTCACCAAGCACTGTACCGTGCATACGGGATGCCGTTTAACAAAGTAAGCGCGCTTGAAAACGTGTGGCTGCACGATTTACAAAAAGCCTATCAAAAAACTCAGCCACAGGCAGCGGCTCAACCTCAAACGCTGGCACCCGTGGTAGCGCAACCCGCGTCTGCCTCTACGGCTCCTGTCACGCCGACGGCTAAGCCTGCTCCGGCTCCGCGTCCAGCGCAGAAACCGGCTCCAAAACCGGCTCCGCAAAAAACGCAAATTAATAAATTGCAAATGGTGCCTACAAACACGTTATACGGAGGGTCTCGATGACACAGCCCGTCTGGACGCATATCCCGATTATGGCTCCGGAAATAGCGGATTTACTGCTTACCAATCCGCATGGCGTATATGTGGACGGTACGCTGGGGTTGGGCGGACACACACGCTACTTTTTAACGCGCCTTGCCGATGATGCTTGTATTTTAGGGTTTGATAAAGACGAAGAAGCTTTGGCTATTGCCCAAGAACGGACGGCGGATAAACGGCTTCAAGCATTTCATGCCGGATATACGCACGCTCCGGAAAAATTAAAAGAATTAGGAATAAATGGGGCGGACGGCGCATTATTTGATTTAGGGTTAAGTTCTTACCAACTGGATAACCCGGACCGTGGGTTTAGCATTTTGCACAATGGGCCGCTGGACATGCGTTTTGACAGGGCCAATCCGGTAAGTGCAGCGGTAGTTGTAAACACCTGGCCGTTGCAGGAATTGGAACGCATCTTGACAGATTACGGCGAAGAAAAAAATGCCACTAAAATTGCCCTTGCTATTATGCGGGCTCGTAAGGAAACTCCTTTTGAAACGACCGAACAATTAAAAAAAGTAGTGGAAAGCGTGTGCCCGCGTTACGGAAAAAATCATCCGGCCACCCAAACCTTCCAGGCTCTTCGCATTGCGTGCAACGCAGAGCTGGATAATGTGGCACAAGTGCTTTCGGTGTTGGCGCAGATCGTTAAACCCGGCGGACGGGCCGCGGTGTTAACTTTCCACTCACTAGAAGACAGATTGGTAAAAAACAAATTTAAAGAAATGGCGCAAAGCGGCGCATGGAAGTTAATCAATAAACATGCCTTGGCTCCGTCTTACGAAGAAGTACGTCACAACCGCCGCGCCCGCAGTGCTAAACTGCGTGTAATAGAGAGGGTATTGTAATGCGCGTATTTGTGGGAGTGTTTCTCTTATTTTTATTTTGTTTGGGTATCGCCTGGATGCGGGTGGAAATCAACCGCTCGGGGCGTACCATTCGCCAATTACAAAACGAAGTGGAAATTAAAGAAGCGCGTAACCAGTACTTAAAATTAGAAATTTTACGTCTAACCAGCCCGGAGACTATTTTGCAACAGGCCGGTGACAAATTACACATGGCTCCGATTGCGCCTCATCGCGTTGTCGTGCTGCCAAAAGAATAATATGCTTAGAAAAGCCCCCGTATCCCCGTTTGTTTTTAATTTGAAAAACCGCATGCGCATTGCGGGGATGTTTATTTTGTTGGCTCCGTTAATTATTTTGGTGCGTCTTTTCTATATGCAGACGTTTCTGCACGAAGAATTTGCCTCCAAGGCCGAGCGTTCCATTTATAATTACTTGGCGCAGGACCGTATCCGTGGGAAAATTTTAGATGCTTCCGGTCATGTGTTGGCCGAGTCGGTGCGTACACACTCGTGCGGTATTAATAAACGTTACGTAAAAGACAAAGATAAGACGATTACATTCCTGTCCGAAACATTGGGAATTCCCAAAAAAGAACTCAATGAAAAATGGAAACAATCGGGTAATTTCTTCTTTGCCGCTAAAAAAATTAAGCCCGATAACTACATTAAAATTGCCAGTATTTTGCGTACGCCTTTAGGCCAGGGGTTGGAATTAACCCCCGAATATGAGCGTATTCACCCGTATGGAGAAAGTGCGTTGGATGTGGTGGGCGCGGCCAATTCTAAAAATTTGGGGCTTTCGGGCGTTGAACAAATGTTTAACCGGGAACTCAGCCAAGACATCAGCAAAAAACGGGCCAAACGCGCGCGCCGCGGTGAAGTGATTTACGACCGTAAACTCAAAGAAGAAGTGTCCGTGGCAGATGTGTATTTGACGGTGGACGAAGTGGCCCAATACTACGCCGAAAAAGCACTTTATAAAGCCGTTGAAAATGTGGGGGCGGAACATGGCGTTGCTCTGGTGCAGGACCCGTGGAGCGGCAAAATTTTAGCGGCGGCTTCATATCCGGTTAAAGACGGGCAATCCCTCGCCTTTCAGTTTACGTATGAGCCGGGTTCTACATTTAAGACGGTGGCTATTGCTTCTGCGTTGGATGCCGGAGTGGTAAGTATTACAGATAGTATTGATATGGACGGGCGCAAGTGGGAAGTGGCCAAAGGCGTTATTGTAAAAGATAACCAACACGATAAAGATTTCTTATCCATTCCGGAAATTATGCAGTTATCCTCTAACATTGGGGCCGGAAAAATTGCTTTGGAACTGGGACCCAAAAATTTGTTTTACTATATTAAAGCCTTTGGATTCGGCTCTAAAACGGATGTGAATTTTAACGGAGAATCTAAAGGCAGTGTAATGCCGTACAACAAGTGGACTAAAGTGGACACCGCCACCAAGGGATACGGTTATGGCGTGGCTATTACGCCGATTCAATTAATTGGGGCTTATTCGGCCATTGCTAACGGCGGTACGCTGATGCAGCCGCATTTGGTGGATCGGTTGGTCTATCCGAACGGGAAGACGGAAAAATTGTCTAAACCGGTGAAAATTCGGCGGGTACTAAAGGAAGAAACTACCCAAACCATGAAAAAAGTACTGCAAAGCGTAGTAGAAAACGGTTCGGGTAAACGGGCGCAAATAAAGGGCTATAACGTAGCCGGAAAAACAGGTACCGCGGAAAAATTAAGCAAAGAAGGCGGCTATGGCAAGCGTAGCCACGTTGTTTCTTTCTGTGGATTTGCGCCGGTATCGCATCCGGAATTTACCATCTTGGTAATTTTGGACAATCCGTCTAAATATACCTTTGGCGGAACGGCAGCTGCACCGGTATTTAAAGAAATTATGGAGCCTTTACTGGCGGCGAAAGGTGTTGCGCCGGATCAAGTAGATTTTGAGTATTAAACAACGAAGGAGAATAGTATGAAACTAAATTTGTCTTTGAAAAAAATTGCAGAAATTATGAAAGGGCGGCTAGTAGCCGCGGCTCCCGAAACGAAGATTACATCTTTCGTAACCGACAGCCGGGTAGTTTCTAAGGGAGACGGGTTTATTGCTTTAAAAGGTTGCAAACACGATGCGCGTGCTTTTATTCCCCAAGTAATAGAAAAAGGAGCGGCTGTTGTGGTTGCCGAGGAACAAGGATTTAAAGTGCCCAAGGGTACCGATACCGCGTTTATTTTAGTAGAGGATCCGCTTCGCGCCTTACAGGCGTTGGCCAAGTATCACCGGATTAACAGTACCTTGAAAGTGGCGGCAATTACGGGCTCTAACGGAAAAAGTACCACCAAACAAATGTTACGAGCCATTTGCTCTACCGCCGGGGAAACCGTGGCCAACGTGGGCAATTTAAATAACCAATTTGGGGTTCCGTTTTCTTTGTTGGAAATTCAACCCAAACACCAATACGGTGTGTTTGAATTGGGCGCTTCTCACCCCGGAGATATTGCCGAAACAGCAGCTTTAGCGGTGCCGGATGTGGCGGTAATCACTAACGTGGGGCCTTCTCACTTAGAATTTTTCCACGATTTGGAAACCGTCTATAAAACCAAAACGGAAATTGCACAACATTTAAACTTCGGCGGCACGCTAGTGTATAATGCCGACGACGAATATCTTGCCCGCTTAAAAACCGATTTTAAGGGAAAAAGTTTGTCCTTTGGTTTTAAACCGGGGGCGGATGTGCAAATTCTGGAAACCGAAAAATTAACTTTTACCTACAAAGGTCAAGCATATATGTTTGATATTCAGCTAGAGCGGCACGATAAATTAAATGCCGCTGCAGCCGCCACAGCGGCGATTGCCTTGGGCATTTATATGGATAATATCAAACAAGGACTTCAATCTTTTACGCCGATGCCAATGCGTATGGAGCGATTGGAAAAGAACGGTGTTCACTTTATTTTAGACTGCTACAACGCTAACCCGGCCAGCATGCAAAATGCATTGGAAATTTTAGGCCGCGAAAAAAATACGCCGCGCGTAGCAGTATTGGGCGATATGAAAGAGTTGGGAAATACTTCTAAAAATTATCACCGTTTGGTAGCGCGTCAAATTCAAGATAACCGGGTGGAATTTGCCTTCTTAGCCGGGCCGGAAATGAAATACACCTACGAAATTCTTCGCACGGCACCCGGTATTACCGTACATTATGCGGCTACTCCGGCTGAATGGTTACCGGCTTTGAAAACGGCACTAAAAAAAGGGGGAACTTGTTTAATTAAGGCTTCCCGCTCGATGAATTTTGAAAATATTTTAAAGGAGATTTAATCCATGTTCTACTACTTGTCCCTGTTTAAAGATGACCTGTCATTTTTAAATATTTTCAGTTATATTACTTTCCGCACGGGTGCGGCTATTTTTACGGCGTTTATTTTGACGCTTCTAATCGGCCCGCGTGTGGTAGCCAAGTTGCGTTCTTACAAGATACAGCAAATTGAACGGGAATATGGCCCGGCTTCCCATTTATCCAAAAGTGGCACGCCGACGATGGGGGGACTGCTGATTTTTATCAGTTTAATTACAAGCGTCTTGCTATGGGCCCGGTTGGACAGCAACTATATTTGGTTGCTCATATTTACAACTATTACCCTCGGAATTGCCGGCGTGATGGATGATTACACTAAACTGATTAAAAAGAACCCGGAAGGGATGAAATCTTCCATTAAATTGGCTATCCAATTATTTACGGCGATTGTGGTTGTAGGATATTTGGCGATGAATCCGCCCAACGGGGAATATGCCACCTCGCTGATTATTCCGTATATGAGCAAAATGTTTATTGATTTGTCTGTTTTTTATTTGGCATTTGCCATGCTTGTAATCGTAGGGGCTTCCAACGCCACTAACTTAACAGACGGTTTAGACGGGCTTGCCAGCGGGTGTATGGTGTTTACGGCCACAACATATGGTATTTTTGCTTATTTGGCCGGTAACATTAATTTCGCAGATTACTTAAAAATTATTTACGTTCCCGGGGCGGGGGAAATTACCGTCTTTATGGGAGCACTTATTGGGGCGTGTTTGGGTTTCCTGTGGTTCAATTCCTATCCGGCCCAAGTGTTTATGGGTGATACCAGCTCACTTTTCTTGGGTGGAGTTATCGGTACAGCTGCCTTGTGCGTAAAACAAGAATTATTACTGCCGATTGCCGGCGGGATTTTTGTGCTGGAAACGGTGTCGGTCATGTTACAAATGGGATATTTTAAATTGACCCACGGAAAACGTTTATTTAAAATGGCTCCGATTCATCATCACTTTGAACTAATGGGGATAGCTGAGCCGAAAGTGATTGTTCGTTTTTGGATTATAGGTGTGATGTTGATGCTCTTATCGTTAGCGTCACTTAAAATTAGATAATTATGGTACGACTGTTTACAAAAGCCGCTCCCCGGCGAAGTAGCCGTTTTAGCCGTAAACCGCCTCTAACTACCTTGCGGCGGGAGCCGGCTGCACGGCCAACGACGGGGTGGCGACCGTTAAAACTGGATAAACGCATTTCGTTTGTTTGTTTTGCGTTTGTGCTGACGGGGCTTGTGTTTACCTATTCTTCAAGCGCGTTTGATTCGGCGGCCTTTTTTAAGCGTCAACTTATCTTTGACATAATGGGGTTGGTGGCGGGAATTTTTCTCTCTCAGACCTATGACCGATTACAACGGTTGAAAATCTTTCGGCCCATGAATTTGATGTATGTTACGTGGGCGCTATTGATTGTAGTACTTTTTACGCGCACACAGGCGCATGTACACCGTTGGATTGATTTTGGTTTTTTTAAATTGCAACCTTCCGAAATTGCCAAAGTAACGCTGGTTATCTATTTGGCAGATTATTTAAATAGTATTTCCGGAAAACTAGCTAAAAATTGGCGGTTATTAATTCGTCCCTTGGGTGTGGCCGGAATTACGCTGGGGTTAATTTTAGCGGAAAAAGATTTGGGGACCCCTACGTTGATGGGCGCGGTAGTCGTATTTATGCTGTTGGTGGCCGGCGCGCGGATTTGGCATTTGGCTCTGCCGGGGCTAATTATTTCGCCGCTTATTATTCATCAACTATTTTTTGTGGCTTACCGCCGAGAACGTATTTTTTCCTTCTTAAATCCCTTCGCTTCCGAAGGGAGCACCGGATATCAGTTAGTGCAATCCTTTCTGGCCGTCGGTTCGGGCGGTTGGTTTGGTAAAGGGCTTGGAAATAGCGAATTAAAATTGGAATATTTACCCGCGGCCCACACAGATTTTATTTTTTCCATTATGTGCGAAGAATTTGGTCTATTTCGCATTGTGCTCGTATTGGCGGGGTTTTGCTATTTGTTGATACGGGGTATTAGTTTAGCCCGCGTGGCCAAAACAAATTTCCATGGACTCGTGATATTTGGCTTAACGATTACGATTTGTATGCAGGCCTTTTTTAATATGGCTATGGCAATTGGACTATTGCCGACAAAAGGGATTGCCCTACCGTTTTTTTCATATGGCGGCTCGTCTGTTATTATGACGTTGGTGATGGTAGGCATTATTCTAAATATGGCCGCAGTAGATCATACGCAAAATAATTTGCGTGAAGATATTACAAATTATAAAAACAGGAATAGATAACATGAATAGACGTTTTATGATTGCTTCCGGCGGGACGGGAGGACATTTTTATCCGGGTTTTGCATTAGGCAAACAACTGCGTAAACAAGGGTTTCCCGTTTTATTTATTGTGCGCAAAAATGACCCGGCCGCACAAATTTTAGAAGATAATAAACTGCATTATAAAGAAATTGATTTTATGGGGTTGCCGCGTTCTATTAATCCCTTACGCCATCTTAAATTTATAGGTAAATTTTTTAAGGCGTTGCGGCAAACCCGCCGTTTGGTGCGCGAATTTAGACCGGATGTCGCTGTCGGGACGGGGGGATATATTTCGTTTCCGCTTATTTTTGTAGCTCATTTCTGCGGAGTGAAAACGGCGGTGCATGATTCCAATGCCCGGTTGGGACTAGCCAATAAAATCTGCGGAAAATTTGCAGATTTATTTATGTTGGGACTCCCTGTTGATAAAAAAATTAAGAATTCCGTCATAACGAGTACGCCAATCCGGCCGGAATTTGCCGCACCGGTGGACCGGGCTTCTATTTTGCAAGGGTTAGGTTTAGCAGCTGATAAGAAAACCTTGCTTGTAGTGGGGGGAAGCCAGGGCGCACGTGGGCTCAATAATGCGGTCGTACAGGCTGCCAAAAAACTGCCAGATTGGCAATTTATCCATATTACGGGCGAACGCTGGTATGGCGAGTTGCGTGCGGCCTATAATGGACTAACCAATGTGGCGGCTTTGGCTTATTCACACGAAATTTATGCTTTAATGCAAGTAGTGGATGCGGCCGTATGCCGCAGTGGCGCCAGCACCTTGGCGGAACTCATTTATTGTCAATTACCGGCTTTACTGGTTCCCTTCCCTCATGCGGCGGCGGATCATCAGTACTATAATGCCAAAATTTTGGAAGGAGTGGGTGCGGCGGTAGTTATTCGGGAAACGGACCATTTGCAGGATCAAGTGATACAAACTTTACAAAATTTCTCTTCAGAGAAACTAACTGCTATGCGTCAAGCGTATAAAAAATTAACACTCCCTGATCCTTTATCAGCAGCGCAATATATTGCCGAACTTCTTAGTAAGTTATAAAAAATCCCCCGGTAAACCCGGGGAATTTTTTTGTGTTTTTCAACTAAAATTATAACGAACTTAACGTAACTCTGCGACCTAAGTAGAAAGAGCAAATAGGCAACATATCTGCGTCCCCTCTCGGATCACAGGTTTTTGTATTGTCAAGATCTAATCCTAAGATATACAACGCGCTTCCGGTGGAGCCGTCATCGGTCCGGTAGGCTACGACTTTGCCGTTGTCTCCGCCAATTTCATATACAAATAAATCGGTTGTATATTTTTTCCCACTCCAAGTCCCGCCTTTCAAGTCCAAATCAGCAATATCGTTTCTGCTGGTAATTTTGGTTTTGGTCGGATCCATTTGAATATAGCGTTGGGTAGCGTCCACAATAGCTTTCATATTTACTAACGCTTCTGCCATGCGGGATTTTTCAACCGCGGCTTCATATTGCGGCAAGGCAATGGCAGCTAAAATACCAATGATTAGCACCACTACCAGTAATTCAACCAAGGTAAAACCTTTTTGCATATGGTATATCCTCCTTTAAATCTACCTATAGTATAGCAATTTACTTGTTTAGG
This sequence comes from uncultured Elusimicrobium sp., assembly GCA_902794125.1. GTDB lineage: Bacteria > Elusimicrobiota > Elusimicrobia > Elusimicrobiales > Elusimicrobiaceae > Avelusimicrobium. The sequence continues at coordinate 2,510 of CADBFX010000005.1, read as the reverse complement.
TGTAACAATTTATTTGACTTTTAAAGAGAAAATATATATATTTATATATGAACATATGTGCATATATTTGTAAAATGGAGGATTTATGTCCCAAGCGGTTCATACCAATAAACAAATGCTTTCTGTATCGGAAAATACGTTATACGACTTGGCTGATTTATTTAAAGTATTCGGAGATAGCACGCGCCTGCGTATCTTGTGTGCGTTGTTTGGGGCCGAGCGTTGCGTAAAGCATTTGGCGGAAGAGTTAGGGATTTCCCAATCGGCAATTTCGCATCAATTACGTTTTCTTAAACAACACCGTTTGGTAAAAAACCGCCGTAGCGGGCAGACCATTTTTTATGCGTTAGCCGACGAACATGTAAAACGTATTTTTGATCAAGGATTGGAACATATCCGGGAGGAATTATGAGTTGCAAGTGCTGTGAGCATAACAAGCAGTCTTGTCAGAAGACGCACACAAGCCGCTTTTGGCAAGAGCCCTCTTGGGAACGATTGCTATTGGCGGCTTTTATTGGCGTGCTGGCCTGGGTGTTGCCGGCGGCCTACAATGTGGGAATATGGCTTTATGTGGCGGCTTATCTATTATGTGGGGGAAATGTTTTAGTCCGTTCCTTTCAAAACCTTCGTAAAGGCCAACTATTTGATGAAAATTTTTTAATGACTATTGCCACGCTGGGAGCTTTTGCTATCGGAGATTACCCGGAAGCTGTGTGTGTGATGCTTTTTTATCAAACGGGAGAATTGTTACAGGATCGTGCGGTAGATGATTCCCGCCGCAGTATTGAAGGAGTTTTGTCTTTACGGCCGCAAACCGTGCAGGTGCAGCGAGAAGGACACATAAGTACCGTAGCTCCTGAAACTGTGCGGATAGGAGAGGTATTAATTGTAAAACCAGGGGAGCGTATCGCATTAGATGGAAAAGTAATTGGCGGTACTTCGCAAGTGGATCTGTCGGCATTGACGGGGGAACATCAACCCGTAACCGTAAAACCGGACGATGAAGTGTGGGCGGGTACGGTGGTAGTGGATGGCCCCCTTTCCATTAAAGTTCAAAAAATTTACCAAGATTCTGCCATCGCCAAAATCGTGGAACTTACCGAACACGCGGCGGAGAAAAAATCAGTCACCGAAAATTTTATTACGCGTTTTTCCCGCATTTACACTCCGATTATTGTCTTAGCGGCAGTATTAGTGGCGTTTATCCCGCCGATTATTTGGCCGTCGGCTACTTTGAGAGAATGGGGATATCGCGCCTTAGTGTTTTTGGTGCTTTCTTGCCCGTGCGCATTTGTGTTATCGGTGCCGTTAGGGTTTTTTAGCGGACTGGGGAATTTGGCCAAACAAGGCGTGTTAATCAAGGGAAGTAGTTATTTAGAGAAATTAACCCGCTTGGCTACGTTGGCTTTTGATAAAACAGGAACGCTTACAGAAGGCGTTTTTAAGGTGACGGAGGTGCGTCCACAACCGGGGGTTGACGGACGCAAACTGTTAGATTGGGCGGCTCAAGCCGAGTTATATTCAAATCACCCGATTGCCAAAGCGGTGGTACACGCAGCAGACGGTGCTATCTTAAATCCGGATATTTCTTTACAGCAAGAATTCCCGGGAGAGGGGGTAGTCGCCGGGCCAATTGTGGCGGGGAGCCGGCACTTATTGGAGCGGTTACAAATTGCTGTTCCCATTCCTCCTCCGGCGGGAACATGTGTGTATGTTGCGTATGAACAAGTTTTTAAAGGGGTTATTTTATTGGGAGATCAATTGAAACCAACCGCCTTACAAGCCATCCAACAATTGCAAGATGGGCTAGTGCGGCAAATTGTTCTTTTGAGCGGAGACACGGAAGGGGCGGTTATCAAAACGGCACATGAACTAGGTATTACGCAAGGATACGGCGGCTTATTGCCCGGGGAAAAAGTAACTCGGCTGGAAGAAATTATTGCCAGCGAGCCCAACGGGTATTTTACGGGTTTTGTGGGAGATGGCATTAACGATGCCCCGGTACTTGCAAGGGCAGATGTATCAATAGCCATGGGTGGTCTAGGCAGTGAGGCGGCTATTGAAGCAGCCGATGTGGTACTCATGACGGACGATCCGGGGAAAATTGTCACGGCAATCCGCGTCGCCAAGCATTGTTTGCGTGTTGTAAAACAAAACATTTGTTTAGCGTTCGGAATAAAAATAATAGTGCTTGCCTTGGGAGTTTTTGGAATGGCTACGTTGTGGATGGCGGTATTTGCAGATGTAGGTGTATCGCTACTGGCGGTGGTCAATTCATTGCGAGTGTTATATTATAAAACACCCCGTCCAAAGGAAATTACTTCCCTCTAATTCTTTTTATGTTGCGGCGATGTTCGTCAAAGGTTTTGGAGAATACGTGCCGCCCGCCGGTTTCCGCCACGAAATACAAAGCTTCAAAATTCGGCTCCGGGTTGAGCACGCCTTTAATTGATTCATACCCCGGATTGCAAATAGGTCCGGGCGGAAGCCCTTCGTTGCGGTAGGTGTTA